>NZ_JBHVYO010000021.1:0-154585 GCF_042880655.1 Streptomyces sp. NPDC058295
GTCCCGAGGGTCTCCCCCTCGGGACCGCCGCCGTCGTACGGACCCGGAGACTTCCGCCGCCCGCTTCCCGCCCGTCGCTGCCCGCTGCCGACCGCCGGTCAGCGGCGGTCGGCGTCCAGCGGCTCCAGTTCCTCGTCCTCGATGTCGTCCACGAGGTCCTCGTCGTCGCTGTCGTCACCGTCGTCGAGTTCGTCGAACACCGAGCTCACGTCGAAGCGGCAGATCACCCGCCCGGGGTCGGCCTGCTCGAAGGGTGTCTCCAGCCACTCGCCCGGCTCGGCCGCTTCGTCGGCCGCCAGCACCCACAGCGTGGAGTCGCCCTCCTCCAGGCCGAACTCCTTGTGCCGGGAGCCGATCTCGTCCGGCTCGAACTCGCCGAACAGTATGCCCAGCGCCCCGTGCACCGTGTCCGAGACCGCCCCGCCCACTCCCTCGTCGTCCGCCGCCTCGATCCGCTGGGCCTGCGCCAGCAGCCGCTGTGGCTCCGCGACGGCGTAGTCGCGGCGGATCAGCACACTCAGCGCGTTCGGCTCCTCGGGGCCCGCGTACGGCGGCAGGGAGTCCTCCGCGCCGGGAATCTCGAAGGGGGTGACCTCGTCATATCGGTCGTAGAGCAGTTCGTCGTAGACCTCGGCGGCCGCGGCCAGCTCGTTGAACGCCTCGTAGACGGCCGGGTCGTCCTCCCCCGTCCTGCGTTCGACCGCGGCCAGGTGGCGGTCGAGCGCGGTCTTGACCGCCTCGGCGGCGGCGCGTACCTCGGCAGCGGTGGGCTGCGCAGCATCAGACATAGTGCAGACGCTATCCGTACCGGACCCCAGACCGCACAATAGATGCGATGCCGGAATACGAATTTGTCGACGTCTACGTACCGCGCGGGGTCTCCCGCAAGGACGCGACCCGACTGCTGACCGACCATGCCGAGTACGGACACTGGGAGTTGGACCGCCTGAGCCTGCTGCGTGACGGCAGCCGCAGGGTGCGGTTGCGCCGGCGGATCATCCGCCAGGTGCGGGCCACGTGGTGAGGTGACCCCACGGGTACGGAGCGGGCACCGCCGAGGCGGCGCCCGCTCCGTCGTGGGCACCCCGGAGGCTTACGCGGAGGGGCGTGCCTTGCGGTAGAGCACCGCGCCCGCGAGCAGCGCGCCCACGCCGGCCGGCAGGGCGAGGCCCATCGGCAGCTCGCTGCCGGTGTGCGCGAGCTGCGCGGCCTGGCCGGCGGGCCGGTGGACGGCGGAGGCGCCGGCCGGGGTCACGTGGTCCGAGGTGGACGGCACGCCCCCGGGCCGGGACGGATTGGACTGTCCGTGCTCGCCCGGCTTGCCGGGGCCGTGCTCTCCGGGCTTGCCCGGCGTCTCGTGGCCGCGCGAGGGGGGCGTGTGGGCGCCGGTACCGCTGTCGTTGGCGCAGTCGTTGCCGAAGGACGGGTTGAGGATCCCGACGACGTCGATGCTGTTGCCGCACACGTTGACCGGCACGTCGATCGGCGCCTGGACGTGGTTGCCGGAGCCGACACCGGGCGATCCGCCGGTGTGCCCGCCCGCGTGCGCGCCCCCGGAGCCTCCTTGCGAGCCGGAGCCGCCGTGGCCGCCCCCGTGGTTCCCGTCATGGCCCCCACCGTGGCTTCCGCCCCGGCCACCGCCGCCCTGGTGGTCGCCGTAGCCGCCGCCCCCGTGGTCGCCGTAGCCACCGCCGCGGTGGTCGCCGTGACCACCGCCCCGCTGGTCGCCGTAGCCGCCCGACCGCGCACCGCTGCCCTTGTTGGCGCAGGAGTTGCCGAAGGTCGGGTTGAGCGCCCCGACGACGTCGACGGTGTTGCCGCAGACGTTCACCGGAACGTTGACCGGCGCCTGCACCGAGTTGCCCGACAGGACGCCGGGCGAGTCGGTGGCGCCGCCGTACGCGCCGGAGTCGGCGTGGGCGTAGCCGCCCGCGGCGGCGATCACCCCCGTCGCCGCCGCCACGGTCATGAGGCTTTTGCGGGTGACCTGTCGCATTTCTGAATCCCTGCTTTCGATCTTGTCATTCGTCCCGAATGCGCTCGCATCATGGCAGCTGTTCGATTCATTTCGGGCTCTTCGACTTCTTCGGCTTTTCCTTCGGGAAAAGACCGGTCGGCCCCGGAGCGCATGGCGCGCGCTCCGGGGCCGACGGTGTGGACGGACGACCCCTCAGCGGGTCGACGTCACTTGTTGATGCAGGTGTTGCCGAAGGCGGGGTTCAGCAGCCCGATCACCGAGATCGTGTTACCGCAGACGTTCACCGGGACGTGCACGGGCACCTGGATCACGTTGCCCGAGGCGACACCCGGGGAGTGCACGGCAGCACCCTGGGCACCGGCATCGGCAACAGCCAGACCCGCGCCCGCGAGAACCAGCCCACCAGTGGCAGCCGCAGCAGCGACGACCTTCTTGATCATTATTCCTCCTTGTTGGCAATGCGATCCCAAGCAGCGGATCGCATCACCAGTAACGAGGGGGAATTAATGAGGCTACGCGCTTATCGGCGCATTCACTCTTCCCAGTCCCGCCCGTACAGGCGGACGATTCTCTTGGCTCGTTCTCGGCCCGGTGGATTCTCGTTTCACCGGGACAATTCAGGACGCGTCGATGAACCGGTCGAGCACGCGCACCCCGAACTGGAGGCCGTCCACCGGGACCCGCTCGTCCACACCGTGGAACATCCCGGCGAAGTCGAGCTCCGGCGGCAGCTTCAGCGGGGCGAAGCCGAAGCCCCGGATACCGAGGTCGTCGAAGGACTTGGCGTCCGTGCCGCCGGACAGCATGTAGGGGATGGCCTTGGCGGTCGGGTCCTCGGCGAGCAGCGCGGACTGCATCGCCTCGACCAGCGGCCCGTCGAAGGAGGTCTCCAGCGCCTTGTCGGAGTGCACGTCCTCGCGGCGCACCTTCGGGCCGAGGATCCGGTCGAGGTCGGCGAGGAACTCGTCCTCGTGGCCCGGCAGGAAGCGCCCGTCGACGTGCGCGGTGGCCTCGCCCGGGATGACGTTGACCTTGTAGCCGGCGCCCAGCTGGGTCGGGTTGGCGGTGTTGCTCAGCGTCGCGCCGATCAGCTTGGCGATCCCGCCCAGCCTGGCGAGGGTCGCCTGCATGTCCTCGGGGTCCAACTGGGTGCCGAGCGCGTCGCCGAGCTCGTCGAGGAAGGCGCGGGTGGTCTTGGTGACCCGTACCGGGAAGGTGTGCCGGCCGAGCCGCGCGACCGCCTCAGAGAGCTCGGTGATGGCGTTGTCCCGGTGGATCATCGAGCCGTGTCCGGCGGTGCCGGCCACGGTCAGCTTCATCCAGTGCATGCCCTTCTCGGCCGTCTGGATGAGGTAGAGCCGCCGCTCCTCGCTCACGGTGAACGAGAATCCGCCCACCTCGCTGATCGCCTCGGTGACGCCCTCGAACAGGTCGGGGTGGTTGTCGACGAGGTGACGGGCGCCGTAGGTGCCGCCCGCCTCCTCGTCCGCGAGGAACGCCAGCACGATGTCGCGGGGCGGCCTGCGCCCGGAGCGCAGCCGGTCGCGGACGACCGCCAGCGTCATCGCGTCCATGTCCTTCATGTCGACCGCGCCCCGGCCCCACACGCATCCGTCGGCGACCTCGCCGGAGAAGGGGTGGTGGGTCCAGTCGACCGCGTTGGCCGGTACGACGTCGAGGTGACCGTGGATGAGCAGCGCGGGCCTCGACGAGTCCTCGCCCTCGATGCGGGCCACCGTGGAGGCGCGGCCCGGGTGCGACTCGAGGATCTTCGGTTCGAGTCCCACTTCGGCGAGCTTCTCGGCGACCCATTCGGCCGCCTTGCGTTCACCCGGACCCGAGTGGTCGCCGTAGTTGCTGGTGTCGATCCGGATCAGCTCGCGGCAGAGGTCCACGACCTCGTCCTCGCCGGTGACGCTCCTGGCCGTGCCGTCGGTCGCGCTCACGCTGGTTCCTCCCGCTGTCACTGCTGGTGGGTCCCCTTCATCCTCCCTCTCCCCCGCTCCCCGCCCAAGGCCGGTCCCGGCCCGACACACGCCGTTCACGCGGGATGCGGCATCCGGCGGGGCGACCGCCCGTGATCGGGCACCCCGGAAAGCCTGGTAATGTTTACGACGTCGCCGCGGGGGAAACCCCGCACGACAGACACCTTGTCCGGGTGGCGGAATGGCAGACGCGCTAGCTTGAGGTGCTAGTGCCCTTTATCGGGCGTGGGGGTTCAAGTCCCCCCTCGGACACAGAAGAAGGACCAGACGAGGCGTTCGCAAGATCGAGCTCGGCGGGTTCGGGAATTGCCGGTGAGTCATATGACTCACCGGCAATTCGCCGTTCCTGGAGCCTTCGCATTCCCCGCCCGCCGCGGGCCCACTGCGGCGCCGGTCCGACCGGGCGCGGCCCCGGGGCCGCGCCCGCCGGGCCGGTCACCGATACTGGGAAAATGGGCAAACTAGGGCAATCTGTCCCAGCGAGCCGACGGGCCGGCCGCGTGCCACCGAAGGGCGGGCCACCGGAGGCCGGCCCGAAGGCCCATCGCCGTACGACCGGTCGACGTCTGCTGTTCTTGCGGAAACCGCACAGCGTCGCCGGTCAGGTATTCCTGCTGCAACTCGCCGTCGCCCTCCTGCTCGTCGTCACGGCCGTGGTGGTGCTCGTGATCCAGGACCGCAACCGCGCGATCCAGGAGGCCGGCGACCGGTCGCTGGTGGCGGCCGAGTCGTTCGCGAACGCTCCGGGCACCGCGGAGGCGATGCAGAGCGATGACCCGACGGCGGCACTCCAGCCCCATGCCGAGGCGGTGCGGAAGAGGACCGGCGTCGATTACGTCGTGGCGCTGAGCCCCTACGGCTTCCGGTGGACCCACCCGGACCCGGACCAGATCGGGAAGCACGTCTCCACCTCCTACGACCAGGCGCTCGAGGGCGAGCCCCACCAGACCACGTTCGACAGCAGTCTGGGGAAGGCGGTCGACTCGACGGTGGCCGTCTTCGACAAGAAGGGGACCGCGGTCGGCCTCGTCACCGTGGGCGTCACGGCGGACAAGGTGACCAGTGTGGTGCAGCACCAACTGCCGGTGATCTTCGCCGCCGGCGGTGTCGCGGTGCTGCTGGCCGCGGGTGGGTCGGCACTGGTCAGCGGGCGTTTGCGGCGCCAGACCCGGGGCTTGGGGCCGGTGGAGATGACCCGCATGTACGAGCACCACGACGCGGTGCTGCACGCGGTCCGCGAAGGCGTGATCATTCTGGACGGTGACGGAAGGCTGCTGCTGGTCAACGACGAAGCGCGCCGGCTGCTCGCCCTGCCGCCGGAGGCCGAGGGCAGGTCGGTCACCGGACTCGGGCTGAACCCGGCCCTGGCCGAACTGCTGGCGTCGGGCCTGGCGGCCACGGACAGGGTCTTCCTGGCCGGGGACATCCTGCTCGCGGTGAGCGTGCGGCCGGTGGGCCTGCAAGGAGGCAGCGTGGCCACGCTGCGGGACACCACGGAGCTGCGCGCCCTCGCGGGCCGGGCGGACGTGGCGGGCGGGCGCCTGCAACTGCTCTACGAGGCCAGCACGCGGATCGGCACCACCCTCGACATGCAGCGCACCGCCGAGGAGCTGACCGAGGTGGCGGTCCCGCGCTTCGCCGACTTCGCCACCGTCGAGCTGCTGGAGCCCGTGCTGCAAGGGGGTGAACCGACGGGGGCGAGCAGGGAAATGCGCCGTATCGCAGCCCAGGGCATCCGGGACGACGTGCCCCTCTACCCCGTCGGGAGGCGTATGCACTACGCGCCCGGCAACCCCGTGGCCATGGGTATCACCACCGGCCGACCGGTCCTGGTGGCGGACCTCGCCATGGCCGACGGATGGCGGGTCCAGAACCCGGAGCGGGCCCGGAAGGTCATCGCATTCGGTGTCCACTCCATGATCTCGGTGCCGCTCCAGGCCCGAGGCCAATTGCTGGGTGTCGTGGAGTTCTGGCGTTCGGAGCAGGATCCCTTCGAGACGGACGACCTGTCCCCCGCCGAGGAACTCGCCGCCCGGGCGGCCGTGTGCATCGACAACGCGCGGCGATACACCCGCGAGCACACCACGGCCGTCACCCTGCAACGCAGCCTGCTGCCCGGCGCGCTCCCCGAGCTGTCCGCCCTGGAGGTCGGGCACCGGTACCTGCCCGCCCAGGCGGGGGTGGGCGGCGACTGGTACGACGTCATCCCGCTGCCGGGGGCCCGGGTGGCCCTGGTGGTCGGCGATGTCGTCGGGCACGGTCTGCACGCCGCCGCGACGATGGGCCGCCTGAGGACCGCGGTGCACAACTTCGCCGCCCTGGACCTGCCTCCGGACGAACTGCTCGCGCACCTGGACGACCTGATCACCCGGATCGACCAGGGCGCGGCAGCCGAGGGCGACACCGAGGCCGTCACCGGTGCCACCTGCCTGTACGCGGTCTACGATCCGGTCTCCGGACGGTGTGTTCTCGCCCGGGCCGGTCATCCCGGTCCGGCGCTGGTCTCGCCCGACGGCTCCGTGACCTTCCCCGACATCCCCGTCGCCCCGCCACTCGGCGTGGGGGGAGGCCTGCCGGTCGAGACGGCCGTCCTCCGACTGGCCGCTGACAGCCGGCTGGTCCTCTACACCGACGGCCTGGTCGAGGCGCGCGGCCGTGACATCGACATCGGGCTCGGCATGCTGAGGCAGGCGCTCGCCGATACGGACGGCGCCACCCCGGACGACACCTGCCGGGCGGTGCTCGACGCGATGTTGCGCACCAGATCGAGTGACGATGTCGCCCTGCTCGTCGCACGCACCCGGCTCCTCGACCCGGAGCAGATCGAGGAGTGGGAGGTGCCCGACGACCCCGCGGCCGTCTCCCGGATCCGCGCCGAGGCCACCCGCAGGCTGGAGTCCTGGGGGCTCGGCGAGGCCGCCTTCACGACCGAGCTGATCCTCAGCGAACTCGTGACGAACGCGATCCGGTACGGAGCGGCCCCCATCAGCCTGCGGCTGCTGCGCGACCGCGACAGCCTGATCTGCGAGGTCGCCGACGGCACCAGCACCTCCCCGCACCTGCGCCGCGCGGCCTTCACCGACGAGGGCGGCCGTGGTCTGCTTCTCGTCGCACAGATGTCCCGCCGCTGGGGAACCCGGTACACCGACCGAGGCAAAATCATCTGGGCCGAGCAGGCGCTCGCCGCCGGAGCCGCCCTGGACCTGAGCGGTGTACCGATGGCGGACCTGTGAAGCGGAACGGCATCCGGACCGCCGCCCCGGGGGTGCGCACACCCGCCGCGTTCAGGAGCTGCCGTCGACCGTGAAGTACGGGATCTTGGCCGGGTCCTGGCCGAAGGCGGCCCCGAGATAGACGGCCGACAGTTTGGTGAGCGTTCCGTCGTCGATCAGCTGCCGGATGATCCGGTCCAGCTCGTCCTTGTCGGGTGACCCCTTCGGGTACAGGGCGCCGTAACCCTGGTCGGTCCTGTACTGGCCCACGAGGCGCACCCTGCTCTCCCGTTTCTGGGGATACGCCAGCAGAATCGTCGTGTCGTGGACGACCGCGTCGATCCGTCCCTCCTCCAGCGCCGTGACCATCGCCGGGTCGTTGGCGAAGGGGGTGACGGGCTTGGTCGGCCTGAGGCGCTTCTCGACGAACTTCTCGCCCGTGGTGCCTTCGGCCACTCCGATGCGGACGTCACGGATGTTGCCCTCGTCGATCTTCTCGCCGTCCCTGATCAGCACTCCCAGGGTCGAGGAGAGGTAGGGCGGGGAGAACTCGGCGACCTTGCTCCGTTCCGGGGTGATCGTGATCTGCGCCAGGGCCAGGTCGAAGTCCTTGGTCCGGCCGGACACGACGTCAGGGAAGGGGGCGTTCTCGACCTTCACCCGGTCGAGTCCGGACCGATAGGCGATGTTCGCGGCCATGCAGTACTCGTAGCCGCTCTTGATCGAGTCCGGCGTGTCGCCGTTCCACCAGCCGGGCGCGGGCAGGGTCGTTCTGACGGTGAGGGCGCCCGCCGTCTCGGGTGACAGGCGGAACTCCCCGTAGTGTCCCGAGACCGGGCAGTCGCCGTAGTGGGCGTTCGACGTGTCCTCCCCGCCCTGGTCACAAGCCGATGTCGCGACGATGAACGCCACGCTGACAGCCAGAGAGACGATCGCTGCCGCGGCGCGCGTCATGGCACCTCCGGTAGGGACATGCTCCTTTACTCACCATAAATCACCCCGAACCATACGACTGCCGGAGCCGCAGGGAAGGCTGCGGGGCGCAGGTCGGGGCACCCGTCTTGCGGCGGTGTCGGAGTGGCCGGGCGGGTTTCGGGTCTCGGGAGCTCCGGTCGACCGGCCGGCCGCCCTCGCCGTGTCGGCTCCATCGCCGCCCACGGCGCGCACACCTCAAACCGGGACATCAGGTCGCCAGAGGCGTCCTTCCCGCCGATGTGGGGCAAGTCTCGCCGCGGCGCGAAGCTTCCAGGTCAGAGGGGTGCCGTTGATCTTCCTCGGCGCCCCGGACGGGCTCCCCGAGTGGCCGGGCCAGCGCGGCGAGCCTAGCGTCGTACTAAAATTTCCGGCTTGTTACGGAGCTGGACCGGACAACCCCAGGCAGACCTGCGGGCCCGCCGGCTCCCCGGAGGCTTCCGGGATCGAGACGCGAGGACCGATGGCAGCCATCGACGAGAGCAGTGCTCTCGGCCTGCTCGACGAAGAAATCCGCGCACAACTCGGCGACACCGCCCGCTTCTCCGGCGGCCCCGCCGCCTCCCCCCGCACCCTCGTCGACATCTTCGACGCGTCCGTGCGGTCGTTCCCGGACGAGCTCGCCCTGGACGACGGCAGCACGACCCTGACCTACCGCGCCCTCGCCGTCGAGGTGGAGAACCTCCGGCGCCGGCTCGCCGCCGCCGGGGTCGGGCTCGGCGACCGGGTGGGTGTCCGTGTCCCCTCCGGCACCAACGACCTCTACGTGGCGATCCTCGCCGTCCTCGCCGTCGGCGCGGCCTACGTCCCGGTGGACGCCGAGGACCCCGACGAGCGGGCCGAGCTGGTCTTCGGGGAGGCGGACGTCCGGGCCGTCGTCGGCGCCGGGCACGAGATCACCGTCCACGGCACCCCGACGTCGGCCGCCGCCCGGCCCGGCACCGAGCACGACGCCTGGATCATCTTCACCTCCGGCTCCACCGGCAAGCCCAAGGGCGTCGCCGTCAGTCACCGCAGCGCCGCCGCCTTCGTGGACGCCGAGGCCGCGCTGTTCCTCACCGACGAGCCGATCGGACCCGTCGACCGGGTCATGGCCGGGCTCTCCGTGGCCTTCGACGCCTCCTGCGAGGAGATGTGGCTGGCCTGGCGCTACGGGGCCTGTCTGGTGCCCGTGCCCCGCTCCCAGGTCCGCAGCGGCGCCGACCTCGGGCCCTGGCTGGTCGAGCAGGAGATCACGGTCGTCTCCACGGTGCCGACGCTGGCCGCGCTGTGGGAGCCCGAGACCCTCAACGACGTACGGCTGCTGATCTTCGGCGGTGAGGCCTGCCCGCCCGAGCTGGTGCAGCGGCTGGTGACGGAGGGGCGGGAGGTCTGGAACACGTACGGGCCGACCGAGGCCACCGTCGTCGCCTGTGCCTCGCTGATGTCCGGTGAGGAGCCGATCCGGATCGGGCTGCCGCTCAGGGGCTGGGAACTGGCCGTCGTCGACGAGGCCGGGGAGCCGGTGCCGCTGGGCGGCAGCGGGCAGCTGGTGATCGGCGGGGTCGGGCTCGCACGGTATCTCGACGCCGAGAAGGACGCGGAGAAGTACGCGCCGCTGAAGTCGCTGGGCTGGGAGCGGGCGTACCGCAGCGGTGACCTGGTGCGCGCCGACGCCGAGGGGCTCGTCTTCCTCGGGCGGGCCGACGAGCAGATCAAGCTCGGCGGGCGGCGGATCGAGCTGGGCGAGGTGGACGCGGCACTCCAGGCGCTGCCGGGTGTCGCGGGGGCCGCCGCCGCCGTGCGGACCGCCCGCGGCGGCAACCAGCTCCTGGTCGGGTACGTCGTGACGCAGGACGGCTGGGACCAGGCGGCGGCCGTGCGGCGGCTGCGCGCCGAGCTGCCGGCCGCGCTCGTGCCGCTGCTCGCGCCGGTGGCCGACCTGCCGACCCGCACCTCGGGCAAGGTCGACCGCAACGCCCTGCCCTGGCCCCTGGAGGGCGTGGAGACGGGCGGCCCGGCCGAGCAGCTCTACGGCACCGAGGCCTGGCTGGCGGAGCAGTGGACCGAGGTCCTCGGCATCCCCGTGGGCAGTGCCCGTGACGACTTCTTCGCGATCGGCGGCAGCAGTCTCGCCGCCGCCCAGCTGACGACACGGCTGCGCACCCGCTACCCCAGCGCGGCCGTCCTCGACATCTACCAGCAGCCCACCCTGCGCAAGCTGGCCCGTCATCTGGAGAAATCGGCGCAGGACGACGGGTCGACCCGCGTCATCGCCCCGGTGCCGGCGCGCGCCAAGGTGATCCAGACGCTGCTGCTCGTACCGCTCTTCACGCTGATGGGGCTGCGCTGGACGGTGCCGCTGGCCGCGCTCGGCAACCTGCTGCCCTCGTACGGCTGGCTGCCGACCGCCCCGTGGTGGCTGGTCGGGTCCGCCGCGCTGCTGCTGTTCAGCCCGCCCGGACGGCTCGCGATCGCCGCGGCCGGGGCGCGGCTGCTGCTGCGCGGTGTGCAACCGGGACGGTACGCGCGCGGTGGCGGCGTCCATCTGCGGCTGTGGACGGCGGAGCGGCTGGCCGAGTTCAGCGGGGCGACCTCGCTGACCGGGTCCTGGCTGGAGCGCTACGCGCGGGCCCTGGGGGCCAAGGTCGGGCCGGACGTGGACCTGCACTCGCTTCCGCCGGTGACCGGCATGCTGAAGCTGGGCCGAGGCGCGGCCGTGGAGTCCGAGGTGGATCTGTCCGGCTGGTGGCTGGACGGCGACCGGCTGGAACTCGGCACGGTCAAGGTGGGCGCGCACGCCGTCGTCGGCACGCGCAGCATGCTCTTCCCCGGCGCCCGGGTCGGCAAGCGGGCCGAGGTGGCTCCGGGTTCGGCGGTCACCGGTCAGGTACCCACCGGTCAGCGGTGGGCGGGCGCGCCCGCGGTCAAGCTCGGCAAGGCCAAGCGCAACTGGCCCAAGGAGCGGCCGGCGCGCGGCACGTCCTGGCGGGTGCTGTACGGCCTGTCCGGTCTCGCGCTGACCTCGCTGCCGGTGCTGGCGGCCGGGGCGGCCCTGCTGGTGGCGAGCCGCTTCGTGACCCCCGGCGGCGGGCTCGGTGAGGCCCTGCGGGGCGCCGCGCTCGCCCTGGTCCCGGCCACGCTCGCCTTCGGTCTGGCGTACGCCGTGCTGCTGCTGGTCGCGGTACGGCTGCTGAGCGTCGGTCTGCGCGAGGGCACGCATCCCACGCACAGCAGGATCGGCTGGCAGGCGTGGACGGTCACGCAGCTCATGGACCACTCGCGCGAGACCCTCTTCCCGCTCTACGCGGGGCTGGTCACACCGGTGTGGCTGCGGTTGCTCGGCATGCGGATCGGCAAGGGCGCCGAGGTCTCGACCGTCCTCGCGCTGCCCAGCCTGACCACGGTCGGTGAGGGCGCGTTCCTCGCCGACGACACGCTGACCGCGCCGTACGAGCTCGGTGGCGGCTGGATGCGGATCGGGCGGGCGGAGATCGGGCGGCGGGCGTTCCTCGGCAACTCGGGGATGACCGCGCCGGGCCGGAGCGTGCCGGACGGCGGCCTGGTGGGGGTGCTGTCGGCGACGCCGAAGAAGGCGAAGAAGGGCAGCTCCTACCTGGGGCTGCCGCCGGTGAAGCTGCCGCGGAACACGACCGGGGGCGACCAGAGCCGGACGTACGAGCCGCCCGCGCGGCTGCTGTGGGCGCGTGCCCTGGTGGAGCTGTGCCGGATCGTGCCGGTGTTCTGCTCGGCGGGTCTGGCCGTGCTGACGGTGGCGGTGCTGTGCGCGCTGGGCGTCTGGGCGCCGCTGCTGTCCGGGCTCGTCCTGCTCGGGGCGGGGGGCGCGGCGGCCGTCGTCTCGATCGTCGCCAAGTGGCTGCTCGTCGGACGGCACCGCAGCGGCGAGCATCCGCTGTGGAGCGGCTTCGTGTGGCGCAACGAGCTGGCGGACACGTTCGTCGAGGTCGTGGCGGTGCCGTGGCTGGCGGGCGCGGTGCCGGGCACGCCGGTGATGACGGCGTGGCTGCGCGGGCTCGGCGCACGGATCGGCAAGGGCGTGTGGGTGGAGAGCTACTGGCTGCCCGAGTCGGACCTGGTGACGCTCGAGGACGGGGCGACGGTCAACCGTGGCTGCGTCCTGCAGACTCACCTCTTCCACGACCGGATCTTGCGGACGGATACTGTGGTCCTCCGTGAGGGCGCCACGCTGGGCCCTGGCGGGATCGTGCTGCCCGGCAGCACGATCGGGGCCCGGACGACCCTGGGTCCCGCGTCGCTCGTCATGGCCGCGGAGTCCGTCCCGGACGACACCCGCTGGCTCGGCAATCCGATCGAGGCATGGCGTCCCTGAGAAGGGGCTACTCGGGGTCGGTGGGCGGTGCACCGGCGGCGGGTGGTTCGAGCACAGGTCAGGGAGCGGACGGGGACGTGGCAGTTCAGCAGGCGGTCGGGCCGGATCCGTATTTCCCGGCGAACGGTGATTCCCGTTACCGGGTGCACCGCTACGAGCTCACGCTGGACTACCGGCCCGCCCCGAACCGGCTGTCGGGTGCGGCGCGGATCAACGCCATCGTGGGGCGCTCGGCGCTGCCGGAGTTCCAGCTGAACCTGGCCGACTTCAAGATCGGCCGGGTCAGGGTGGACGGCCGGCCCGCGCACTACACCCACCGCGGCGGCCGGCTGCGCGTGCGGCCGGCCAAGCCGCTGCGCGCCGGGGCAGCCTTCACCGTCGAGGTGCACTGGTCGGGCAACCCCAAGCCGGTGAACAGCCCCTGGGGCGGGATCGGCTGGGAGGAGCTGGGCGACGGGGCGCTGGTGGCGAGTCAGCCCGTCGGGGCGCCCTCCTGGTACCCGTGCAACGACCGGCCCGCGGACAAGGCGTCGTACCTGATATCCGTCACGACGCCGTCGGCGTACTCGGTGGTGGCGGGCGGCCGGCTGCTGACGCGGACCACGAAGGCCTCGACGACCACGTGGGTGTACGAGCAGGCGGCGCCGACGTCGAGCTATCTGGTCGGCCTGTCGATCGGGAAGTACCAGACCGTCCTGCTGGGCGACCCGGGGCTCGGGGGCATCCCCCAGCACGGACACCTCCCGGCGGAACTGCTGGCGGAGTTCTCGCGGGACTTCGCGCGCCAGCCCGGGATGATGCACCTCTTCCAACAGCTCTTCGGTCCCTACCCGTTCGACGAGTACGCGGTCGTGGTGACCGAGGAGGAGCTCGATGTCCCCGTCGAGGCCCAGGGGTTGTCGCTGTTCGGCGCCAACCACGTGGACGGTGCGCGGGGTTCGGAGCGGCTGGTGGCACACGAGCTGGCGCACCAGTGGTTCGGCAACAGTGTGTCCATCGCCGACTGGCGGCACATCTGGCTGAACGAGGGGTTCGCGAAGTACGCGGAGTGGCTGTGGTCGGAGCGGTCGGGCGGCCGCAGCGCCCAGCAGCTCGCCGCGGTCGCGCACCGGTCGCTGGCCTCGCAGCCGCAGGACCTGCGCCTCGCCGATCCCGGCCGCAAGTCCATGTTCGACGACCGGCTCTACGAGCGCGGCGGTCTCACCGTGCACGCGCTGCGCTGCGCGCTCGGCGACGACGCGTTCTTCCGGATGCTGCGCGCCTGGCTCGGGCTGCACCGGGGCGGTTCGGTGACGACGTCGACGCTCACCGCGCACGTGGCACGCTTCGCACCGGAGCCCCTGGACGAGCTGTTCGAGGCGTGGGTGTACGGCACGGTGCTGCCGCCGCTGCCGGTTCCGTCGGTGGGCCGGGGCGCGGAGTCGGCATAAGCGCTCCGCTGTGCTCGCGGTGATGCTCCGACCGGTGGTGAGACGGCGCGGTCTTCGGCCGCGGGCCGGTGGGGGTTGATCGCCACAGTTCCCCGCGCCCCTTCGGGGGCGCGATCCCTCAAGGGGCTCGATCCGTGGGGCGGGCAGAATGGGGTCATGGCCCGACGTACCGCCCGCCCGCGACAGCGCGCCTCCGCCGCCGTCTCATCCCCCTGCCCGTGCGGGCTGCCCGCCGCCTATGAAGCCTGCTGCGGCCGCTACCACGCGGGTGACTCCGCCCCCACCGCCGAGGCGCTGATGCGGTCGCGGTACAGCGCCTTTGTGCGGGGGGACGTGGGGTATCTGCTGCGGACGTGGCATCCGCGGACGCGGCCGGAGCGGCTCGAGCTCGATCCGGGGATGCGGTGGACGGGTCTGGAGATCCTCGGGACGGCGGACGGGAGCGCCTTCCACCCGACCGGGACCGTGGAGTTCCGGGCCTCTTACCGGGGCGGCGCGTTGCACGAGCGCAGCCGCTTCGAGCGGGTGGCCGGGGCGTGGGTGTACGTGGACGGGGAGTTCCCGGAGGGCTCCGACTGACCCGCTAGGGCGCCAGGATGTCCAGTTCCTGGAGGGCGCCGACCGTGATCTCCCGGGTCAGTTGTTCCGCGCGGGCCGCGTCGCCCTCGCGGACCGCCTCCGCGACCTGGACGTGGAGGGTGACGGCGGTCGGGTCGGGGTCCTCGAACATGACCTCGTGATGGGTGCGGCCCGCCAGGACCTCCGCGACGACGTCGCCGAGGCGGGCGAACATCTCGTTGCCCGAGGCGGCGAGGATCACCCGGTGGAAGGCGACGTCGTGGACGAGGTATCCCTCCAGCCGGTGACCGCGTGAGTTGGCCACCATGCCGAGCGCGCACTCCGTGAGTTCGGCGCACTGCTCAGCCGTGGCGTGTTTCGCCGCCAGGGCCGCCGCGACCGGCTCGATCGCCGAGCGCAGGACGGTGAGGGAGCGCAGCTGGTGCGGGCGGTCGGCGCCGGCCAGCCGCCAGCGGATGACCTGCGGGTCGTAGACGTTCCACGCGGCCCGGGGGCGGACCGTCACGCCCACGCGGCGGCGGGACTCGACCAGGTGCATGGATTCCAGGACGCGGACCGCCTCGCGCATCACCGAGCGGGAGACGTCGAAGCGCTGGGCCAGTTCGTCGGTGCGCAGAACACTGCCCGGCGGGTACTCACCCGCGGTGATCGCGGGGCCCAGGGCGTCCAGTACTTGGCCGTGCAGACCCCGGCCCGGAGTGGTCATGCACTCAGAGTACGGGGTAGATCACGGAGCCAAAAAGTCAGACTTATTTGTCACAGGCTCTTGAATTAGTCGTACCTAATCGGTTTCAGTGTCGTCGGCGTCCGTTGGCGTCAGACGTCGAGGCAGACAGCGAGGCAGAGATGCGTACCCCCCATGTCGTCGTGGTGATGGGCGTCGCCGGCACGGGCAAGACCACCATCGGTCCCCTGCTCGCCGCCCGGCTGGGCGTCCCGTACGCCGAGGGCGACGACTTCCACCCGCAGGCCAACATCGACAAGATGTCGGCCGGCACCCCGCTCGGCGACGAGGACCGGTGGCCGTGGCTCGACGCCATCGGCGGCTGGGCGGACGCGCGGGCCGGGCTCGGCGGGGTCGTCAGCTGCTCGGCGCTGAAGCGGTCGTACCGCGACCGGCTGCGGGCGACGGCCCCCGGGGTCGTCTTCGTGCATCTCGCGGGCGACCGCGCGCTGATCGAGGACCGCATGGCGCACCGTCAGGGCCACTTCATGCCGACCGCGCTGCTCGACTCCCAGTTCGCCACGCTCCAGCCCCTCCAGGCGGACGAGGCGGGCGTCGTCGTCGACGTCTCCGGCAGCCCGGAGGCGATCACCGCGCGGGCCGTGGCCGCGCTCGACGCGTTTCCTCAGCCTGCCTGACCGCCCCGTACCACCCCGTACCTCCCTCCCCCGTCCCCATGACCTGCAAGGGAATCACCCGTGACCAGACTCAGTGTCGAGATGCTGGCAGCGGACACCGTCGAGCCGATCACCTCGGCCGGCCACGCGCAGCTGGGCATCGCCGTTCTGGCGGGCATCGCTGTGATCGTCCTGCTCATCACCCAGTTCAAGCTCCACGCCTTCCTGGCGCTGACCATCGGCTCGCTCGCGCTGGGCGCGTTCGCCGGGGCGCCGCTGGACAAGGCCATCGCCTCGTTCACCACCGGGCTCGGCGCCACCGTCGCCGGGGTGGGCGTGCTGATCGCGCTGGGAGCGATCCTCGGCAAGATGCTCGCGGACTCCGGCGGCGCCGATCAGATCGTGGACACGATCCTCGCGAAGGCGGGCGGCCGCTCGATGCCGTGGGCGATGGTGCTGATCGCCTCCGTGATCGGTCTGCCGCTGTTCTTCGAGGTCGGCGTGGTGCTGCTGATCCCCGTCGTGCTGATGGTCGCCAAGCGGGGCAACTACTCGCTCATGCGGATAGGCATCCCGGCGCTGGCCGGTCTGTCGGTGATGCACGGTCTCGTCCCGCCGCACCCCGGTCCGCTGGTCGCGATCGACGCGGTCGGTGCCAACCTGGGCGTGACCCTGGCGCTCGGCGTGCTCGTCGCCATCCCGACGGTCGTCGTCGCGGGTCCGCTGTTCTCGCGGGTCGCCGCCCGCTGGGTCGACGTCCCCGCCCCGGACCGCATGATCCCCCAGCGGCCCTCCGAGGACCTGGAGAAGCGGCCCGGCTTCGGCGCCACGCTCGCGACCATCCTGCTGCCGGTCGTCCTCATGCTGTCCAAGGCGCTGGTCGACATCGTCGTGGACGACCCCGAGCACACCGTGCAGCGCGTCTTCGACGTCGTCGGATCCCCGCTGATCGCGCTGCTCGCCGCCGTACTCGTCGGCATCTTCACCCTGCTGCGGCCCGCCGGGTTCGCCAAGGACCGGATCTCGGGACTGGTCGAGAAGGGCCTCGCGCCCATCGCGGGCATCCTGCTGATCGTCGGCGCGGGCGGTGGCTTCAAGCAGACGCTGATCGACTGCGGCGTGGGCCAGATGGTCCTGGACATCTCCAAGGACTGGTCGATCCCGGCGCTGCTGCTGGCCTGGCTGATCGCGGTGACCATCCGCCTGGCGACCGGTTCGGCGACCGTGGCGACGATCTCGGCGGCCGGCCTGGTCGCGCCGCTCGCGGCCGACATGTCGACCACGCACACCGCCCTGCTGGTCCTGGCCATCGGCGCCGGCTCGCTGTTCTTCAGCCATGTCAACGACGCGGGGTTCTGGCTGGTGAAGGAGTACTTCGGGCTCAGCGTCGGCCAGAACATCAAGACCTGGTCGGTCATGGAGACCATCATCTCCGTGGTCGCCGGTGGCCTGGTCCTGCTCCTCTCGTTGGTCATATAGCGCCACGGCGGGAGCGGGAGGGAGAAGGAGTACGAGCATGAGTCATCCGCTGTTCGACATCAGCGGCCGGACCGCCCTGGTCACCGGTTCCAGCCGGGGCATCGGGCTCGCCCTGGCCCGGGGCCTCGCGGAGGCCGGCTGCACGGTGGTCCTCAACGGGCGGGACGCCGACCGTCTCGAGCGGGCGGCCGCCGGACTGCCCGGCGAGGTGCACACGAGCGTGTTCGACGTCACCGACGGCTCCTCGGTGGGCGCCGGGATGGCGGAGATCGAGGACCGGGTCGGTCCGCTCGACATCCTGGTCAACAACGCGGGCATGCAACTGCGGGCCCCGCTCCTGGAGTTCGCCGAGTCCGACTGGCACCGGCTGCTGGACACCAACCTCACCAGCGCGTTCCTGGTGGGCCGGGAGGCCGCCCGCGGGATGACGGAACGCGGCCACGGAAAGATCATCAACATCTGCTCGCTCCAGAGCGAGGTGGTCCGCCCGGGCATCGCGCCCTACGCGGCCACCAAGGGCGCGCTGAAGATGCTCACCAAGGGCATGTGCGCGGACTGGGGGCCGTACGGCGTCCAGGTCAACGGGCTCGGTCCGGGCTACATCGAGACCGAGCTGACGCAACCCCTGGTGCGGGACGAGGAGTTCAGCGCGTGGGTGCGGCGCCGTACCCCGGCCGGGCGGTGGGGCCGCACCGAGGACCTGGTGGGCGGGGTGCTGTTCCTCGCCTCTCCGGCGGCGGACTTCGTCAGCGGACAGGTGCTGTACGTCGACGGCGGTATGACGAGTGTGCTCTGAAGGGGCGTGACGAGGGATGCTCGGTTGTGTGATCCACGGTCGGGGCGACCTGCGCGTCGAGGAGCTGGCGTCGCCGGTGCCCGGCCCTGGCGAGGTCCTCGTCGCCGTCCGCTACGGCGGGGTCTGCGGCTCCGACCTTCACTACTGGCGGCACGGCGGGGTCGGCGACTTCCGCCTGAAGGAGCCGATGGTGCTGGGACACGAGGTGGTGGGGACGGTCGTCGCGTACGGCTCCCCCGCTCCCTCGGGTCCCCCGGCCGGTACGCCGGTCGCCGTGCACCCGGCCACTCCCTGCGGGGTGTGCCCGGAGTGCGCGGACGGGCGGCGCCATGTCTGCCGGGACACCCGCTACCTCGGCAGCGCGGCCCGGACTCCGCACGTGCAGGGCGCGTTCGCGGGCGAGATCGTCGTCCCCGTCGAGCAGGTGCGGCCGCTCCCGGAAGGGCTTCGGCCGCGTCGGGCCGCGCTCGCCGAGCCGCTGTCGGTGGCGCTGCACGCGGTGCGGCGGGCCGGGCCGGTGTCCGGGCGGCACGTCCTGGTCACCGGTGCCGGACCGATCGGCGCTCTGGTGGTCGCGGCGGCGAAGGCGGCCGGCGCGGCCCGGGTGACCGTGACCGACCTGCTGCCCACCGCGCTCGGCCATGCCCGTGCCGTGGGCGCCGACACCGTCGTACGGGCCGACGATCCGGCGGATCCCGGGTGGCCGTCGGAGGTGGACGTGGCCGTCGAGGCGTCCGGGGTGGCCGCCGGCCTCGACAGCTGCCTGCGGCTGGTGCGCCGCGGCGGGGTCGTCGTGCAGCTGGGCATGCTGCCGCCGGGGCGGAGCCCGTTCGCCGGGAACCTGGTGGTCAGCCGGGAGATCGAGCTGCGCGGGGCGTTCCGCTTCGACACGGAGTTCGACGCGGCGCTGCGACTGCTCGCGGCCGAGCCCGCGTTCGACGCGCTGATCAGCGCGGTGGTCCCGGTGCGGGACGCGGAGTCGGCGTTCGCGCTCGCCGCGGACCGGAGCCGCTCCTGCAAGGTGCTGCTGGACTTCGGGACTCGAGAGGCCGGGTGAGGAGAGCGGGGTGCGGACCGGGTGAGGGGTCGGCTAGGGGCGCCACAGGCGGTGTTCCCGGCGGGCCCACTCCCGGCTCACGGAGCCCGTGCGCATCCCGCGGCGGGCCTCCGGGTCGCCCAGGGCCATGCCGATGTGGCCGGCCAGGACGACACCGATCGTCAGGGCGAGCCAGTCGTGGACGAAGGTCGCGCTGGTGCGCCACATGATCGGGGTGAGGTGGGTGAACCACATGAGCAGTCCGGTGCCGACCATCACGAGGGTCGCCCCGGCGATCCAGGCCGCGTAGATCTTCTGTCCGGCGTTGAACTTGGCCGCAGGACGCGACTCCCGGCGCTTGTCCCGGCGCAGGGCGGCACCCAGCCAGCGGCGGTCGTGCGGGCCGAAGCGGTTGAGGTGGCGCAGGTCGGCGCGGAACGCGCGGGAGGCGAGGCCCGCCAGGACCGGAACGGGCAGGGCCAGGCCGGCCCATTCGTGGATCCGGACCACCAGCTCGCGCCGGCCCACGAGCTGGGCGAACTCGGGGATGTACAGGAAGGCCGCCGTCACCACGCACACCCCCATCAGCAAGGCCGTCGTGCGGTGCACCCACCGTTCGGCGCGGGTGAAGCGGGGGATCTCCGTGGTCGCCGGCGGCGCCTCAGCTCGTAGGCTCATCGTCCCGTCCGTTCGAGCGGCCGACCCAGGCGTCGACGTCGTAGCCACGCTCCTCCCAGTAGCCGGGCTTCACCTTCTCGGTGACGGTGATGCCGGAGAGCCACTTGGCGGACTTGTAGAAGTACATGGGCGCCACGTAGAGGCGGACGGGGCCGCCGTGGTCGTGGCCGAGGTCCTTGTCCTGCATGCGCAGCGCGACCAGGACGTCGGCGCGACGGGCCTGGGCGAGGGTGAGGCTCTCGGAGTAAGCGCCGTCGAAGCAGGTGAAGCGGATCGCGCCGGCCTCGGCACGGACCCCGGCCGCGTCGAGCAGGGCGGACAGCCGGACGCCCTCGAAAGGCGTGCCCGGCACCCGCCAGCCGGTGACGCACTGGACGTCCTTGACCATCCGGGTCTGGGGCAGGGCCCTGAGGTCGGCCAGCGTGTAGGTGGCGGGCCGGTCGACCAGGCCGTCCACGGTGAGGCGGTAGTTCGTGACGTTCCGGTGCGGGACCGAGGACGTCACCGAGTAGTAGCGGAAGCCGCCCCCGTTGGGGAGCAGACCGGTGAGGCCGGTGGGGTCCTTGTCGGCGGCACTGCCGAGGAAGGCCTCCATACCGCGCTGCAGCGGGGGCGCCGCGACGACCCCCAGGGCGCCGAGGGCGAGCGTGCCGAGGAAGACCCGCCGGCCGACGGGTGTGCCGCGTTCCGCGGGTGCTGCGTCCGGGCCGGCGGCCTCGGACGGTTCGGGCGGCTCGGACGGTTCGGGGTTCACCCTTCCATTCGAGCACTCGGGGGCCTGCCGGGGCCAGGGATCCCGGGCGGCCGTCAGACTTCCGTCATCACTTCTTACCCCGCTCTCAGACCGAGCGCGGCGGCACGGGCCGTGTGGAAGGCCCGGTGGGGGTCGCGGTCCGGGTAGGACCAGGGCTCGGGGGTGGCGTGCCGGCCGAT
Source organism: Streptomyces sp. NPDC058295 (assembly GCF_042880655.1). Lineage (NCBI taxonomy): Bacteria > Bacillati > Actinomycetota > Actinomycetes > Kitasatosporales > Streptomycetaceae > Streptomyces > Streptomyces sp. NPDC058295. Next base: position 20,750 of record NZ_JBHVYO010000021.1, read on the forward strand.
GCGGTGGAAGAGGGCGGCGGCCTCGGCCCCCCGGCCCTCCAGGACCTTGGCGTGGGCGAGGAAGTTCAGGTCGATCAGGTGGCGGGGGTGGTCGTCGTGCTCCCACTCCAGCCACCAGTCGAAGCCGGCCTTCGTGACGCCCCTGGCCCGGCCGTCCCGCCAGTGCCCGGAGGCGGCGGGGTCGGCGGGCGCGAAGCCGTGGGCGGCCAGGACGCGGTAGCGCTCGGCGTGCGCGACGACCGGGAGGATCGCCAGCGGGGAGTCGGCGGGCGCCTGTTCGGCGGCCCAGGCGGCGAAGTCGTGGACCTCGTGCAGCGGGTCCGGGCCGCCGTCCGCCCGGCGCTCGGCGAGCCGGGCGACCATGAGGTGGTGCGCGTGATGGTGGTCGCGGTGCCGGGAGCGGACCTCCTCGAAGATCCGCACCGCCGCCGCCCCGCCGTCCCGTTCCAGCTGGAGCAGACCGAGCCAGGGGGTGGGGTCGGCGGGCGCGAGCGCGGCAGCGGACCGGCACGCGGCCCGGGCGACCGCCGCGTCCTCCTTGCCGCGCAGGGTCCGGCGGACCTGGGCCAGGGCGAGCAGCACGGCGGCGTCGGCGCTGCCGGGTTCGGCGAGCAGCCACTCGTGGGCCCAGGCGGCCGCGCAGGGCTCGAGGGCCAGGACCGCCGTGCGGTGTGCGCGACGGTCCCAGTCGGCGCCGGTGCGGGCCAGGAGCGAGCGGACGGGCTGCCGGCGGCCCTGGGCCAGCGCGGCGCGGGCGAGGCCGAGCTCGGTGTCGTCCAGGGCCGGGTCGGGGGTCCGGGGAACGCGCTCGCGATCACGGCCGGGAGGGGGCGGGGATAAGGGCACCGCGGGACTTCCTCATCCTCCTCGGCGGCGGACACGACATCGGCCAGCGATCGGCCGATCACGCACAGCCAATCCCTAGGGAACACTCACCGTCAAGGGTCGGGGAGTACGACAGCTGCCGACCGCTCCCCGGTGGCGGGAATCCGGTGGCGGAGCGCCGCTGGTGAGACCCCCTGCCGCCGGGCGTCCCCGGCGGGCGGTGTGGCGTACGCCATGGCGCGGCCCGGCCGGAACCCACACCATGGCCATAGGGCCGCCCCGCACCCCCGACCCTGTTCCCGGGTGCCGCGGCCGGGTCAACCGCCCGGTTCCGGGTACTCGAGGCGCCGAGGGCGCCGGGACGCTACAGTCGGCCACTACGCATCCCGTCCGTGGTCCGACCGGATGATCGAGGTAGGCAGCGTGTCGGTTCTGGTTCTGGTTCTCGCCGTGAGCGCCGCCTGCTGCCTGGGCTTCGGGTTCGTCCTCCAGCAGAACGCGGCCCAGCGGGCGCCGCTCGGCGACTTCCTCTCACCGCGGCTGCTGCTCGACCTGATGAAGGTGCCGCGCTGGCTGGGCGGCATCGCTCTCATGGTGGCGGGCATGGCGCTGGGCGCGATCGCGCTCGGACAGGGCGAGATCTCCCTGGTGGAACCGCTGCTCGCGACCAATCTGCTGTTCGCCCTCGCCCTCTCCCGGCACCAGACGAAACAGTCGCTCGGCCGCCAGGGCTGGGCGGGCCTGATCCTGCTCGCGGGCGGGGTCACCACCTTCATCGTGGCGGGCGAACCGCGCGGCGGCACCGCGGTCACGGATCCGCTGCGGCACTGGCTGATCATCGGGGTGATGGTCGGGCTGGCGCTGCTGCTCACCACCTACGCCAAACGCTCCCGGCTCAGCTCCGGCCCCGTGCTGCTGGCCCTCGCGGCCGGCCTGCTGTACGGCGTCCAGGACGCGCTGACCAGGGTCAGCGGGCAGCGCTTCGCCGCGGGCGGCCTCGGCGAGCTGCTCACCGGCTGGCAGCCGTACGCGGTGCTCGCGCTCGGCGTGACCGGCCTCGTGCTGGTCCAGAGCGCGTTCGAGACGGCACCCCTGCGGATGTCGCTGCCCGCGCTGACCGCGGCGCAGCCCCTCGCGGGGATCATCTGCGGGGTCGGCTTCCTCGGCGACCAGCTGCGCACCGACACCGGCGCGCTGGCCTGGGAGGCGGCGGGGCTCGCGGCGGTCGTGGCGGGCATCGTGCTCCTCGGGCTGCACCCGGCGATGCCGCGCGGCACGGCGCCGCGCGAACGGGTGCCGGACCTCCAGCCCCAGTAGCCGCCGGCACCGGTGGCGGGCCTGCTTGGATGGGCCCATGAGCGCTGCTGACGAGATCCTCGACATCGTCGACGAGAACGACCGGGTGGTCGGACGGTTCCCCCGCGGGCAGGCGTACGCCGAGGGCCTGCGGCACCGCTGCGTCTTCGTCCGGGCCAGGGACGCCGAGGGCCGGATCTTCGTCCACCGCCGGACCCCGACCAAGCTGGTCTTCCCCTCGCTGTACGACATGTTCGTCGGCGGGGTGGTCGGCGCGGGCGAGTCGTACGACGACGCCGCGCTGCGCGAGGCCGAGGAGGAGCTGGGGGTGAGCGGCCTGCCCCGCCCGGAGTTCCTCTTCAAGTTCCTGTACGACGCCGGCGCCGCCGGGAGCTGGTGGTCGGCCGTCTACGAGGTCCGCTGCGAACTGCCGGTGCGACCCCAGGCGGAGGAGGTGGCCTGGCACGAGTTCCTCCCCGAGGAGGAGGTCGAACGGCGGCTGTCCGTCTGGGAGTGGGTGCCGGACGGGCTGGCGGCGTACGAGCGGCTGAAGGCGCACCGGGCTACCGGCTGAGCAGGGCGGGAACGGCTCCGGCGGGCAGCGGGAGCGGGCCGGACGACGGTCGGCGGGTAGGGTCCTGCGGGTGATCGAGTTCGTACGGAACGTCCGGTTGTGGTTCGCCCCCGAGCAGGTCCGGGAGGAGGGCCGCACACCCGACTACCGGTTCTCGCTGGCGAACGAGCGCACGTTCCTGGCCTGGCTGCGCACCGCGCTCGCGCTGATCGGCGGGGGCTTCGCGGTGGACCAGTTCCTGCCGGATCTGCGCTGGGGCTGGCGGGTCGGGCTGGCGCTCGCGCTGCTGGCCGCGGGCGTGCTGTGCTCCCTGCGCGCGGTCAACCACTGGATGCGCTGCGAGCGGGCGATGCGCCGGGGCGAGGACCTGCCGGCGTCCCGCTTCCCGGCGCTGCTGGGCGTGCTGGTCGCGGTGGTGGCCCTGGCGATGGCCGTCGTGGTGCTGGTGGGGTGGGAGGGGTGAGCGAGACGGACCGGCCGGTGCGTGACCCCGGCCTCCAGCCCGAGCGGACCCGGCTCGCCTGGCGGCGTACGACGCTGGCGAGCACGGTGGCCGCCGTGCTCGCCGTGAAGGCGGCGCTGCACGGCGGGGTGTCGGTGTCCGGGACCGTCGCCGGCGCGCTGTGCTGCGGCCTGTGGCTGGCCTTCCTGCTGCTCGCGCACCGCCGGATCCACGTCCTGTCCACCGCCGCGATCCCGGCCGCCCTCAGCCCGCGGCACGCCACGGCGGCGGTGCTGTGCGCGGTGGCGACGGCGGTGTGCGCCGCGGCGCTGGTGGTGGTCTAGGACCTCGTACACGGTGGCGACAGCGGTGTGCGCCGCGGCCCTGGTGGTGGTCCAGAACCTCGTACACGGTGGCGACAGCGGTGTGCGCCGCGGCCCTGGTGGTGGTCCAGAACCTCGTACGGGGTCCCGCCGGCCTCACTGCTCGGCGTTCTCGGCGGCCTCGTCCGCCCAGTCCACCGTCACCACGATCTTGCCCCGGGTGCGGCCCTGCTCGTTGAGCCGGTGGGCGTCCGCGGCGCGCTCCAGCGGGAAGGTGTCGGAGACGTGCACGGACACCACGCCCTGTTCGGCCAGTTCCGACAACCGGGTGAGGTCGTCGGCGTCGGGCCGGACCCAGAAGTACCGGCCGCCGTAGCCGACGACATCCCCGTCGGCGATCGACGCCAGGCGTCCTTCCGGGGCCAGCAGGTTGGCGGAGACCCTCAGCGTGTCGCCGCCGACCGTGTCGAAGACCGCGTCCACGCCCTCGGGGGCCAGCCCGCGCACCCGCTCGGCCAGCCCCTCGCCGTAGGTCACGGGCTCGCCGCCCAGCGAGCGCACGAAGTCGTGGTTGGCCTCGCTCGCCGTGCCGATCACCCGGGCGCCCAGATGCCGGGCGAACTGCACGGCGATGGAGCCGACGCCGCCCGCCGCCGCGTGGACGAGAACGGTCTCGCCCCGCTTCACCTGGAGGGCCTCGGTCAGCACCTGGTAGGCGGTGAGCCCGGTCAGCGGCAGGCCCGCGGCCTCTTCCCAGGTGAGGTTGCGCGGCTTGCGGGCGAGGGTGCGCACCGGCGCGCCGACGTACTCGGCGAAGGTGCCGCGGGAGAGGAAGTCCTCGCGGACGTAGCCGATCACCTCGTCGCCGACCGCGTACTCCGCGACGGACACCCCGAGCTGCACGACGACCCCCGAGACGTCCCACCCGGGGATCACCGGGAAGACGGCGTCGAACATCGGGTCCAGGTAGCCCTCGCGGGCCTTCCAGTCGACAGGGTTCACGGCCGCCGCCCGGACCTTCACCAGCACCGAGTCGGGGCCGATCTTGGGCTCGCGGACGTCCCCGTACGCGAGCGTCTCGGGGCCGCCGTAGCGTGAGTAGCTGATGGCCTTCATGGGTCCGACCCTCCGGGGTACCCGGACGCCACGCAAGCCGAATGACCCGATATGCGGAGTTCGCGTGGCAGCCTGTCCGACGTCATCACCCCGCAGCTTCGAAGGTGAGCAGCATGACCACCCTCCATCTCGAGCACTCCGCCCACACCCACACGCACGGCCCGGACTGCGGGCACACCGAGGTGCGGCACGGCGACCACGTCGACTACGTCCACGACGGGCATCTGCACCGTGAGCACGGCGGCCACTGGGACGAGTGCGAGCCGGGCGGGCACGTGACCCACGACGGGCACGAGCACCGGCACGCCGAGGACTGCGGGCACGCGCGCGTGCGGCACGGCGACCATGTGGACTACCTGCACGACGGGCACCGGCACGCCGAGCACGAGGGTCACTGGGACGACCACTGACGCGTCCGCAGGACGACGGCCGGGCGGCAGGGAACCGCCCCGACGACGGCTCCCCGGGTACTGCCCGGGGAGCCGTCGTCCTATCGTGGCCCCGATCACGTTGGGCGTGACCACTGGACGGCATACCGACCGGTCGGCATCATAGTGCGCATGCTGATTAACCGTCCCGTCCGCAGGAGCCGCGCATGAGCCCCGCCCACCCGCCCGGACTCGATCTCGACCGGCTGCGCGACCTGCTGGAGCGCGAGCGTCCCGGTCTGGTCGACGGCCCCCTCACCGGCCGGCTGATCGAGGGCGGACGGTCGAACCTCACCTACGCGGTCTCCGACGGCACCACGAAGTGGGTCGTGCGGCGCCCTCCGCTCGGGCACGTCCTGGCCACCGCGCACGACATGCGGCGCGAGCACCGGGTGATCAGCGCCCTGCACCCGACGAGCGTGCCGGTGCCGCGCCCGGTGCTGCTGTGCGAGGACCCCGACAACGAGGCGGCGCCCGGAGCGCCCTTCTACGTCATGGAGTTCGTCGAGGGCACCCCCTACCGCACCGCCGGCGAACTCGCCCCGCTCGGCGAGCGGCGCACCCGGGACGCGGTCCTGTCGCTGGCGGACACCCTGGTGGAGCTGCACGGGGTGGACCCCGCCGCGGTGGGCCTGGCCGACTTCGGCCGCCCCGAGGGCTTCCTCGACCGGCAGCTGCGCCGCTGGGGCAAGCAGTTGGACGCCTCCCGCAGCCGCGACCTGCCCGGGATCGACGAGCTGCACGCGGCGCTCGGCCGCGGGCTGCCGCACTCCCCCGCCCCGGCGGTCGTGCACGGCGACTACCGGCTCGACAACGTCCTGATCGGCGACGACGACACGATCCGGGCGATCCTCGACTGGGAGATGTCGACGCTCGGCGACCCGCTGACCGACCTGGGCCTGCTGGTGATGTACAGCGTGCCGCTGGTACTCCCCGACTCGCCCATCTCCACGACCGCCTCGGCACCCGGGCACCCGTCGCCCGCCGAGCTGATCGAGCGGTACGCGACCCGCTCGGGGCGTGACGTCTCGGCCATCTCCTGGTACACGGCGTTCGCCTGGTTCAAGCTCGCCGTGATCCTGGAGGGCATCCACTACCGGTACACGCTGGGCCAGACGGTCGGGCGCGGCTTCGACCGCATCGGGGAGCTCGTCCCCGTCTTCATCGAGCACGGACTGACCACACTCCAGGAAGGCTGACCGGCATGGACTTCGCGTTCGACGCACGCACCGAGGAGCTCCGCGCCAGGCTGCTTGCCTTCATGGACGAGTACGTGTACCCGGCCGAGCCCGTCGCCGAGGAGCAGCGCGCGCTGCTCGCCTCGCCGTGGGACACCCCGGCCGTGGTCGAGGAGCTGAAGGAGCAGGCCCGCAGCCAGGGCCTGTGGAACCTGTTCCTCCCCGACGCCGAGCACGGCGCCGGTCTGACGAACCTCCAGTACGCGCCGCTGGCCGAGATCACCGGCCGTTCCCCGCAGTTGGCGCCGACGGCCCTGAACTGCGCGGCCCCGGACACCGGGAACATGGAGGTGCTCGCCCAGTTCGGTGACGAGCGGCAGCAGAAGCAGTGGCTGGAGCCGCTGCTGGCCGGGGAGATCCGCTCGGCGTTCGCGATGACCGAGCCGGAGGTGGCATCCTCCGACGCCACCAACATCACCACGCTCATCCGGCGGGACGGCGACGAGTACGTCGTCACCGGGCGCAAGTGGTACATCTCCGGGGCGATGAACCCGGACTGCAAGATCTTCATCGTGATGGGCAAGACGGACCCGGACGGCGCCGACATCCGCCGTCAGCAGTCCATGGTGCTGGTGCCGCGCGACACACCCGGCGTCACCGTCAAGCGCGCCATGAAGGTGTTCGGCTACGAGGACCACTCCCACGGCGGCCATGCCGAGGTGGTCTTCGACCAGGCGCGGGTGCCGGTGACGAACCTGATCGGCGAGGAGGGCGGCGGCTTCGCCATCGCCCAGGCCCGGCTCGGCCCCGGCCGCATCCACCACTGCATGCGGCTGATCGGCATGGCCGAGCGGGCGATCGAGCTGATGTGCCGCCGGGCGGTCTCCCGCGACGCGTTCGGCAAGGCGCTGGCCCAGCAGGGCGTGGTCCACAACTGGATCGCGGACGCGCGGGTGACGGTCGAGCAGCTGCGGCTGCTGGTCCTCAAGACCGCGTGGATGATGGACACGGTCGGCAACCGGGGCGCCCACTCGGAGATCCAGGCCATCAAGATCGCGACGCCTCGCGCGGTGGTCGACATCATCGACCGCGCGATCCAGCTGCACGGCGCGGGCGGCGTCAGCCAGGACTTCCCGCTGGCCGAGCTGTACGCCGGCGCCCGCACGCTGATGATCGCCGACGGCCCGGACGAGGTCCACCAGCGGTCGCTGGCGCGGCGGGAGTTGAAGAAGTACCTGTAGCGGCGAGCCGTATCCGCGAGAGGAACCAGGAAGGCCCCGGCGTCGTCGCCGGGGCCTTCCTCACTTCGTCACGGGCCCGCTCACGCGGGCGAGCCGCCCGCCTCCAGGAACTGCCGGTAGACGAGGTCCAGCAGGGCCGCGTACGCGTGTTGGGAGCGGGCGACCTCCAGATCGCCGCCCGTGGCGCCCGCAGCGAGCCGCTCGGTCCGCTGCAGGAGCTCCTCGAGTTCCGCGAGGACGTCGACCGGCGCCGGCTTGAAGATCCCGCTCTCCACGAAGCGGATCACCGTCGTCACGTACTCGTCGGCACCGGCCAGATCACTGTGCGCGAGGACCAGTTCCCCGCTCGAACCGCTCCGCGGGAAGCCGGGTCGGAGTGGGTCAGCGGATTGTTGACGGCGTAGGTGTAGCCGTGCATCTGCTGCGGGTCGGCGGCCGTGAAGACCGGGTCGACGGACAGGAAGCGGCCCGTCGCCCGGTCGTACTCGCGGGCGCCCAGATGGGTCAGGCCCGTGGCCTCGTCGGCGGTGCCGCCGACGAAGCCTTTGGTGCCGGGCCAGGAGGTCGGCTGGGTGCCGCGGAGTTCACCGAAGGGCTTGGTACGGCGCTGGCCGAGCGCCTGGGTGGCGGCGTCGACGGACAGCTGGGCCGTGCCGTGGTGGTCGGCCAGCGTGAAGGAGATGTTGCCGTCGTCGCTCTGTACCGCCTGGTGGCCGCCGCCGAGGTCGAAGTAGCGGGTGCCCTTGGCCGCGGTCGCGCCCTTCGGCAGGGTGACCTCGGTGGCGCCGAGGGAGAGCGTGGTCCCGGTCGGGGTGCGGCCGATCAGACGGTTGCCGTCGGCGTCGTACAGATACTCCGTGACCTTGGCGCTGCCGCTCTCGACGGGCTGGGTGACCTTCGCCAGGTGGCCTTCGGCGTCCCAGTCCAGGGTCTGGGAGGTGCCGTCGCCGAGCTTGACGGTCCCGGTGGTGGTGTCGACCGAGGTCAGCTTGTGCGAGCCCGGCTGCGGGTAGTGGTAGACGCGCTGGGTGTCCGACCCGCCCGTGGCGCTGTGTCCGGTCTCGGTGAGCCGGTTGCCGACCACGTCGTAGGTGTAGGAGTCCCAGTAGGGGGCCGACCCGTGCCGCCGCCGGAGAACTCCAGGCCGACGGTGGCCGCCTTGGGCGCGACCATGCCGCCGTCGGCCTCGACCAGCGCGGTGTCGATCGACTGCCAGGTGCCGTTGACCCGGGTCCGTACCGGGCGCAGGTACTCCCGCGCCTCCAGGTCGCCCTCGGGGGTGGCGTACACCTCGCTGCTCTCACCGCGCAGCGAGGCCACCTCGACGTTCGTGCCGGACCGCTTCGCCGCCGCGAGCGCCTCGTCCTCGGAGGCCGCGGACGCCGCGGAAGCGCCGGCGGCGCCGCTCGCCGTGCCGCTCGTCGGGCCGGCCTCCGAGGCCACCGAGGCCTTCGCGGCGGCGGTCTGCGGCCGGGCGGCCGCCGTGGGGAGCGCTCCCATCTGCAGCAGCCCCACCACCAGGGCGACCCCTAGGCCGAGCACCGCCCCACGGCCCGCTCTCGGGTGTTTTCTGCCACCGCTCGACATCCGTTCACACTCCCCCGCCTTGGCATGATCAGCTCATAGCGCGGGTCAACGTACGGTCGGATCATGGCGAGTCGGCGAAGGGACACCGGCGGAACGGTTAACTCCGGGTATGGCGATCGTCAGGGGCGCAGCGCCCGCAGCAGCAGATCGGCCAGATGGTCGGCGACCTCCTGCGGCCCCATGGAACCGTCCGGGCGGTACCAGGTCGACAGATGGTGGACGGAGCCGAAGTGGTAGTCCACGACCAGGTCGGCCGGGGTCGCCGTGGAGAAGACGCCGGCCTCCTGGCCCTCCTCGACGAGGGCACGGAAGCGTTCGTGGTAGCGCCGGCGCTCGGCCCGCACCTGCTTGTTCTTCTCGGGGCTCAGGTGGTGCATCGAGCGGAAGAAGATCGACGCGTCGTCGAGGTTCTCGATCGTCGTGACGACGACGTCCGCCGCCGCGCCCCGCAGCCGCTTCTCGATCGGCTCGTCGGCGTTCGCGAAGGCGTCCAGACGCTCCTGCTGCACACGCAGCACGCGCGCGTACACCTCGTGCAGGAGGTCGTCCTTGGAGCCGAAGTAGTGGTACAGCGCACCCTTGGTGACGCCTGCCGCCTCGACGATCTCCTGCACCGAGGTCCGGTCGTAGCCTCGCTCGGCGAAGAGCCGGGTGGCGGCGGCAAGGAGCCGTTGCGGAACAGGAGCCTCTGCACCGTCCGTCGTCCTGGGCACTGCCGCCACCTGCCTTCCTCTATGCCGCATCGGCGAGCCGTACCGGCTGTCGTGCTGCTGATCTGACGCTGATTGTCACTGACTGTCCTGTGGACGGGAGCGCAGCTCCCGACGGAGGATCTTGCCACTCGCCGTCTTGGGCAGGTCGGGCAGGATCACCACCTGGCGCGGATACTTGTACGCCGCCAGCCTGTCCTTGCAGTAGGCCGCGAGCGTATCGGCATCCGCGTCGGCGCCGGGACGCAGGCTGATGTACGCCTTGACGGTCTCCCCGCGGTAGCCGTCCGGCACCCCGACGACGGCCGCCTCGCGCACCGCCGGGTGGGTGTACAGCACGTCCTCGACCTCGCGCGGCCACACCTTGAAGCCGGACGCGTTGATCATGTCCTTCTTGCGGTCGACGACGTACAGCCAGCCCTGTTCGTCCATGAAGCCGATGTCGCCGGTGCGCAGCTCGCCGTCGGGGAAGGTCTCGGCGGTGGCCTCGGGGCGGCGCCAGTAGCCGGGGACCACCTGCGGACCCCGCACGAGGATCTCGCCCTGCTCACCGAAGGGCACCTCCGCGCCCTGCTCGTCGACGATACGGACGACCGTGTCGGGCCCGGGCACGCCGACGGCGAGGGTCCCGGAGGCCGGGTCGACCGGGGCCTCGTGCTGGGGCGGTACGGAGGCGCAGGGCGCGGTGCACTCGGTGAGTCCGTAGCCGTTGCGGATGTACGGCCCGAAGCCCGCCCGGAACTTCTCCACCAGGGCGGGCGGCACCGGCGCGCCGCCGGAGGAGATGTTCACGAAGGACGCGAAGTGGTCGCGGGTGACGTCGGGGTGGGCCGCCAGCGCCATGAAGGCGGTGGACGGGCCCACCGTGTAGTGCGGCTTGTGCTCGGCGAACGCCTCCAGCACCAGGCCCGCCTCGAAGCGGTACGTCAGGACGAGGGTCCCCGCGCTGTTCAGACAGGCGCCGAGCTGGCAGACCATGCCGGTGATGTGGAACAGCGGCGCGAGGGCGTAGTAGACGGGCGCCTCGGGCAGGCGCAGCGCGGTGCGCTGCCGCTCGGCGTTGACCATGATGTTGCGGTGGGTGTTGGTGGCGCCCTTGGGTGCGCCGCTCGTGCCCGAGGTGTAGCTGATCAGGGCGATGTCGGCGGGGGCGGCCTCGCGGCCCTCGGGCGCCTTGTGGCCGGCGCGGGCGACGGCGGTGAGATCGTCGGCGTCCGGTGCCTGCGGGAGCCGTTCGAAGCTCAGCACGCGCGCGTCGCCCCGGGTCTGGAAGTCCAGCTCGCAGCCGGTGAGCACGATCCGCACCGGCGAGTCGGCGACCGTCTCCCGCAGATACGACTCCCAGGCCCGGTCGGAGCAGATCAGCGCGGCCACCTCGCCGTCCCGCAGGACGTGGGCGACCTCGCCCGACTTGTACATCGGGTTGACGGGGACGACCGTCGCGCCCGCCTTCCAGGCGCCGAGCAGGGCGAGGACGAAGAGCGGCGAGTTCTGCAGCAGCACGGCGACCCGGTCACCGGGCTCCAGGCCGCGCGCGGCGAGGTGACCGGCCACGGAGTCGCTGAGCTCGTCCACCTCGCGGTAGCTGAGCCGCCCGTCGAAGTAGGCGAGGCAGGTGCGGACGGGGGCCTCGGCGACGGACCTGCGGAAGGCGTGCACGAGGGAGTCGGCCGGGTCGATCGGCGCGCGCTGGGCCTCGTCGAGGAGGGCCACCCAGGGCTTGGCCTCGTAACGGGAGGCGGACACGGTCATTCGGCGGTCTCCCACTTCTGCTGGAGGTGGTTCATGTTGGTCAGCCAGCGGTCGGGATCCTGGGCCCGCACCTGGTAGTACCCCGCCACCTCGGGGTGCGGCAGGATCAGGAAGCGGTCCTCCGCGATGCCCTTGAACAGGGCGTCCGCCACGTCCTGCGGCTCGATCGCGGTCGGCTTGAGCACCAGGTCGCCCGCGCTGCCGGTGGCGTCCAGCATGTCGGTGCGGACGCCCTGGGGACAGATCGCGTGGACCTTGATCCCGCGGTGGCGGTAGGTCAGCGAAAGCCACTCGGCGAAGGCGTAGGCGCCGTGCTTGGTCACGCTGTACGGGGCGGCGCCGATCATCGTGAGCAGCCCGGCGGCGGACACGGTCGACACGAACCGGCCCCGGCCGCGCTCCAGCCAGTCCGGGAGCAGCGCGTGGGCCGCGCGGACATGGGCCATGACGTTGACGTCCCAGGCGAGCCCCCAGACGGCCTCCCCGGCCGCCTCCGAGCCGCCCGAGGCGACTCCGGCGTTGGCGCAGTACACGTCGACGGTGCCGCCGAGCGCCTCCCGGGCCCGGTCGACGATCTCGGAAGCGTCGCCGGGTACCGCGATCCCGCCGATCTCGTCGGCGACGGCGTGCGCCCGGTCCGCGTCCAGGTCGTTGACGACCACCCGGGCTCCCTCGGCGGCGAAGCGGCGGGCCAGCGCGGCCCCGATACCGCCTCCCGCTCCGGTCACGACCACTCCGGCATCCTGCACGGCTTCCACCATCGGTCTCCTTCGACGCGACTGCGGCACGAATCGGCTCTACCGACAGACTAACCAGTCGGTATGTTGCGGCGGAAGGGGTGCCCCGGATCGGCTCGGACCCGTTCCGGCGGGCCGGGCCCGATCGCCCCCTTGTACGGATGAGGCGTGACGTATGGCCAATTGCCCCCGTTCGCAGGACGATACGCGCACTTGGCGCACCGCTCGGGGGACGAGGGGGCCTGTCATGGCGGATCCGGCGATGAGCGTGACCCCTTACTGGGAGCTGACCTTCGACGCCGACGGGGACGCCGACGGCGCACGCCGGGACCGGCTGCTGACCGGGGTGAGGCGGAGCGGTGTCCGTGACCTGATCGTCTTCGCGCACGGCTGGAACAGCGACCGCTCCGGCGCGACCCGGCTCTACAGCCGCTTCTTCGCCCCCATCCCCACGCTGGCCCCGGCGGCGCGCATCGGCTACGTGGGTGTGGTGTGGCCGTCGATGCGGTTCTCGGACGAGCCGATCCCCGACCTGCCGCGCTCCGCGGTGGCCGAGGAGACCCGGCGCCCGGCCCTGGACGGGGACACCCGGCACGCGCTCCTCGAGACGTTTCCCGGCCGGGCCACGGTGGTCGACCGGATCGCACGGCTGCTGGAGCAGCGGCCGCCCGAGGAGGCCGAGCTGGAGGAGTTCGGCCGGCTGGTGCGGCTGCTGGTGGACGTGGTGCCACCGGGACCGCAGGCCCTGTTCGGGGCGGACACCCTGGCGGAGGGTGTGCCGCAGGACGAGCCGGAGATGTTCGCCTGCCCGACGGCGGTGGCCTGCGAGCAGTTCGCGCGGGCCCTGTCCGGCCTCGACTCCGCACCGGGGGCCGGGGAGTTCGCACTGCCCAACCCGTGGGAGGGGGCGCACGAGCTGCTGCGACAGGCGACGTACTACGCGATGAAGCGGCGCGCCGGGACGGTCGGTGAGCGTGGACTGGGGCCGCTCGTCGGGCGGTTGGCGACGGTGGCGCCGGCCCTTCGGGTGCATCTGGTGGGGCACAGCTTCGGCGGGCGGCTGGTGTCGTTCGCGCTGCGGGGGCTGCCGGACGGGGTGCGCACGGTGAAGTCCGTGACGCTGCTCCAAGGGGCCTTCTCGCACTACGCGTTCGCCCCGCGAGGGGTGCTCCAGGGCCAGCAGAACCGGATCGACGGCCCCCTGGTGTGCTGTTATTCACGCTTCGACCAGGCGCTGAGCACGATGTACCCGCTGGCCTCGCGGATGGCGGGCGACGCCCAGGGGCTCGTCGGGGAGGCGCTGGGCGCCAAGTGGGGCGCCCTGGGGCACGACGGGGTGCAGGCCGTGCCGGGCACGCACGCGCGCGTGCTGGCCGACGCGCTGTCCCGGCCGCTGCCGACGGCGGGGTGCGTGAACGTCGACGCGGCGGCGGTGGTCCGGCGCGGCGGGGCGCCGGCCGGGGCGCACAGTGACATCGTGCACCCCGAGCTGGCGCGGCTGGTGCTGGCGGCGGGCCGGATCCGCTAGGACCCGACCCGCCCTCGTACGGACCACCGGTGTGGCGTGACCACCGGTGTGGCGTGACTACCGGTGTGGCGTGACTACCGGTGTGACGTGAACTCCACCACCTGCTGGAAGGTGGGACGGTTCTGCCAGCTGATGTTGCCGTGCTTGATGCCGCCCAGGGTGCGCTGGACGATCGAGTCGGCGCACCACTGGTTGCCCGCCGCGCACAGGGCGTCGCCGGGGTAGACCTGGGCCGCGGTCTTGCCGGCCGCCGTCTTCAGGGTGCTGATCAGGATGTCCCGGCAGCTGCTGACGGTGCCGCTGCCGCAGTACTTCTGGGGCAGCGCGCCCTGCACCGACTCGCCGAGCACGGACCGGATGTCCTTGTCGACGTAGCTCCACCAGCCGTACTGGAAGGAGCTTCCGGCGTGCGCCCCGGTCGGGCCGTGGGCGGCTGATGGGGTCTCGTCGATCGGCAGGTTCGCGGTGAACGCCGTGTACAGGCTCGTGCCGAGGCCGGGTTCGAACTCGGCCTTCACCAGCAGCGGCCACCAGGCGTCCAGGATGCGGATCGCGTCGGCGTCGGCGTACGTCTTGGAACCGGCCGCCGTCTCCGTCCGTTTGCCGCCCGCCGTCAGCCAGGTCTGGAGCCTGGTCACCGCGGCCGCGGCGGTGGAGTCGGTGACCGTGGAGCTGTTGATCACCTTCAGCAGGTCGGGCAGGACGTCCTCGGCGCGCAGGTCGGCGAGGGCCGCGTCCGCCATCGCCTTCGTCAGGGACGCGCGCGTGACGCCGCCGGCCGCGACGAGCTTCTTCACCCGGTCCTCAAGCAGGTTGCCGCGGTGCACGGACCCGTCGCCCCAGGAGGCCGTCGCGTAGTCCTTGGCCTGCTTGTTGTTCCAGGAGATGTAGTAGTCCTGGTCGATGGAGTTGGGATGAGCCGAGGCGGGGGTGTACGCGGCCGTGTTGGTGGCCGGCACCCAGCTCTTCCACTCGTACGCCGACTGCGCCCACACCGGGAACTCGGCGTCGACGCCGCTCGCCCGCACCGGGTTGTCGCCGCTGTTGTAGTACGCGGTGTGCGTGGAGTCGGCGTAGAACCAGTTGAAGGTGTAGTTGATGTGCTGCACCGCGCTCTGGAAGGTCTGCGGGCTCTTCACGTAGTCGGGGTCGTTCAGCATCTGGAAGCCGATGATCGAGTCGGCCTCGTGCATGAAGGACGAGCGCAGGGTCGTGTAGGCGACCTTCTTGCCGCCCACGGTCGCCCGGTATTCCACGGGACCGTACTTGGTGCGGTACACGCGCATCGTGTACGAACCGGCGGCCGTCGCGTCGGCGGTGGTGGGCTTCCAGGCGTTCTTCTGCTCCACCACGTCCATGGCCGTGCAGGTGCCGTGGAAGAGGTAGTGGTAGTCGTCCTGGCAGAGTTCGACCGCGTAGGTGTCGATGATGTCCTGGCCGGAGGTCGTGGCGCTCCACGCGTAGTCCTGACCGCGGCCCAGCTCGACGTACATGCTCAGACCCGCGAAGGAGGCGCCGCGGGCGCTGATGCCCGGCCCCTGGATCTCCTGGAGCATGAGCAGTTGCGGGGCGAAGTAGCCGGTCTGCGGGCCGAAGACGGCGATCGGGTGGCCGCTCGCGGTGGCCTGGCCGCTGACCACGAGGGCGTTGGACATGCCCCGCCTGGCCGAGCCGAGGGCGGTCGCGGTCGCCGTGGCGGAGGTGGCGGTCGCCGTGGCGTCGCCCCCGGTGCCCGTGGCGTCGTAGATCAGCGGCTCCGAGGCCACCGAACCGGTGTCGGGCAGTGCCACGCCCTGCGGGCTCGCGGGCTTGGTGGCGTAGGGGAAGCTCTGGCCGTTGTGGACGGTGAGCACGGCCTCGGGGTCGTTGCGCTCGCGGAACGCCTCCCAGACCTGGGTGCCCTGTGCCACCCCGTACTTCTCCTGCGCGGCGAGCAGCGACACCGCGTTGGTGACCTCGCCGCCGCCGCCCGAGCCGAAGAGCGCTCCGATGACCGAGGCCAGCGCCACCAGATCGGTGATCTTGAAGTGGTCGATGGTGCCCGCGTTGGTGATTGAGTCCTTGTGGCCGGTCAGGACGTATTCACCGGGGAAGTAGCGGCCGCTGTCGGAGGCGTCGATGTAGGCGTTGATGCCGGCCAGGTAGGCGTTGGCGTCGGCCAGGGCCTGCTGGCCGCGGGTGCCGTTGTTGGCCACCGCGTTGTCGATCTGGGCCTGGAGGTCTGCCTCGGTGTACGGAGCGTTACGCCAGAACTGCTGTTCAAGACCCTGGTTGGAGGGGTCGCCGCCCGCGAAGGCGGTGAGCTGGCCACGGCCGACGTGCCGGAAGACGTCCATGAGCCACAGCCGGTCCTGGGCCGCCGCATACCCGGCGCCGAACTCGGTGCCGTATCTGGTGGTACCGGTGATGTGCGGTACGCCCGTCTTCTTGTCGCGGACGATCGCCACGTCGCTGCGGCCCGCCGGACTCAGGGTGGAGGCGACTTGATCGGAAGCGACACCGAACGACGCGTCGTTGAAGAACGTGTTGATCGTGGCGTTGGTGAGCGTGGGGTAGCCCTTGGCCAGGTTGGCGTAGGGGCCGAGCTGGTCCTCGGCGTGGTCGGGCTGGGTGCCGAAGGCCTGGTTGAGGAGGATCTGCGCCAGGGTGGCGTTGCCGTTCTCGCCGGGCGGCAGGACGTCGGAGCACTGGCCGCCGCAGTAGTCGTTCGCCGCCGTGACCTCGGCGGCTGCCGCCACTTGGGAAAGCGGCGACAAAAGACCGGCAATCAGCGCGCATACGGAGGCTGTCTTCAGGAACCCGGGGAATCTGCCGGGAGTTCTCAGTCTGTCGAGAGTGAAGCGGGGGGTTCGCCGTGGCATCGGCTGCTCCTAGCGACGGGGGGGTCGGCGGAAGGTTACCGCCGGTATCCCCGGGATTGAAGATGAACATGCGTCAAGTTTTCGGCAGGTGGAGGTCCTCGGAAATCGGATGGAGCCGAATCGCATGTCGATACGTCTATTCGACGACGTCCGTACGACGACGCCGAAGTGACCGAAGTGCAGATGCAGATGTGACGGAGGTGCAAGGCGATGGCCGGTTTCCGGAGTCTGGCGAGACAGGTGCGAGACCCCCGGTGCGATCTGGCACTGCGGCGGTACTCCCTGCGCAAGTGCCTTGAACGGTTCGCCCCCTACGGACACCGCGCGACCTGGGACCACCTGTGCTCCCGGGCCGGGTTCGGTCCGGAGGACCGCTCCCCCGATCCGGCGCGGCTCGTGGCCGCGTTGGACGAGCTGGAGGAGGCGCGGGCGGTGTGGCTGGCCTACGAGGTCGAGTTCGCCGAGCGCCGCAAGAAGGAGAAGCACGACGGGCTGCGCAGGCCCGGCACCGTGGACGACTGGCACCGGCTGACCTGGGGCGGCTTCGGCGTCGCCTGGTGCGACGACCCGCGGCTCCACCCCCGTGAGCCGCTGGCCGACGTGCTGCGCAAGCTGATCGCCGCGCTGGAGCGGGCACCGGGTTCCGGCTGCCCGGTGTGCGGCGGCGAGCGACTGCCGTGGAGGTACGACCTGGATCACGAACCGTCGTCCGGCCCGGTCTGCGCGGACTGCGGAATTCTCGTACCGCGCCCCGTGCTCACGCCCGAGGCCCTGGCGTACGCCAGGAGCGGACGACTGCTGGTGTCGGCCTGACACCGGCCCGAGCTCTGCCCAAGGTCGGCCCCCGGCCGGCCTGAGAGCACGGCGGGGGTGCGCCGGGGATGCCGCACCCCCGGTTCTGCCGGTGCAGCCGACCGAGGCCGTCGGCCGCCACCGTCGACCGAGCCGTCGGCCGCCACGGTCGAGCGAGGCCGTCGACCCACCCCGTCGGCCAATGCCCTTGACCGACGCCGTTGTCAGTGGCGGGTGTCACCATCGAGGCATGGTGCAGGTCTGTCTCAACGGAGCGCGCGGCGCCGCGGACGGTGCGATCGTGCCGCTGACGCCCGAGGCGATGGCGGACGCCGCGGCCGAGGCCGTCGCGGCGGGGGCCACGGATGTCCATGTCCACCCCAAGACGCCGTGCGGGCAGGACACGATGTCGCCGCGGGTGGTCGCGGCGACCCTCGACGCGATCCGGGCGCGGGTGGCGGTGCCGGTCGGTGTGACGACCGGTGCCTGGGCGCACCCGGACCCGGCGGCCCGGCTCACCCGGGTGCGCGACTGGACGGTGCTGCCCGACCACGCCTCCGTCAACTGGCACGAGCCGGGCGCGGAGGAGCTGGCCACCGCCCTTCTCCACCGAGGCGTGGGCGTGGAGGCCGGCATCTGGTCCGGTACGGACGGGGCGGCACGGTTCGCCCGCTCGCCCCTCGGCCCGAAGGTGCTGCGGGTGCTGGCGGAGGTGACGGACACCGCCCCGGACACGGCCGAGTCGACCGCGCACGCTCTCCTGACCGAGCTCGGCACCGCGTTCGGCCGTCCGGTTCTGCTGCACGGGGAGGACGGCGGCGCGTGGCCGGTACTACGGCTGGCGGCGCGGCTGGGCCTGCCGACCCGAGTGGGCCTGGAGGACACACTGACCCTTCCGAACGGCGAACGGGCTTTGTCCAACGCCCAGTTGGTGGCTGAGGCGCTGGCCCGGCACGGGTGAGTCCGCCGATCGGAGGAGGGACGCTACCAGCCGATAATCAGGTCGCTCCATTCCTTTCCGGCGGGGACAGTTGGGGGGATGAAACCCAACTGAGCCACAGCCCGCAGGACTTGAAGGAGCCCTCATGTCGACGCTGCGCGTCACCGCCGAAGTGCTGACCGTCCACGAACACCCCAACGCCGACGCCCTCGAACTGGCGCAGGTCGGCCTGTACCGGGCCGTCGTCGCCAAGGGCGCGTACCGCACCGGCGAGGCCGCCCTGTACATCCCCGAGCAGTCGGTGCTCCCCACCGGGCTCGTCGAGGAACTGGGGCTGACCGGGCGGCTGGCGGGCAGCAGGTCGGACCGGGTGAAGGCGGTGCGGCTGCGGGGCGAGCTGTCGCAGGGGATCGTGTGCCGGCCCGAGGCGCTGGCGGACGTCGACCTGGCACTGGCCGCCGCGGAGGGCACGGACTTCGCGGCGCGGCTGGGCATCGTCAAGTGGGTGCCGCCCATCCCGCCGACCATGAGCGGCGACGTCGAGGCGGCGCCGGATCTGCTGCCCTGGGTCGACATCGAGAACATCCAGCGCTACCCCGGCATCTTCGAACCCGGCGAGCCGGTGGTCCTGACCGAGAAACTGCACGGCTCGGCGTGCCTGCTGACGTATGTCGCCGACGAGGAGCGGGTGTACGTCTCCTCGAAGGGCTTCGGCTCGAAGTCCCTCGCCCTGACGGAGGATCCGAGGAACCTGTACTGGCGGGCCGTACACGGCCATGGCGTCCCCGAGGCGGCGGCCCGTCTCGCCGAGCGGCTGGGCGCGCGCCGGATCGGTGTCTTCGCCGAGGTGTACGGAGCGGGTGTGCAGGACCTGACGTACGGCGCGGACGGCCGACGCGACACCCTCGGCTACGCGGTGTTCGACGTGTCCGCCGAGATCGACGGCGTGGTGCGCTGGCTGGACGCGGCGGAGCTGCTGGACGGCGAACTGCCCCTCGTGCCCCGTCTGTTCGAGGGCCCGTACGACAGCGAGCGGGTCCTGGAGATCGCGACCGGCCGCGAGACGGTGTCCGGCCGCGGGCTGCACCTGCGCGAGGGTGTGGTGATCCGGCCGGCCGTCGAGCGGTACAGCCCGGTGACCGGGGGACGGGCGATCGCCAAGGCGGTGAGCGGTGCCTATCTGACCCGCAAGGGCGGAACCGAGTACGAGTGAGGAACCGGGTGGGGGTGGGGGCGCGAGAGGGGCGGCGACGCGCATGCCGGCAGACGGGAGAGGGTGCTCCTGACGCGCCGGATGCGCCGGATGCACCGGATGCACCGGATGCACGGAGACGTCCGGGCCGGCCGCACGGCTCTGCTCAGCAGCAGCCGGCCGCCTTCTCCTCCTCCTCCCGCCGCTCCCCCTCCCGCCGCTCCCCCGACCGCTGCTCGACCGCCTTCTTCTCGCCCGCGCTCTTCTCCACCAGCAGTCGTGAGCCGGAAGCCCGTTCGCCGAAGGCGTCGTCCGGGTTGGACAGGACGCAGGTGGCGAGGGAGAGACAGCCGCAGCCGATGCAGTCGGTGAGGTGGTCGCGTAGCCGGTTGAGCTGCTTGATGCGTTCGTCCAGCTCCGCGCGCCACGCCGCCGAGAGACGGGCCCAGTCCTCACGGGTCGGGGTGCGTTCCTCGGGGAGTTCGGCGAGGGCCTCGCGGATCGTGGCCAGCGGGATGCCGACGCGTTGCGCGGCGCGGACGAAGGCGACGCGACGCAACGTGTCGCGGTGGTAGCGGCGCTGGTTGCCCGTCGTACGACGGCTGCTGATCAGCCCCTTCGTCTCGTAGAAGTGCAGGGCGGAGACGGCGGCGCCGCTGCGCGCGGCGAGCTGGCCGACCGTGAGCTCGTGGATCTTCTCGGGAATCTGGGGCACCCCTCGAAGCCTACCCATCGCCTCGCCCACGGGTCCGTTGACATCGGCCCGCCACCCGACCATGCTAAGCAGTCGCTTAGACCTATGGCACGGTGACATGGGCAGCTAGTGACGCGAGAGGGCCGCAGACATGGCAGAGCCGAAGATCTTCACGTCCGCCGACGACCTGAAGGCGGCGGTGGGCGAGCAGTTGGGGTACACCGACTGGCTGGAGGTCGACCAGAAGCGGATCGACCTCTTCGCGGAGGCCACCGGCGACCACCAGTGGATCCATGTCGACCCCGAGAAGGCCGCCGCCGGCCCCTTCGGCACCACCATCGCGCACGGCTATCTCACGCTCTCCCTGCTGCCGCTCTTCGGCCCGCAGCTGATCAGGGTCGAGAACGTGAAGATGGGCGTCAACTACGGGACGAACAAGGTCCGCTTCCCCGCCCCGGTGCCCGTCGGCTCACGCGTGCGCGCCACGGCGACGATCACCGGCGTCGAGGACGTCACCGGCGGCGTCCAGGTGGCCATCGCCTTCACCGTGGAGCGCGAGGGCGGGGACAAGCCCGTGTGCGTGGCGGAGTCGGTGTCCCGCTACTACCTCTAGGCGCCCGTCTCCAGGCGCCCGTCTCCAGGCGCCGCCCCCGCCGGGCGCTACTTCGGCGCGCCCACCATCCGCAGCACGAGGTCGGCGTACAGCGCGCCGACCTCGTCGGGCGTGCGGGGGCCGTCCACGTTGAACCAGCGGGCCACGTCGATACAGAGGGACAGCACGGCGAGGGTCGTGCCGTGCACGTCCAGCACGGCGAACTCGCCGCTCGCCACGCCGTCCTCGATGATCCCGCGCACCTCGGCGTCGACCTGTCGGCGCAGGTCGAGGATCTCGGCGCGGGCGTCGGGGCCGAGCGCGTCCAGTTCGTACTGGACGACCCGTGCCGTGGTGCGCCGCCCGGCGTGCCAGCGGACGAAGGAGCTCACGGCGTCCGCGAGGCGCCCGGTGGCGTCGCCCTCGCCGGCGGCCGCCGTGCGCAGAATGCCCAGCGCGCGGTCGTGGCCGATCCGGCTGATGCGGTGGAGCAGCTCTTCCTTGGTCTTGTAGTGGATGTACAGGGCCGCCGGGCTCATCCCCGCGCGGCCGGCGATATCGCGGGTCGTCGTCGCGTGGTATCCGCGCTCGGCGAAGGCCTCCACGGCCGCGACCAGCAGTCGCCGGGCCGCGTCAGGGGTGACCTCTTCCCACGGCTCGATCTCGCCGCCGGCCGTCTCCTCCGCCGTACTCATCGCTCGTTCGCCCCTCTCGGTACAGGAGCTACACCATACCGCCGAAGGTGAGCGGCCGCTTAGCGTGCCTGCTCAGATCTTCTCGAAGGGGTCGTGGTCGGCGAGGAGCTTCTCCAGGCGGGCCTGGTCCACCCGGCTCACGATCTGCCCGGCCTCCTGACGGTCCCGGATCACCTTCGCCAGCGTGAAGGCGGAGGTCACCAGATACAGGACGGCGATCGCCAGGAAGCCGCGCACCCAGGCGTCGGTGTGGAGGTTGTAGATGCCGATGGCGGTGGCCGCGATGGCGATGCCGAAGGAAGCGACGGCCTGTCCGTAGAAGGCCGCCGTGCTCTGCTGCTTGACCGGTGTGTCACTCATGGGGACAAGCTTCGGCGCAGGGGGTCCGCGCCACATCCGCGCACCTACTCAGACGCGTACTCAGGCGCTCCGGCTCAGAACGCCGAAACCCCCGTCAGCGCCCGCCCGATGAGCAGTTTCTGGATCTGGCTGGTGCCCTCGTAGAGGGTCATCACGCGGGCGTCGCGCAGGAGCTTGCCCGCCGGATACTCGTCGATGTAGCCGTAGCCGCCGAAGACCTGCAGGGCGTTGTTGGCGGCGCGCACGGCGGCCTCCGAGGCGAAGAGCTTGGCCTTGGAGGACTCGGTGGCGAAGGGCAGACCCCGGTCGATCAGGTCGGCGACCCGCCAGGTCAGCAGCCGGGCCGCGTCCACGTCGACCGCGATGTCGCTGATCAGTTCCTGGACCAGCTGGTGGTGGGCGATGGGTTTGCCGAACTGCTCGCGCTCGCCCGCGTACCGCACCGCCGCGTCCAGGGCCGCCTGCGCGATGCCGACACAACCGGCCGCGACCGACATGCGGCCCTTGGCGAGCGCCGACATCGCGACGGAGAAACCCTTGCCCTCGGGCGCCAGCATCGCGGCGGCGGGGACCCGGACGTCGTCCAGGACGAGTTCGGCGGTCGCCTGGCCGCGCAGGCCGAGCTTGCCGTGGATCGCGCGGCGACTCAGGCCCGGGGTGTCGGTGGGGACGAGGAACGCGGAGACGCCCTTGTGGCCCGGCGCGTCGGTCGAGCGGGCGAAGAGCAGGACCACGTCGGCCCAGGTGCCGTTCGTGATGAACATCTTGGTGCCGTTGATGACATAGGAGTCGCCGTCGCGGACCGCGCGGGTGCCGAGGTTGCCGGCGTCCGAGCCGGTGCCGGGCTCGGTGAGGCCGAAGCAGCCGACGTACTCGCCGGACGTCAGTCCCGGCAGCCAGCGGCGCTTCTGCTCCTCGCTCCCCCAGGCCGCGACGGTCTTCGCGACCAGCCCGAGGGAGACGGACACGATCCCGCGCACGGACGAGTCCCCGCGGCCCAGCTCCTCCGTGACCAGGCAGTACGCGAGGTGGTCGCCGCCCGAGCCGCCGTACTCCTCGTCGATCGTCAGGCCGAGGAAGCCGACCTCGCCGAGCTTCTCGACCAGGGACCGGTCGATGTCCTCGGCACGGTCCCAGGCGATGACATGCGGGGCGACCTCGCGGTCCACGAAGTCCTTGGCGAGCCGCCGGACGGCTTCCTGCTCCTCGCTGAGCGCCAGATTCACCACGAGATCACCCCACAGAGGAAGTCCTTCAGGACCGCTTCACGATTGCCGCTTAAATTAGCACTGCTAGTTTTCGTTCCGCAGCCCTACTATGTGCGCCATGGCCCGACCGCGCAAGCCCCTTCTCAGCACCGACCGGATCGTCGAGACCGCACGGACGCTCGTGGACGCGGAGGGCCTGCCGGCCGTCTCCACGCGGCGGCTCGCCGCCGAGCTGGGGGTGAGCGGGCCCTCGCTGTACAACCACTTCCGCACGAAGGACGAGATCCTGGAGGCCGTCGCCGACTCGGTGAGCGCGCAGGTCGACCTGTCGATGTTCGAGGACGGCCGGGAGTGGCGGACCGCGCTGCGCGACTGGGCCGTCTCCTACCGCGCCGCCCTGCGCGACCACCCGAACATCGTCCCGGTGCTCGCCCAGGGCCCCGGCCGCCGGCCGGCCGGGCTGCGGCTCGCCGACGCGGTGTACGGCGCGATGGTCCGCGCCGGCTGGCCGCCCGCGCAGGCCACCTCCATCGGCGCGCTGATGCGGTACTTCGTCATGGGCTCCGCGCTCGGCTCCTTCGCCGGCGGCTTCGTCGACGACGTGAGCGCCTACGACCCCGCCGACTACCCGCACCTCGGACAGGCCCACCTCCTCGCCGAGCAGCAGGAGAAGATCGACGACCGGGCGTTCGAGACGGGGCTGACGGCACTGCTGGACGGGCTCTCCCAGCAGTTCGGGCAGCTGCCCTAGCACGGTTCGGCCGTCGCCGAAGTGTCCGTCGCGCATGCTGGGAGACGTGAGCATCACGGACACCGGGAACGACAGGGACGCACGGGCGCCGGGGCTGGCCGCCCTGGCCGGGCTCGTCGCCGACGAGACGCGGGCCGTCTGTCTGCTGGCGCTGCTCGACGGGCGGGCGTGGACCGCCGGTGAGCTGGCCCGGCACGCGGGCGTGGCCCCGTCGACGCTGAGCGAGCACCTGGGCAAGCTGGTCGCGGGCGGGCTGCTGGCCGAGGAACGGCAGGGGCGGCACCGCTACGTACGGCTCGCCGACACCCGGGTCGCCCAGCTGGTGGAGGACCTGGCCGGCCAGGTCGCCCCGCACCCCGCCCACCGGCCGCGCACCCTGCGCGCCGCGAGTGCCGGATCGGCGATGGCCCGGGGCCGGACCTGCTACGACCACCTCGCCGGCCGGCTCGGCATCGCCGTCACCGACGCGCTCACCGCCCACGGACTGCTGAGCGCGGTGAGCGAGCCCGGGGGACGGACCGACGGGGCGGAGGCGGGGCAAGCGGCGAGCGGACCGGCTGCACCGACGTCACCGGCGGTGTCGTCGGCGTCAGCGTCATCGGCGTCCAGGGAACGGGCCACCGGGTTTCTGCTGACCGAGGCCGGGCTGCGGTGGTTCGAGGGCAGTGGCATCGCGCTCGACCGCGCGACCCGCCGGCCGCTCGCCCGCGCCTGCCTCGACTGGACCGAGCGCCGCCCGCATCTGGCGGGTGCGGCGGGCGCGGCCCTGTGCCGGCACGCCCTCGACGCGGGGTGGTGCGTGCGGATCGGCTCCGAGCGGGCCGTGAGGGTGACGGCGGCGGGCGAGCGGGCGCTGGCCGAGCTGCTGGGCATCGAGGCGGGTGCGCTGCGCTGACCGCACGCATCGCCCCGCCCGTCGTTTCCCGCAGCCCCGGTCCCCGGCCCCGCGTCCGAAATCCGCGAGCTTTCGACCCGCCCTTCTTCCTAGCCTGAGGAGCATGATGAACAGCCCCCGGCGTACCGAACGTCGTACCGAGTTGCTCGCCGCAGGTGCGGCCGCCGTGACCGTCGTGCTGTGGGCCTCGGCCTTCGTGTCGATCCGCAGTGCGGGCGACGCGTACTCGCCGGGGGCGCTGGCGCTCGGGCGGCTGGCCTCCGGGGCGCTGGTGCTGGGGGTCATCTGCGCCGTGCGGCGGGCGGGGTGGCCGCCGAGGGCCGCCTGGCGCGGGATCGCCGTGTCGGGCGTGCTGTGGTTCGGCTTCTACATGGTGGTGCTCAACTGGGGTGAGCAGCAGGTGGACGCGGGGACGGCGGCGCTGGTGGTGAACATCGGGCCGATCCTCATCGCCCTGCTGGGCGCACGGCTGCTCGGGGACGTGATGCCGCCACGACTGCTGGCGGGGATGGCCGTGTCGTTCGCGGGCGCGGTCGCGGTGGGGCTGTCGATGTCGGGCGAGGACGGATCGTCGGTGCTCGGGGTGGTGCTGTGTCTGCTCGCCGCCTTCGGTTACGCGGGCGGGGTCGTCGCGCAGAAGCCCGCCCTGGGCCGGGCGACCGCGCTCCAGGTGACGGCGTTCGGGTGTGTCATCGGGACGGTGGTGTGTCTGCCGTTCGCGGGGCAGCTGGTCCACGAGGCGGCCGACGCGCCGGTCTCCGCGACGCTCAACATGGTCTACCTGGGCGTCTTCCCGACCGCGCTCGCCTTCACCACGTGGGCGTACGCGCTGGCCCGGACGACCGCGAGCCGCATGGGCGCGACCACGTACGCCGTGCCCGCACTGGTCGTCCTGATGTCGTGGCTGGCGCTGGGCGAGGTGCCGGGGCTGCTCACCCTGGCCGGTGGGCTGCTGTGCCTGGCGGGTGTGGCCGTGTCGCGGTCGAGGCCGCGTGCGCCGCGCACCCCGTCCGCGCAGGAGTCGGAGGTGACGCGGGAGGCGGAGGCGACGCGGGAGGCGGAGGCGACGCGGGAGGCGGAGGCGACGCGGGAGGCGGAGGCGACGCGGGAGGCGGCCGCGGGGCAGGGGGCGGAAGCGACGCGGGAGGCGGCCGCGGGGCAGGGGGCGGAAGCCGGGCAGGACGTTCCGGCGCCGGGGCCCGTCCGGGGGGTCGGCCCCCGGACGGGCTGAGAGCGCCGGGGCGAGCTGGGCGCGCCGCAGCGGGCCACCGTCAGAACATCACCAGCGCCCGCCCTCCCTTGCCCGCCAGCATGTTGTCGAAGGCCCCCGGGATGTCCTCCAGGGCGATGCGCTCCGTCACCAGGGCGCTCAGGTCGAGACGGCCCGCCCGGACGTGGTCGGCGAGGACCGGGAGGTCCTCGGCCGGGTCGCAGTTGCCGTAGACGCAGCCGGCGAGGGTGCGTCCCCAGTGGAAGATCTCCAGGGCGTTGAAGGTGACCTGCTGGTCCCTGCCGCCGATGCCGACGACCGTGGTGCGGCCGCCCCGCCGGGTCGACTCCCAGGCCGTCCGGATGGTGGCCGCGCGGCCCACGCACTCGACGGCCACGTCGACCCCCTGCTTGCCGGTGAGGGCGCGGATCTCGCGGGCGGTCTGCTCGGAGGCGACCACGTACTCCGTGGCGCCCGCCGCCCGGGCCAGCTCCTCCTTCTCCGGGGAGATGTCGACGGCGACGATCGTCGAGGCGCCGGCGATCCGGGCCGCCTGGAGGGTGGCGAGGCCGACCCCGCCGACGCCGAAGACGGCGACCGTCTCGCCGGGCCGGACCCGCGCGGAGTGGTGGATCGCGCCGTAGCCGGTGAGGACGGCGCAGCCGAGGAGGGCCGCGTCGGTGAGCGGGATGCCCTCCGGCAGGGGCAGTACGCAGGAGGCCGGGACGACGGTCTCCTCGGCGAAGGCGGCGACGTTCAGCCCGGGGTGGAGGTCCGTGCCGTCCGTCGTGCGGGCGTACACCTCCGCGGCCCCGTTGAGGGCGTTCACGCACAGCCAGACCTCGCCGAGCGTGCAGGGGTGACAACTTCCGCAGGAAGGAGCCCAGTTGAGGATGACACCGGCGCCGGGTGCCAGGTGTTCGACCCCTTCGCCGACGGCGACGACCGTGCCCGCGCCCTCGTGGCCCAGGACCGCGGGGAGCGGCAGCCGCATGGTGCCGTCGGACAGGGACAGGTCGGAGTGACAGACCCCGGCGGCGGCGAGCCGGACGCGGACCCGGCCGGGGCCGGGGTCCGGAAGGACGATCTCCCTGATCTCCAACGGAGCGCCGATGGCGGGGAGTACGGCGGCACGGACAGCCATGTTCGGTTGACTCCCTTAGAACTGGAGGGACTTGGTCTGGAGGTACTCGGCGAGGCCGTGTGCGCCGAGCTCGCGGCCGACACCCGACTGCTTGTAGCCGCCGAACGGCGCGAGCGGGTTGAAGCGGCCGCCGTTGATGTCCACCTGGCCGGTCTCCATCCGGCGGGCGAAGGCCACCGCCTCCGCCTCGTCACCGGCCCAGACGGCACCCGCGAGCCCGTAGACCGTGCCGTTGGCGATCCGCAGGGCGTCCTCCTCGTCCTCGTAGCGCAGGACGGACAGGACGGGGCCGAAGATCTCCTCCTGGGCGATGGCCATGCCGGGGGTGACGTCGGCGAAGACCGTGGGGCTGACGAAGTAGCCCTGCTCGCGCGGGGACTCGGCACCGCCCGCGACCAGCCGCGCGCCTTCGGCGACGCCCTTCTCGATGTACCCCCGCACCCGGTCCCGCTGTGCGGCGTTGACGACGGGGCCGATGCGGTCGGCGTACTTGGCGGCCGCCGCCGCGGCGAGCTCGACCGCCTCGTCGTAGCGGTCGCGGTGGACGAGCATCCGGGTCCAGGCGCTGCACGTCTGGCCGGAGTTGGACATCACGTTGGCGACGCCGACGTTGACCGCCCGGGCGAGGTCGGCGCTCGGCAGGATGACATTGGCCGACTTGCCGCCGAGTTCCAGGGCCACCTTCTTCACGGCCGCGCCCGCCGTCGCCGCGATCCGCCTGCCCACGGCCGTGGAGCCGGTGAAGGACACCAGGTCGACACCGGGATGCTCGACCAGTGCCTGGCCGGCGACCGCGCCGAGTCCGGTGACGAGGTTGAGGACGCCCGCCGGGACGCCCGCCTCGTGGACCGCCTCGGCGAAGAGCTGGGCGGTCAGCGGGGTGTCCTCGGCGGGCTTCAGGACCACCGTGCAGCCCGCGGCGAGGGCCGGGGCGACCTTGGCGACGATCTGGTGCAGCGGGTAGTTCCAGGGAGTGATGGCGCCGACCACGCCGATCGGCTCCTGGAACACGGTCGAGTTGCCGACCTTCTCCTCGAAGGGGTGGGTCGCGGCCAGTTCGGCGTAGGAGCCCGCGACCGCGATCGGCACCGCCGCGTGGACGGCCTGGGAGAAGGCCAGGGGCGAGCCGAGTTCGGCGGTGACCGTCTCGGCGATCTCGTCCTTGCGGGCCGCCAGGACGTCCCGGAGCGCGGTCAGCCGGGCCGCGCGCTCGGCGGGCGGGGTCGCGGCCCAGCCCGGCAGGGCGGCGCGGGCCGCCCGTACGGCGGCGTCGACGTCGACGGCGTCGCCCGCCGGGACGCGGGCGATCACCTGCTCTCCCACCGGGTCGACGACCTCGATCACATCCCGGCCCGCGGCCGGGCGCCAGGCGCCGTCGAGGTAGATGCCGTCATGTGCCTTCATCGCGTTCCCTTCGGGCGGGCGTCCTCGTCCGCGACCTAAACTAGCGTTGTTAGTTTTCTGGCACCAGGGGACGACGGGTGAAGGACATGGAACGCGCAGCACACCGGACCGCGGACGCCTCGGGACGCCCTCTCACTCGTCGAGGTCCGGCAGCCGGGCCGGAGCCGGGCTGATGCGCTCGCCGTGCTGGTCGAAGACGAAGAGATGGGCGATGTCGACGAGGAGCGGGACCTGCATCCCGCGCCGGAGGTCGAAGTCGGGGGTGGTGCGCACGACGAGGTCGCCGAGGGGGCGGGCCTCCGGGGACGCGAGCGGCCCCTCCTGCGCCGACGGCTCGTCCAGTACGTCGACCGCGCCGGTCCGCAGGCCGCCCGCGCCCTTGCGCAGCCGGTCCAGGACCCCGCCCTCGCGGCGGCGCCGCCGGGGCGGCCGCTGGACGGGGCGGGGCGCCTCCAGCTCCGGCACGACCGCGAGCCGGGAGCCGGTGTTGAAGTGGACGAGCACCTCGTGGCCCTGGAACTCCACGTGCTCCACCAGGCCGGTGATGTGTGTCTCACCGGGCCGGGCGTCGGCGGGCGTGGCGATACGGACCGCCTCCGAGCGCAGCCCGACGATCACCTCCCGGCCCTGCTGCACACGCAGCAGCTTGTGGTCCAGGGAGTGAGGTTCGGGCAGCCGCAGCGCCTGCTTGCCCAGGTTGATCGTCATCGCTCCGTCGAGCGGGGCACGGACCAGGCCGCGCAGGAGGTTGATGCGCGGGGTGCCGATGAACGCGGCGACGAAGATGTTGCGAGGCAGGGCGTAGACGGATCGCGGGGTGCCCACCTGCTGGAGGACTCCGCCGCGCAGTACGGCGACCCGGTCACCGAGCGACATGGCCTCGGACTGGTCGTGCGTGACGTACACCGTGGTGACGCCCAGATCCCGGGTCAGCTTGGATATCTCGGCCCGCAGATGGTTGCGGAGCTTGGCGTCGAGGTTGGACAGCGGCTCGTCCATCAGGAAGGCGGAGGGGTGCCGGGCGATGGCCCGGCCCATGGCGACGCGCTGGCGTTCGCCGCCGGACAGCTGGCCGGGGAAGCGGTCGAGCAGGTCCTCGATGCCGAGCATCCGGGCGGTGGCGGCCACACGGGGGCCCGGGTCGGCGCCGGGGGCCTCGATGCGCAGCGGGAAGCCGATGTTGTCGCGGCCGGTCATGTTCGGGTAGAGCGCGAAGTTCTGGAAGACCATCGCGATGTCCCGGCCCGAGGGCGCCAGGTCGTTGGCGTACTCGCCGTCGAGCCGTAACTCGCCCTCGGTGATGTGCTCCAGGCCGGCGATCATGCGGAGCACGGTGGACTTGCCGCAGCCGGAGGGGCCGAGCAGGACCAGGAACTCGCCGGGCGCGATGTCCAGCGACAGCCGGTCCACGACCCGGACGCCTCGGGTATGGACCTTGCTGACGTCGTGCAACGAGATGGCGCGTGTCATGAGAAGTGTCCCCGGGGACTCGTGTGCCGGGCCGGCCCGGCCGGTGCTCCGCTGTCCGACCTGCCCCGTGCGGGTCGAACGGGGCTTGTGAGTCACGGAAGTTAACGGACTGTGCGCACCCGGGGGAAGAGACAGGCCCGGATCGGACTCCCCCGTCCGACTGGTGAGAAACCGGACTGCCCGGTTCAGCGGGCGCCGGCTCCGCGCCCGGGGACACCGGCGCGGCCACGGCCGCGGGTCAGCGGGTCGCCGTCAGATGGGCGAAGACGACGACGTTGCTGGTGTACCCGGTCGCGTGCCGGAAGAGGCCCCCGCAGGTGAGGATGCGCAGCTCGGGGCGGCGGGTCGGGCCGTACACCTCCTTGTCGGGGAAGGTGGCCTTGTCGAAGACGCGCACCCGGTCCACGGTGTAGACGGCCGTGCGGCCGTCGGCGCGCCGGGCCTCGATCCGGGCACCCCGGGCCACCCGCGCGAGGCCCGCGAAAACCGCCGGGCCGGTCTTGGTGTCGCGGTGGCCCACGACGATGGCGGTGCCCCGCTCCCCCGGTGTGGGGCCGCCCGCGTACCAGCCCACCAGCTTCGGCCGGTCGAGCGGGGGTGTCCCGAGGTGCCGGCCCGGACCGAGCCGGAGCGGGACGATCGGCACGTCGATGCCCAGGGAGGGCACGCGCAGGGTGGTCGCCGGGGACCGGGGCAGCGGGCGGGGCGGGGGTCCCGGGCTGTTCGACGCCTTCCTCCCCGCCGTCCGGCCCTCGTCGGCGTCGCCCCCGGGGGCCGGGGCGGCCTGCGCCCCGCCGGACGCCACCTCCCCGGCCCGGGCCGCCGTGGCCGGGCCGTCGTGCCCCCCGCACCGGACTCCGACCGTCACCAGGACGACCGCGAGCACGGCCGTCCTGGTGAGGCGGTAGGCGCGGGTCCGGTGCCAGGGCCTGCGTACGCGCCTACGCGGCACCATGGGTGCGCCGGCGGATCAGGCGGAAGTAGGCGACTCCACCGACGGCCACCAGTCCGACGGCCGCGGCTCCGGCCAGCGGGGTGAAGGCCTGCGTGGTGTCGGCGAGACCGCCGCCGCCCGCGTGCACGCCGCCCTCCGGGCCGCCCTTCTCGCCGCTCCAGGCGGAGCCGCCCTGTGTTCCGCCTTCCCGCCCGCCGGCGCCCTGCGAGGTGCCGTTCTGCGTGGTGCCGTTCTGCGTGGTGCCGTTCTGCGTGGTGCCGTTCTGCGTGGTGCCGTTCTGGCCCCCGCCGTTCTGGCCCCCGCCGTTCTGGCCCCCGCCGTCCTGGCCCTGAGGACCGCCGACCTCGCGGCCGTCGTCCGTGATCGGCCGGTTCGGGCTCCCGTTCCCCTCGCGCTGGCCCTCAGGGCAGTTGATCTTGAAGACCTTCACCTTGGGCGAGGGGACCGGGACGTCCCCGGGGATGGTCCACTCGAGCGTGTACGACCCCTCGGCCAGCCCCAGGGTGTCGGTGTGCCCGGCACCCTGGGTCAGGGTGATGGTGCCGGTGACGGTGGCGGTGTCGGGGGCCGGCGGCCGCGCCTTGATGGTGTACCCGACGGAGGGCAGCTCGCCGAAGTTGGCGGCGTCGAGGTAGAAGCGGCAGGCCACCGGGTCGTCCTTCGAGACGCCCGGGGGGACGTGCTCGCGGTGGATCCTGATGTCACCGGCTTCCCCCACGGCCACGGCGGACGGTGCCGAGAGGCAGGTGAACCCCGCCGCGGCGAGCACCGTGAGAGCCGTGACGCCGAGGCGGGAGCCGAGGGCGGACGGGAGCGTCGAGCTGGACATGTGCGTTCCTCCGAGTCAGGACGATTTTCATACAAATCGCTCTTGCACCTGACTCTCTTTCACATCGGCGCCCACGACTGTGGGAGCGTCGCCCGACGCGCCGTCAGACATCGCTCGACCGGCGCAACCCCGATCCGGACCGGCGCCGCGGGGGCACGGCCGCCTCCCCTCGCGCGTCCCCGCGCGACCGCACCGCCACCCCCGACGACACCAGCAACAGCACCCCCAGCATCACGAACGGCGCGGCCACCCCCGCGACCCCGGCCACCAGCCCCGCGGCGGCGGGCGCGGCGACCTGGCCCAGCCGGTTGCCGGTGAGGCGCAGCGCGAGCGCGGTGG
Organism: Streptomyces sp. NPDC058295; assembly: GCF_042880655.1. NCBI lineage: Bacteria > Bacillati > Actinomycetota > Actinomycetes > Kitasatosporales > Streptomycetaceae > Streptomyces > Streptomyces sp. NPDC058295. The sequence continues at coordinate 52,818 of NZ_JBHVYO010000021.1, forward strand.
AACGGGCGCCGTCGGGCGCCGCCTGGACGACGGTCGTCATGGACAGCGGCTGCCCGACGCCGAGACAGAAGCCGAGCAACGCGAGGATCACGCCCAGTCCCCAGACCGGCACCGGCAGCGCGATCCCGGCGCACAGCAGGGCCGCCAGCAGACAGGTCACGGTGAGCAGCAGGGTCCGGCCGAGCAGCCGCAGCAGGGGGGTGAGGACGAGCCGGCAGGCGATGGAGGCCGCCGCCCGGACGCTGAGCAGGACGCCGATGACGGACGGCGCGATGCCCCGGTGTTCGCCGACCACCGGCAGATAGGCGGTGAGGATGTCGGTCGCGGACAGCACGGACAGGCTGATGAGGATGCCGGCCGGGACGCCCCGGGCGTTCAGGATGCGGCCGACGGGGACGCGTTCGCCCTGCTCCGTACGGGACTTGGGCGTGGTGTCGCGGTCCTCGACGCGCCACAGCGAGGTGAACGCGACCGCGCAGCCGACGCCCGCGACCAGCAGGGCGAGTGCGCTGCTGTCCGCCATGTCGCCACCGCCGATCAGCGCTCCGGCCGCGATCGGGCCGACCAGTTGGCCGAGGGAGGCGCCGATGGTGAAGTGACCGAAGTTGCGGTCCTGTTCGCGCGGCGCGGACTGACGGGCGACGAGCGACTGGGAGCCGATCACGAAGCAGAGATGGCCGAGTCCCATCACCCCGCTCCACAGGGCCATCGCCCAGAGGGAGCCGGCCACTCCGCTCAGCACACAGCCGCCGGCTATGAGGACCACTCCGACCGGCAGCAGCGGCGCGCAGCGGCCGTGGTCGGTGCGGCGGCCGAGCGGTACGGCGGCGAAGAGCGGCAACAGCGCGTACACACCCGCGATGACACCGATCGCCCGCTCGTCCGCGCCCAGCGCGAGGGCCCGGTAGGAAACGGCGGGCCGGGCCATCGACACCGCCCCCTGCGCGAAGCCGAAGGCGATGACGAGACGGAGCAGCCAGCCGCGGTTCCTGCCGGGCCTCACAAGTTCCTCCACGGTCGGCTCAGATGATCCCGAACAGGATGCCCGCGCCGAGGATCGCCAGGCAGGTCAGGGCGGCCCACTTGACCACGAACCTCGTGTGGTCGCCGAACTCGACCTTCGCCATGCCGACGAGGACGTAGACGGCCGGGACGAGCGGGCTCGACATGTGCAGGGGCTGGGCGACGAGCGAGGCGCGGGCCATCTCCAGCGGCGAGACGCCGTGCGCCGCGCCGGCCTCGGCGAGAACCGGCAGGACACCGAAGTAGAAGCCGTCGTTCGACATGAAGTAGGTGAGCGGGAGGCTCAGGACGCCGGTGACGAGGGCCATGTGCGGACCCATGCCGGCGGGGATGACGTCCACCATCCAGGTGGCCATGTGGTCGACCATGCCGGTGCCCTGGAGGACGCCGGTGAAGACGGCGGCGGCGAAGACCATGCCGGAGACGTTGAGGACGTTGTCGGCGTGGGCGGCGAGGCGGGCCTTCTGGTCCGGGATGTGCGGGAAGTTGACGCTGAGCGCGAGCGCTGCGCCGAGCAGGAACAGCACCGGGATCGGCAGCCACTCCATGATCATGGAGGTGAGCAGCGTGACCGTGAGCAGCGCGTTGAACCAGTACAGCCTGGGGCGCAGGGTGGCCCGGTGCGGGTCGAGGCCCTGGAAGTCGTCGTCCTCGTCGTCCTCGTCGTCCTGCGCGGCAGTGGCGGCCGCGTCGGTGCCGGAGCCGGAGACGGAGCCGCCCTTGCGGACGGGGGTCGTGCCGTCGCCGGAGCCGCCGGCGCCCACCAGGACCGTCTCGGTCTCCTTCTCCTCGACCAGCACCTCGTCCAGCGTCAGCGTGCCGAGCCGGGCGCGCTCACGGCGGCCGAGGACGTAGGAGAGGGCGATGACGAAGAGCAGGCCCACGGCCAGGGCCGGGATCATCGGCACGAAGATGTCGCTGGCGTCGAGCTTGAGCGCGGTGGCGGCACGGGCGGTCGGGCCGCCCCAGGGCAGCGTGTTCATCACGCCGTTGGCCATCGCCGCGACCCCGGTCATCACGACCAGGCTCATCTTCAGACGCTTGTACAGCGGGTACATCGCCGAGACGGTGATCATGAACGTGGTGGAGCCGTCGCCGTCCAGGGAGACGATCGCGGCGAGCAGCGCCGTACCGACGACGATGCGGAGCGGGTCGGCCTTGCAGAACTTCAGGATGCCCCGAACGATCGGGTCGAAGAGGCCGACGTCGATCATCACACCGAAGTAGACGATCGCGAACATGAGCATCGCCGCCGTAGGGGCGAGGCTGGTGACGCCGTCGATGACGTAGTCACCGAGCTTGGCGCCCTTCCCGACGAAGACGCAGAACAGTGCCGGGATCAACACGAGCGCCGCGATCGGCGACATCTTCTTCAGCATGATCAGGACCAGGAAGGTCGCGATCATGGCGAAGCCGAGGATGGTCAACATGAGTGGATACCTAACGTTCGCCCTTGAACATCCCACCTGGGGGTCGGCGGTGGGTTGACGTTAGGTCCGTTCAAACGGTGTTAACAAGACGTTGACGTGCGAGCAATAAGCGCAAAACTCCAGGTCACAGCTTTGCTCAGCTCAGCGGGCCGTTATGGGAGCAAGTTCCACCGGTACTCCGTTGAGAACGGCGTTGCCCGACAGCGGGTCCAGCAGGCTGCCGTCGAGGAGCTGGTTGACGTTGACGCCGGGGTCGGTGGCGGCATGGCTGAGGCGGGTGCCGGGGCGGTCGTGACCCCAGCCGTGCGGCAGGCTGACCACGCCCCGGCGCACGCCGTCGGTGACCTCGGCCGGTGCGGTCACCTCTCCCCCCGCGCCCTTCACCCGGACCGGCGCGCCGTCGAGCACACCGAGCCGTTCGGCGTCCTCGGGGTGGATGTGCAGGGTGCAGCGGTTGGTGCCGCCGGTGAGCGCGGGGACGTTGTGCATCCAGCTGTTGTTGGACCGCAGATGGCGCCGGCCGACCAGGACGAGTGCGTCGGGCTCCCGCTTCAGTCCCTCCCGCAGCCGCGGGAGGTCGTCGACGATCGGCTGCGGCAGGAGTTCGATCCGCCCGCTGCGCGTCTTCAGCGGCTGGGGCAGGCGCGGGCGCAGCGGCCCGAGGTCGATGCCGTGCGGGTGGGCGAGCAGCCGGGCGAGGCCGAGTCCGTCCGGGCGGGTGCCGAAGCCGTCGCCGTAGGGGCCGAGGCGCAGCATCATGTCGAGCCGTCGCTCGGGACCGGTCTCGCCGGTGAGCTGTGCCGCGAGTTCGTGCGGGTCGCGGCCGTGCACGGGCGAGTGCGGCTCCTGCACCGCCTTGCCGAGGGTCTGGCCGATGACCAGGTCGTCCACGGCTGACGGATCGGCGCCGTGCATGCCGGTGGCGGCCAGGATCAGCCGGGCGAGGATCTCGGTCTCGGCCATCCGGCCGGGCTCGAGGGGGACGGCCGGGCGGCTGTAGCGGACCTGGTTGCGCACGGCGAGGGTGTTGAAGGCGAAGTCGTGGTGCGGGCTCTGCGAGGGCGGCGGCGGGGGCAGCACCACGTCGGCGTGGCGGGAGGTCTCGTTCAGGTAGGGGTCGACGCTGACCATGAAGTCGAGGGAGTCGAGCGCCTTGTCGAGCCGGTCGCCGTCCGGGGCGGACAGGACGGGGTTGGCGGCCACGGCGACGAGCGCGCGGATCGGCTCGCCCTCCGCCGTCGCGGTGTCGATCTCCTCGGCGAGCGCCGACAGCGGCAGTTCGCCCTTGGCCTCCGGGTGCCGGCTCACCCGGGAGTGCCAGCGCGCGAGCCGGAAGCCGTGGCCGGGGCCGGCCGGCCGGGGCGTGCGGTCGGTGGCGGCCTGCGGGAAGAGCGCCCCGCCGGGCCGGTCCAGGTTGCCGGTGAGGATGTTGAGGATGTCGACGAGCCAGCTGGCGAGGGTGCCGTAGGGGACCGTGCAGCTGCCGATGCGGCCATAGACGGCGGCGGTGGGGGCGGCGGCGAGTTCGCGGGCCAGGGTGCGGATGAGCGAGGCGTCCACGTCACAGGCGGCGCTCACCGCTTCGGGGGTGAAGTCCCTTACCGCTTCGGCGAGTTCCCCGAGGCCTTCGAGGTGCGGGGCCGACTCGCCCGGCTCCACGAGGAGTTCCTCGAAGAGCACCTGGGCCATGGCGGCGAGGAGCAGCGCGTCCGTGCCCGGCCGGATCGGGATGTGCCGGTCGGCGAGCTTCGCGGTGCGGGTGCGGCGCGGGTCGATGACGGTGAGGGTGCCGCCGCGGGCCTTGAGCGCCTTGAGCTTGCCGGGGAAGTCGGCGGCGGTGCACAGACTCCCGTTGGACTCCAGTGGGTTGGCGCCGATGAGCAGCAGATGGTCGGTGTGGTCCAGGTCCGGCACGGGGATCGCGTTGGCGTCGCCGTACAGCAGTCCGCTGGAGACGTGCTTGGGCATCTGGTCGACCGTGGAGGCGGTGAAGAGGCTGCGGGTGCCGAGGCCGGCGATCAGGACGGTCGGGTAGAGCGCGCCGGCCATGGTGTGCACGTTGGGGTTGCCGAGGACGACTCCGACGGCGTTCGCCCCGTACCGCTCGACGACCGGCCGGATCCCGGCGGCCACGGCGTCGAAGGCCTCCTCCCAGGTGGCCTCGCGCAGCTCGCCGTCCCGGCGCACCAGGGGGGTGCGCAGCCGGTCGGGGTCGCCGTCGACGGCACCGAAGGAGGCGCCCTTGGGGCAGATGAAGCCCTTGCTGAAGACGTCCTCCCGGTCGCCGCGGGCGCCGGTGACCTTCGTCCCCTCGATGGTGAGCGTCAGCCCGCAGGTGGCCTCGCACAACGGGCAGATTCGCAGGGCGGTGCGGGACACGGGTCCTCCTGGGGGCGGCATTGCCATCTCCCGGTGAGCATACCGAGCGGTATGGCCGATGGGGAGGGGGGCGGCCGCGACCGTCAGTCCAGGGTGCGCGCCAGATACGCCCGCAGCAGCTCCCGCGTCTCGTCGATCACCTTCGGGTCACCCTCCGGATCCACCCGGAAGGCCAGCTGGACGAGGGTGTCCGCGGTCTCCACGGCGATCAGGAAGGTGCGGCGCAGGTCGTCGTCGGGCTCGCGGACGAGATAGTCGGAGAGCAGCTCGGTGAGGCGGTCGGCGACCCGGTGGTTGGGTTCCGCGTGCCGGGCGCCGACCGGGATCTGGTTGCCGAAGTCGACGAGGGAGAACCCGGGAGCGGTGTGCTTCATGGCCAGGTACTCGTCGAGCACGGCGTCCATGGCGGCCCGCCAGTCGCCCCGGCGCGCGCCCTTCAGCCGCTCGGTGACGCGCTCGGAGTAGCGCTCGAGGTTGCGCTGCGCCAGCGCGTCGGCCATCTGCCGCTTGTTGCCGAAGAAGCGGTAGACGGAGCCGATGGGGACACCGGCGCGCTCAGCGACGGCCCGGGTGCTCAGGCCGTCGTAGCCGACCTCGTCCAGCAGGTCGGCGCAGGCGTCGAGGATTCTGGTCAGCCGTTCGGCGCTACGCCGCTGCACGGGCGCACGACGGAGCGATGTCGCTTGGGGCACGGAGCTCATGATGCCTTTCCGTCGCGGTGGGGTGAACCTCACCCCTCGGTACGGAGAAAGATGCCTGATGCACTCAACGGCGGGCTCACCGGGGGAAGCCGCTCAGGGCGAGGGCTCCGACGCCGTGATGTACGCCGTGCTCTCCACCGGCTTGCCGTCCACCGCCCACACCGTGCCGTCGTCCGCGTACAGCCGGGCGGTGACCTGGTGGGTGCCGTGCGGCAGGTAGCCGGCCGGGATGCGGTAGGCCGGGGTGCGCAGGTCGGCGACCGGCTGGTCGTCCACGTAGAGCCGGGCGGCGCCGCGGCCGTGGGCCGCCCCCGCCTTCGCCGCGGTGGGCGTGAACCGGAAGTTCTCCACCTTCAGGCGGACGTCCCAGCTGCCGTCGGCCTCGGGCTCCACCTCGACACCGACCTCGGGTGCCCCCTTCTTCTCCACCTCGCGGTAGTGCCGCCCTTCGTCGTCCGTGTCCTTCAGGACCTTGCCCACGGGTGAGGGGGAGACCGACGCCGCGGTCGACGCGTCCCCCCGCTCCTGGGCATCACTGGTGCCACAGCCCGCGGATCCGGTCAGCAGCAGGACACAGACCGCGGGCACGGCGAGGCTTCCGCGCGTCCACGACATGCGGGGGAGCGTAGAACAACGGACCGACACGCGGATCCCCCTGGAGTCTGGTTCCGGCCGTCTTGATCGTCCTTCAGGAGGAGGACCGGCGCACCTCTTGCGCCGGGGAAATCGCAATCCTACGGTGATACATAGGAATCAGCAGGCGCACCCGCGGGGCGCCGGAGGGAGCGATCATGAGCAGCGGGGACGCACGCAAGACGGCCGAGGGCCTGACCTATCTCTCCGGATTCGGCAACGAGCACGCCTCCGAGGCCGTGCCGGGGGCCCTGCCCGACGGCCGGAACTCGCCGCAGCGCGCGCCCCTCGGCCTGTACGCGGAACAGCTCAGCGGTACGGCGTTCACCGAGCCGCGCGCCCACAACCGCCGCTCGTGGCTCTACCGGATCCGCCCCTCGGCCGCGCACCCGGCGTTCACCCGCGTCGACGACGGCGCGCTGTGCACCGGCCCCTTCACGGAGACGGTCCCCGATCCGAACCGGCTGCGCTGGGACCCCCTGCCCGAGCCGCCGGCCGGCACGGACCTCCTTGCCGGCCTGTGGACCCTCGGCGGCAACGGCGACGTCACCCAGCGCACCGGCATGGCCGTGCACCTGTACCACGCGAACGCCTCCATGGAACGCGTGTTCAGCGACGCCGACGGCGAGCTGCTGATCGTCCCCGAGCAGGGCGGACTGCTGCTGCGCACGGAGTTCGGGCAGCTGCACGCCGAGCCCGGCGAGGTGGCGCTGATCCCGCGCGGGGTCCGCTTCCGCGTCGACCTGCTGGACGCCTCCGCCCGCGGCTACGTCTGCGAGAACTACGGCGCCCCCTTCCGCCTCCCCGACCTCGGCCCGATCGGCGCCAACGGCCTCGCCAACCCCCGTGACTTCCGCGCGCCCGTCGCCGCGTACGAGGACGTCGAGGGCCCGGTGGAGGTGGTCGACAAGTACTGCGGCCACCTCTGGAGCGCGACGTACGACCACTCCCCGCTCGACGTGGTCGCCTGGCACGGCAACCACGTGCCGTACGTCTACGACCTGCGCCGCTTCAACGTCATCGGGACCATCTCCTACGACCACCCGGACCCGTCGATCTTCACGGTGCTGACCGCCCCCTCCGACACCCCCGGTCTGGCCGGCGTCGACTTCGTGGTCTTCGCCCCGCGCTGGCTGGTCGGCGAGGACACCTTCCGGCCGCCGTACTTCCACCGCAACGTGATGAGCGAGTACATGGGCCTGATCGAGGGCGCGTACGACGCCAAGACGGCCGGAAAGGGCGGCTTCGTGCCGGGCGGCGGTTCGCTGCACAACATGATGTCGGCGCACGGCCCGGACCGGGAGACCTTCGACCGGGCGAGCGCCGCCGAGCTGGGGCCGCAGAAGATCGACGACGGGCTGGCGTTCATGTTCGAGACCCGCTGGCCGGTCACCCTCACCCCGCACGCGGCCGGGGCGGACCACCTCCAGCAGCGCTACGACGACGTCTGGCAGGGCCTCGAACGCCACTTCCGTCCGTCCGGCGGAACGTCCGACGCAACATTGCACTGAACGATGCCGACCGGTACGGATAGCCCGTGACCTCCTTCGCCCCGGACTCGATCGTCCTCACCCGAAAGCTGCCGCTCTGGTACCAGGTGTCGCAGTCGCTGCGCGCCTCGATACTCGGCCGCTCGCCGCAGGACCCGCTCCGACTGCCCACCGAGGAGCAGTTGGCGGGTCACTACGGGGTGAGCGTGCTGACCATGCGGCAGGCGCTGAAGGAGCTGGAGGACGAGGGGCTGATCAGCCGGCACCGCCGGCGCGGCACGTTCATCGAGCCGAGCGCGCGGCGGGGCGCTCCGGTCCGGCTCCTCGGCTCGGTCGACGCGATCGTGGCCCAGCAGTCCGCCATGACGACGGAACTCCTCGACCACGGGCGTACGTCCGTCCCCGCCGAAGTCGCCGAGCACTTCCCGGATCTGACCGAGGTGGCGACCTACCACCGGCTGAGGAGCGACGAGAACACGGGTGAGCCGACCAACCACGCCCGCAACTACGTCCGTCCCGAGATCGCCGCCCGGATCGACCCCGAGGACCTGGTCCGCCGGCCCATGACGAAGGTGCTGCGGGACCTCACGGGCGTGGACATCAGCCGGATCACGGACACGGTCGAGGCCCGGCTGGCGGACCCGGAGACCGCCCAGCTGCTCCGGGTCCCGCTGCTCAGCCCGATCCTGCGCTACACGGGCGTCATCTACGACACCGGCGGACAGGTCCTCGACGTGGCCGTCATCCACTACCGGGGCGACCGTTTCTCCTTCACGGTCACCCTCGACGCGACGTGACCCGCCACGGGCGACCCGTCGTACGATGCCCAGCGTGACGCCCGACGACGCTCCGCCGCTGGCGGACCTCATGCCGTGGTCCGTCGCACCGCCGCGGCTCGGCCGGGGGTGGCCGACGGACCCCGACCCGGCTTCCCTGAAAGCCCGCTGGGACGCCCTGGTGAAGGCCGAGGGCCCGGCCCGCGAGGCCCTGTTCGAGCCGACCCGCTCACGCACCCTGCACACGGCGGTCGGGCAACTGCCCGGGCACCTCGGCGGCACCGGGCGACTCGTCCGCGCCTCGGGCCCCTGCCCCGAACCGGTGCGGGTACTGACCGGGCCGTTCGACGAGCACTGGCTCATCCCCGACCACCGGCTGATCGACGCGGCCCGCCCCGAGCTGTGGCGGGTGGCGGACGAGCACCAGGTCTTCGTGCTGGAGACGGCGTCCCCGCCGGGCCCACCGCTGCTCGCGACCGCCCTGATCCCGCTGGCGCGCCCCGGCCGGATCCGCCCGCTGTACCGGCGCCCCGGCGGCGCTGAACCCAATCTGGCGCCGGGTCTGCTGGAGCACCTCGGCCACTCCCCCGATCCGGTGGACTTCCTGGCCTGGACCCTGACCGCCGTCCGCCCCGATCTCACCGTCCCGCTCACCCGGGACCCCGGGCTCTGGGCCCGGGGTGTGGAACTGGGCCGCCGCGCCCTGTGGCTGCTCCGCCGCGACGGCGACCGCCCCCGGCTCCCCGGTGGCCGCCGCCCCTACGTCCGCGCCCCGCTGCCCAGCCGGCCCCTGACGCTGCACTACGACCGCGACGAGGAGACCCTGCACCTCGACGGCGGCCGGGTCTCCCCGGTCCCGCCCGCGGCCTGGGACTTCACGGCGGGCGGGGTCCGCGTCCTGGAGCAGTGGTTCACGGCCCGGACGGCGGAGCCCGGTGCGGGCGCCCTGGCCGCGATCCGCCCGACGAACTGGCCGCAGGCCTGGACCTCCGAACTCCTCGAACTGATCACGGTGTTGGCGCTGTTCGCGGAGGTGCGCGACCGGCAGGAGGAGTTGACGGTGCCGGACACGATCACCGCGAAGGAGCTGCGCGCGGCGGGCGTCCTGCCGGTCCCGGACCGGGTCCGGCACCCGGCGACGGTCCTCGACCACCACGAGGAGGGCCCGGAGGGCCAGTTCGCCCTGATCTAGCATCCACCCCATGGACCAGAGCCCCCCGCCGCTGCCGCCGCCCCTGGAGGGCCTCACCGTCGTCGCCGTCGAGCAGGCGGTCGCGGCCCCGTTCGCCACCCGCCAGCTCGCCGATCTCGGCGCCCGGGTGATCAAGGTCGAGCGGATCGACGGCGGTGACTTCGCCCGTGGCTACGACACGGCCGCCGCCGGCCTCGCCTCGCACTTCGTGTGGTGCAACCGGGGCAAGGAGTCCATCGCGCTGGACCTCAAGGACCCACGCGGTCTGGACGTCGTACGGCGGCTGATCGCGGACGCGGACGTGTTCGTGCAGAACCTCGCGCAGGGGGCGGCGGCCCGGCTGGGTCTGGACGCGGCCACCCTGTGCGCGGCGCACCCGCGGCTGGTCGCCGTCGACATCTCCGGGTACGGCGCGAGCGGGCCGTACGCGGACAAGCGGGCGTACGACATGCTCGTGCAGTGCGAGGCGGGCCTGGTGTCGGTGACCGGGACGCCCGAGCAGCCGGTGAAGGCGGGGATCCCGGCGGCGGACATCGCCGCGGCCATGTACGCCTTCTCCGGCGTGCTGGCGGCGCTGGTGCGGCGGGGCACGACCGGACGGGGCGGGCCGGTGGAGGTCTCGATGCTGGAGGCGCTCGCGGAGTGGATGGGGCATCCGCTGCACCACACGATGCACGGCGGCGCCGCTCCGGCCCGCACCGGCCTCGCGCACGCGGTGATCGCGCCCTACGACGCCTACCCCACCGCCGACGGCGGGCGGGTGCTGCTCTCCGTGCAGAACGACCGTGAATGGCGCCGGCTGGCCGAACAGGTCCTCGGCCGACCCGACGCGGGGACGGATCCGGCGTACGCGACGAACGCGGCAAGGGTGATGAACCGAGAGCGTACGGACGCGCTGGTGGCTGCCACGCTGGGTGCCCTGGACGCCGACGAGGCACTCGCGCGGCTGGAGGGCGCGGGCATCGCGTGCGCACGCCTGAGGGATCTGCACGAGCTGGCGGAGCATCCGCAGCTGGCGGCCCGTGAGCGGTGGCGGGAGGTGGGGACGCCGGTCGGACCGCTGCGGGCGCTGCTGCCCCCGATCACGCTGCCGGGCGGGGCGGAGGCACGGATGGGAGACGTGCCCGCGCTCGGGGAACACACCGAAGCGCTGCTGCGTGCCGTGGGGATGACGGACGAGGAGATCGCAGCGCTGCGCCGGGACGGTGTGGCCGCCTGAGCGCGGGACTCAGTACGTGAAGACGCGCCGGCCGGTCAGTGCTTGTTGCCTCCGAACAGCGAACGCCGCAGTCGGCGCAGCGGCGCGAAGAGCGAGACGCGGCTCACCCGTGCCCGCGCCGTCTTGGGGCCGTGGTCACGCGCGGGTTCACGCGCGGTCAGCTCCCGCATGAGCGAGGTCGCCTCGAGCGTCTCGCGCTGCGGTATGGCGGGGCCCGCCAGCACCGAGAGATGGCGGTCGAGGCGCGAACTGGTCGCACTGCTCCCGCAGGTGATCGCAGGGACCCGCGCCCTGCTGTGCATCGTTATCTGTTCCATGTCACTCCCCACCCGTACGAGTCCACCCGGCCCGGGCAGGGTAACCCTATCGTCCCGTCGAGGCACACGTGTATCGAGCTCACAGGATTCACCTTCCCCGTAAGGGGGTTGACGACGCCTCCCCGATCACTCTCCGAATCCAACCGATTTCAGGGTGAGTTGGACAACTGGCTGTGTAGTGGGCTGTGGTGATCCCCCGTCGGGCTCGACGGTCACAGCGAGTGATGTCGCGACCTTGTCGAGACCGGTGGCGACCAAGGGCGTGTCGCCGTCGAAGAGCCCGAGGGAGCGCGGTTGCGCGTCGGGGCGCATGAGCCACAGCTGATGCACCTGTCCGGTGGGCAGCTCGCCGTATCCGCTCAGGGTGACGATCGCCTCCCCCTCGCCGGCGGAGGCGATCACTCCGATACTGCGGCCCTGCGCATCCTTGCCGGTGCTCGCGCGCGCGTCGGGAGCTGCGAGAACGTGGGCGATCTCACGCGCCTGGGCGCGCTCGGCGTTCAGTTCGTCCTGGGCGCGACCCGCCTGCACGGCGAAGAGCGAGGCGACGACGAGGGCCGCCGCGGCGGTGGCCGTGGCGAACGGTACGAACAGCGGGCGGCGCGCGCGGGGCGCACGGGCGCGTCCCGGCGGCGGCTGCGTGCCCCAGACGTGCGGCGGCAGTTGGGGAGCGCGCTCCCTCGCCGGCGCGCGGGAGGACTCCTGCGGCGTTCTCTGCACGGCCGCCAGTACCCGGCTGCGCAGGTGGGCCGGTGGCTGCGCGGCCTGGGACCAGGCGAGCCGGACGGCGTCCTCGGCCAGTGCCCGCACCTCGGCGGCGCAGCGGTCGCAGCCCGTCAGATGCTTCTCGAAGCGGCGGCGTTCGTCGGGTTCGAGGGCGTCGAGCGCGAAGGGGGCGGCCAGCGAGTGCAGGTCCTCGCGGCGGAACAGGCCGAGCACACTCATGCGGCACCTCCCAGGCAGTCGCGCAGTCGCGTGAGTCCGTCACGCATCCGGGTCTTCACCGTGCCCAGCGGCAGCGACAGCCGGTCGGCCACTTCACGGTACGTGTAGCCGTCGTAGTAGGCGAGGGTGACGGACTGGCGCTGGAGCGCCGTCAGCCGGTCGAGGCAGCGGCGGACCAACTGGCGTTCCAGGCCCGCCTCGACCTCCTCGGCCACCTGGTCGAAGGCGGGGTCGTGATAGCGCGACGCCTCGCGCTGCTCACGGTCCACGGCCGCACGGGCGCTGCGCACCCGGTCGACGGCGCGGCGGTGCGCGAGGGTGAGGATCCAGGAGAGGGCGCTGCCGCGGTTCGGGTCGAACCGGCCGGCCGAGCGCCAGGCCTCCAGGAGCACCTCCTGGGCGACCTCCTCCGACTGCGCGGGATCCCTGACGACCCGGCGTACGAGCCCGAACACCGGCCCCGACACCAGTCCGTAGAGCTGTTCGAATGCGCGCTGGTCGCCCCCAGCCACGAGCACCAGCAGCTCGTCCGCCTCCATGCGGTCCCCCTCCCTGCGGCCGTCACACCCGGGCCGCCCCGTCACACCAGGCATTCGCAACGAACACACCTCCGGATGGGGGGTACGTATCGAAGCGCCGAAAACGCGGGTGAGCAGGAAATAAAAAGTTTTTGGGTTTGGACCAATCCGAAACCACCTCCCGCTCCGTATCACTGTCCGTCAGGCAACTTGGCACAGAGGACGGACGGCATGACAGCTTTCTCCAGGAGCGGCAACGGACGCAGGAGCGTCGCGACCCTCGTCTGCGGTGCGTTGGCCGCCGGGGGGCTCGCAGCCGCCGGCGTGGCCACGCTGGTGCCGGGGGCGGCCTACGCCTCCAGCCACCGCGAGGCCCCCCTCATCTCGGGCACCCCGCAGTACGACAACACCGACGTGTACGCCTTCGTCAGCCCGGACCACCCGGACACGACGACGATCGTCGCCAACTGGATCCCCTTCGAGGAGCCGGCCGGCGGTCCCAACTTCTTCCCGTTCGCCGAGGACGCCCAGTACGACCTGCACATCGACAACAACGGTGACGCGAAGGAGGATCTGACCTTCCGCTACACCTTCAAGACGCATGTGAAGAACAAGAAGACGTTCCTCTACAACACCGGTGTCGTCGAGAGCCTGGACGACGCCGACCTGAACATCACGCAGACGTACGACCTCGAACTGATCAAGTCGAAGAAGGGGAAGGTCGAGCACGAGACGAAGATCGCGGACGACGTGCCGGTGGCGCCGTCGAACGTGGGCAAGGCCTCGATGCCGCACTACTCGAAGCTGCGCGACCAGGCGATCTACAAGCTCTCCAGCGGCGCCAAGACCTTCGCGGGCCAGGCCGACGACCCGTTCTTCCTCGACCTGCGCGTCTTCGACCTGCTGTACGGCGGTGACCTCTCCGAGGTCGGCAACGACACGCTCAAGGGCTACAACGTCAACTCGATCGCGCTTCAGGTCCCGAACGACATGATCGCCGAGTCGGAGCACCAGCCGATCGTCGGCATCTGGTCGACGACCCAGCGCGAGAACGCCCAGGGTCACTACTCGCAGGTCTCGCGGCTCGGCATGCCGCTGGTCAACGAGGTCGTCAACCCGATCAAGGACAAGGACAAGTTCAACGCGTCCGAGCCCAAGGACGACGGCCAGTTCCTGAAGAACGTCACCAACCCCGAGCTGCCGAAGCTCATAGAGGCGATCTACAAGATCAAGGCGCCGGCCGAGCCGCGCAACGACCTCGTCGACGTGTTCCTGAAGGGCGTCAAGGGCCTCAACCAGCCGCCCTACGTGACGCCTTCGGAGGAACTGCGCCTCAACACCTCGATCAAGCCGACCGCCAGCCCCAAGCGGCTCGGTGTCCTCGACGGCGACAACGCGGGCTTCCCGAACGGCCGTCGCCTCACCGACGACGTGATCGACGCCTCGCTCCAGGTCGTCGAGGGTGAGCTGGTCGGTTCCAAGAACGACCTGGGCGACGCGGTCGACAAGAACGACAAGTCCTTCGAGAAGTACTTCCCGTACGTGGCCCTGCCCACCGAGGGCTCGCGCGGCGCGACCGCCAAGACCGACGCGGCCACCCGCAGCCAGCTCGGCGACGCCCTCACGGGCTCCGACAGCAACACCACGCTGATCGCGTCCTCCGCGGGCGCCGGCGCGGCGGGCATCCTCCTCATCGGCGGCGGCCTGATGTGGTGGCGAGGCCGGCGGCGGGCCTACTAGGCCCTCCTCCTGAGCAGGGCCCACCGGGCCCTCCTCCTGAGCGGGCCGGGGAGAATCCTGCGCTCCCCGGCCCGCCTCACAGACTGGCGCGGCCCGCGTACTCATCCCCCACGGCGCGGGCCGCGCCATCCCCGTGCGAGCAGGCTGAACGACCCCAGGCGACCTAGGAGAGGGCATGTCCCCGCGGACGAACGACGGCGAACCGGAGCCCACCCGACCGGCCTCCGCCCGACCGGTACCGGCCTCCGGCACACCGGTTCCCGGCGCACCGGCCTCCGGCGGACCGCTCGCGAACCCCGGCCGACCGGCGCCGAACCCCGGCCCGGGCCAGGCCTCCGAGGAAGCCTCCTCAGACACGAAGACCACGGCAGAGGCGAAGCCCGGGCCCGGAAACCCGGCGGAAGCCGACACCCGAGCCGACGCCCCTGCCGACACAGACACGGTCGCCGACGCGGTCGCCCATGCCGAAGCCGGGGCGAAGGCAGAGGCCGGGACGGAGACCGAGGCCGGGACGGGGGCCGAGGCCGGGCCCCGGGCCGGCGCCGAGGCAGAAGCCGGCGCCGACACCGAGACCGGCGCTGATGCCGAGACCGGTACCGACACGGAGACCGGTGCCGACACCGAGGCAGAGGCCGGGGCAGGCACCGCCGAGGCAGAGGTAGACACCGCCGAAGCCGGGGCAGACACCGCCCAGGCCGGGGCCGAGGCCGACGGCGATGCGGGTGCCGCTGCCGAGCTCGGCCACGGCGCCCCTGGCCACGGCGCCGGTGATCGCGGCGCCGGTACCGGTGACGGTGGCGAACTCGTTGTCGGTGGCGATGAGCGTGTCGCCGCGGTGCGGCGGGCGGGCGCCGCCGGGCGTCGGTGGCGAGCCGCTCAACTCAGCGCCTGCGCCGCCATGCTGGCCGTCGCGCTCACCGCCGGGGCGGTCGCGCTCGGGGCGGCGCGGGACGGCCGGAACGTGCCCGTGTCGACCGCCGCGGCGGTCTCCCCCGGGCTGCTGGCCAGTGGCGACCTCGACTCGAGCATCACCGCGCTCCAGGCCCATCTCCGTTCGCAGCCGAGGGACTTCGGCGGCTGGGCCACCCTCGGGCTCGCCTACGTCGAGCAGGCCCGCACGAAGGGCGACCCCTCCCGCTACCCGCAGGCCGAGCAGGCCTTGAAGCGCTCCCTCGCGCTGCGCTCCGACAACGACCAGGCGCTCGCCGGCCGGGCCGCCCTCGCCGCCGCCCGGCACGACTTCGCGAACGCCCTGGACCTGGCCGACCAGGCGCTGAAGCAGAACCCGTACAGCGAGCGCGCCCTGTGCTCCCGTATCGACGCCCTCGTCGAACTCGGCCACTACGACGACGCCGAGGAGGCCGCGAGGACGGCCGACGAACGGCGCCCGGGCGTACCGGTGTTCACCCGCTACGCGTACGTGCACGAACTGCGCGGCGACGTCACCACCGCCCGCCGGGTCCTGGAGCGGGCACTCGCCGCGTCGACCTCACCCGGCGACATCGCCTACGTGGCCGCCCAGCTCGGTCAACTCGCCTGGAACCAGGGCGACTACACCACCGCGCTCACCCACTACGCCCGCGCGCTCGCCGCCGACGAGAACTACCTCCCCGCGCTGGAGGGCCGTGCCCGCGCCCAGGCGGCGAGCGGGCAACAGGCGGAGGCGATCAAGGGGTTGGAGCTGATCGTCGCCCGCTATCCGCTCCCCGGACCGCTGGTGGAGCTCGGCGAGCTGTACGAGGCCCGGGGCGGCGAGGGCGACACGGCGAAGGCCGAGAACCAGTACCTCCTCGTCGACGCGTGGACGGCCATCGCCCGCGCCAACGGCGTCAACGCCGACCTCGACACCGCGCTCGCCGCCGCCGATCACGGCGAACGGGCGACGGCCCTGCGCGCGGCCCGCGACGACTGGTCGCGCCGGCACACCGTGCACACGGCGGACGCGCTCGCCTGGGCCCTGCACGTCAACGGCAAGGACGCCGAGGCCCTCCCCTACGCCCGGCAGGCCACGGCCACCGGCTACCGCAACGCGTCCTTCCTCTACCACCGCGGGGTGATCGAGAAGGCCACAGGACACCCCGCCGACGCCCGTACGCATCTCGCCGCCGCCCTGAAGCTGAACCCCGGCTTCTCCCCGCTGGGCGCCCGCGAGGCCCGTACGGCACTCAAGACGCTGGAGGCGAACAAGTGATTTCCCGTCGTCTGTTCGCTTCCTGCGCGGCCGTGTTCACGGCCGGCTGCGCGCTCGCGCTGGTCCCTTCCGCCAACGCGAGCGCGCACCCCCTCGGCAACTTCACCGTCAACCGCTACGACGGTCTCGTCGCCGCCCCCGGGCAGCTCCGCGTGGACCACGTCGAGGACCTCGCCGAGATCCCGGCGACCCAGGCGAAGCCGGACATCGAACGGCTCGGGATGACCGAGTGGGCCCGGCAGCGCTGCGCGACGGCCGCGACCGGCAGCAGGCTGACCGTGGACGGCCGTGCCGTCAGCCTCACGGCGGGCGCCGCCAACGCGGTCGTACGGCCCGGCCAGGCGGGGCTCGACACCCTGCGCGTGGAGTGCCGGCTGACGGCTCCGCTGCCCGCCGTGTCCGGCGAGGACACCCTCTCCCTCACCTTCCACAGCGAGGGCGCCTCCTCCGGGCCCGGCTGGCGCGAGATCACCGCGCGCGGCGACCGCATGACGCTCGCCGACTCCGACGTGGCGAGGAAGTCGGTCTCGTCGGAACTCACCAGCTATCCCAAGGAGTTGCTCTCCTCCCCCGCCGACACCTCGACCGCGTCGGTGCGGGTGCGGCCCGGTGGCGCGGCCCTGGTCGAGGAGGACCGAGACGCGCCGGCCGCGTCCGTGCTGCCGCGGGGCGCCGACCGCTGGACGCGGGCCCTGGACAACCTGGTCGCGCGGCAGGACCTCACCGTCGGCTTCGCCGCGCTGGCCCTGGTGATCGCCGTCGGCCTCGGCGCGATGCACGCGGTCGCCCCGGGGCACGGCAAGACCATCATGGCCGCGACGGCCGCCGCGCGGGGCGGCAGGGCGCGGATGAAGGACGTCCTCCCCCTGGCCGCCTCCGTCACCGTCACCCACACCCTGGGCGTCGTCGCCCTCGGCCTGCTCGTCACCGCCGGATCGGCCGCGGCGCCTTCGGTGATCGCCTGGCTGGGTCTGGCCAGCGGCGCGCTGGTGCTCTTCGCGGGCGCGACCCTCGCTCGACGGGCCTGGCGCGGCCGGGGCCCCGACAGCCCCCACGGACACGGACACACCCACCCGCACCCGCACCCGCACGGCGACGACCCGCACACCCACGAGCCGGCGAAGGCCCCCGCACGTCAACTCGCCCTCGTCGGCGCCCCCACCCCGCACACCCATGCCCATCACGACCTCGGGCATGAGCACGGACACCGTCCCGACCACGGCCACGACAACGACGGCGACCGCCACCACGAGCACGACCACGCTCACGGTCACGGTCACGAGCACGGTCGCCCCCACACGCACACCCACGGCGGCCACACCCACACCCACGCCGTCGCCCCCACGCTCCGCGGCACCCTCCTCCTCGGCTTCGCCGGCGGCATGGTCCCCAGTCCGTCCGCCGTGGTCGTGCTGGTCGGCGCGGCGGCGCTCGGGCAGGCCTGGTTCGGGCTGCTGCTCGTCGTCGCGTACGGCGTCGGGCTCGCGCTGACCCTGACCGCCGCCGGGTTCGCCGTCGTCAGGCTGGGCGCCGGCGCGACCCGGCTGCTGGACCGGCAGCCGCGCTGGACGACCCACCCGGTCGTGACGCTGGTCCGCCGCAACCTGCCCCTGTGGTCCGCGTTCCTCGTCGTCGCCCTCGGCGCCGGACTGGTGTTCAAGGGGGCCGCATCCGTACTCGGCTGAGCTACGTTTGTGGGGTTGCGGAGGTTTTCGCCCGGATACGAAGAGCGAAATGGGGGCGCGGTGTTCGAAGAACCGGGCAGTGAACGTCTGATCGCGGGCCGCTACCGCCTGCTGACCCCGCTGGGCGAGGGCGGCATGGGCACGGTGTGGCGGGCCCGTGACGAAGTGCTGCACCGCGAGGTCGCCGTCAAGGAGGTGCGTGCGCCGCACGGACTGGCGGCCTCGGACGTCGAGCGGATGTACGCACGGCTGGAGCGCGAGGCCTGGGCCGCGGCCCGGGTCGCGAACCGGAACGTCGTCACGGTGTACGACGTGGCCACGCAGGACGGCCGGCCGTGGATCGTCATGGAGATCGTGCGCGGGATCTCCCTCGCCGAGCTGCTGGACGCCGAGGGGCCGCTCGAACCGGCCCGGGCCGCGCACATCGGCGCCGAGGTGCTGTCCGCGCTGCGCGCCGCGCACGAGGCCGGGGTGCTGCACCGGGACGTGAAGCCGGCGAACGTGCTGATGTCGAACGACGGCCGGGTGGTGCTCACCGACTTCGGTATCGCGACCGTCGAGGGCACCTCCGCGCTGACGATGACCGGCGAGGTCATCGGCTCACCCGAGTTCCTCGCGCCGGAGCGGGCGCTGGGGCGCACCCCGGGGCCCGAGTCGGACCTGTGGTCGCTGGGCGTGCTGCTGTACGCGGCGGTGGAGGGCAACTCGCCCTTCCGCCACGACACTCCGCTGAGCACCCTGCGCGCGATCGTCGACGAGGAGCTGCCGCCGCCGCGCCGGGCCGGGCCGCTCGCGCCCGTGATCGAGGGCCTGCTGCGCAAGGACCCGGCCGAGCGGCTGCCGGCCGACCGGGCCGAGCAGGACCTGCGGCTCGTCGCGGCGGGCGGTGCCCCTCGCGGCGGCGACACGGTCCGCTCGACGCCACCGGCGCCGTTCGCGCCGTATCCGCCGACGGCCTCGACCCCGGCCGAGCCGTTCCGTCAGGAGCCGTCGTCCCCGACTCCGCCCCGGTCCTGGTCGGCCGCCCCGGCGACGACGACCGGTTCGGTGGAGCCGCACCGGAGCCGGCGCGCCGGTGTGGTCCTCGCCACCGGTGTGGTGGTGCTGGCGCTGGCCGTCGCCGGGCTGACGTACGGGCTGCTGAACCGCGACGACGGCGGCGACGACGCCGGCGGTGGCGGGGTCACCAACAGCGCGACGGACGTTCTGAGTTCGCCTCCGACGCAGCCGGAGAAGAGCGAGGAGGCCAGCGAGTCGCCGAGCCCGAGTCCGAGCGAGAGCGAGAGTTCCGAGGCACCGGCGCAGACCGTCTCGGTCACCGTCGCCGGCGCGCACACGGACTACTCGGGCAGCTGTCCGCCGGCGGACGGGGACGCGCCCGCCTTCACCGCGACGATCACGGTGGGGCGGCTGCCCGCGACGGTGTCCTACCGCTGGGTGTCGAAGGACGGTGAGCTCTCCGGACAGACCTGGAAGACGCTGGACTTCGCGTCCGGCGGTGGGAAGTCCAAGCAGGACCAGGTGATCGTGTCGACGTACGCCGAGAGCGGGACGTACCAGAACTCGATCGCCGTCGAGGTCCGTGATCCGGTGAAGACGACGTCCAACTCGGTGCCGTTCTCGGTCACCTGCGAGACGGAGGCCCCGACGGACGGGGCCTCCCCCTCACCTTCTGCCTCGGAGTGACGGAGCTGGTGGAGCCGACGGATCAGGCGGCGCTGTTCAGGACCGGAAGGTAGCCACCCGACTGGCCGGACGCGGTCGGGTGGTACGACTCGCCGATGTTCAGCCAGTTGAGGCTGTGCAGCCAGGAGCTGCCGGAGCAGATCTCGTGGCCGGCGAACGGGGTGCGGACGTCGCCGAAGGCGAAGCCGTGGGCGGCGGCGCGCCCGGCGGTGGCGGCGTCCAGGTAGTCGGCCGCGTTGTTGATGGCGGAGCGCTTGGTCTCGGACAGGCCCAGGCAGACCGTGCCGAGCTTGTAGAAGCGCGGGTAGCCGATGACGACGACGCGCGCATTGGGCGCCTTGGCGCGGATCGAGGAGTAGACGGTGTCGAGCTTGCCGGGCAGCGTCGAGTCGACGTAGGCCCTGGCCGTGTTGATGCGGGACAGACAGGTGCTGTCGGAGCCGGTGACGCAGGTCGTCATGACGTCGGCGAAGCCCGCGTCGTTGCCGCCGGCCGTGATGGAGACCAGGCCGGTCGAGGAGTTCAGGCCGCCGAGCTGACTCGCCAGAACTTCATCCGTTCGCGCGCCCGAACAAGCCGCGAAGGTGAACGACGAGGGGGCGTGGGCGGCGTTCCAGAGGTACGGATACGCCTTGGTGCTGCGCTTGCAGTTGCCGCTGGAGCTGATGTAGCTGCCCGCGCCGACTCCGGAGGAGTAGGAATCCCCCAGCGCCACATAGCCACCTGCGGCTGCGAGTTGGGCGCCCTGCGCCGAGGCCGCCCCGGTGAGGGCGGTGCCGAGGGCGAGGAGGAGCGAGCTCACGAATACGACAAGTCGGGAACGTCTCATGGAACCTCCCTTAGCAGGATCTCTGCCACAACGTTCGTAGCAACTACGCGTGTTGACGGGAAGTGTCCATGCCAAGACTTTCTGGCCGCTAACGGGATCGTCCGCACCTCTTTGTGGGACGGATGTTGCGTGGTCATGTCAAGGTTGTTGACAGCCCCTCAACTCCCTTGTTCTACGCACGTAGACGGCTGAGGCTTTACCTCAGCCGCGAACGGAACGCGACGTTCGAGGCCGTGTGCGCGACCGCGCGCACTCCCCCACAGCCGTGCGCCCGACCCAGGCGCGGGCTGCCTAGAGGAGGACTCCCTCGTAATGGCACAACTGCGTAGCAACAAGGCCCGCATCACCGCCGCCGCCACCGTGGCGGCCGCCGCCCTCGTCGGCGGGCTCACCGCGCTCCCCGCCCAGGCCGCACCGGCCGAGGGCAAGGTCCTCGCGGCCGGCTCCCCCACCGCCGTCAAGGACAGCTACATCGTCACCCTGAAGTCGCAGGCGGGCTTCAAGGCGTCCTCGGCCACCGGCAAGAACCTCGTCAAGGACTACGGCGGCACCGTCGGGAAGACGTTCGGCTCCGCGCTGAACGGCTACACCGCCACCCTCTCCGCCACCGAGGCGAGGAGACTCGCCGCGGACCCGGCGGTCGCCACCGTCGAGCAGAACCAGACCGTCCGGGTGAGCGACACGACGCAGTCGAGCGCCCCCTGGGGCCTGGACCGCGTCGACCAGACCGCGCTCCCGCTGTCCGGCACGTACACCTACCCGGACACCGCCGGCACCGGCGTCACCGCGTACGTCATCGACACCGGCGTCCGCATCACCCACTCCCAGATCAGCGGCCGGGCCTCCTACGGCTACGACGCCGTCGACGGCGACACCACCGCCTCCGACGGCAACGGTCACGGCACCCACGTGGCCACGACGATCGCGGGCTCCACCTACGGCGTCGCCAAGAAGGCGAAGATCGTGGCGGTGCGGGTGCTCGACAACGCCGGTTCCGGCACCACCGCGGGCGTCATCGCGGGCATCGACTGGGTCACCAACAACCACTCGGGCCCCTCGGTCGCCAATCTCTCGCTCGGCGGCGGCGCGTCCACCACGCTGGACACCGCGGTGCGCAACTCCATCGCCAGCGGTGTCACCTACGCGGTGGCGGCGGGCAACAGCAGCGCCAACGCCTCCTCGTACTCCCCGGCCCGCGTCACCCAGGCCATCACCGTCGGCGCCACCACCAGCACCGACGCCAGGGCCAGTTACTCCAACTACGGCTCTGTGCTGGACATCTTCGCCCCCGGCTCCTCCATCACCGCGGGCTGGTACACCAGCGACACCGCCACGAACACCATCTCCGGTACGTCGATGGCGACCCCGCACGTCGCGGGCGCGGCCGCGGTCTACCTGGCGGGCCACACCTCGGCCACCCCGGCCCAGGTGGCCACGGCCCTGGTGAACGGCGCGACCTCGAACGTGGTCACCAGCCCGGGCACCGGCTCACCGAACAAGCTCCTCAAGATCGTCCCGTGACCCTCGCGGACCATGCGGCACTGATCTGAACCACCGTTCCCCGGAGGCCTCCGCGGCCCCCGGGGAACACTTTTTTCGCCCCCGTGTCCGTTCCTGTGCCGCTTCCTTTCGAGGGGACGCATCATTCTGTAACGGTCAAACGAACAAAAAGGTAAGTGAGCCGCCAAGGGCTTGCCATCCGGGCGTAATCATCAATACCGTCATACATCTCACTCGCATCGGACCGTCGGCAACGGCTCCAGGGGAGGGCTCAGGGACCGCGGCGGTATCGGGGCGGGAGCGCGGTAGGGGGGTGCCGTGCTCGGTGACCGCACTGGTGACCGGGCCGTTCCGCGCGCGGTCGGCTGCCGTCCTTCGACGGTGGCCGGTCAGTTCTGCCAGCTCACCCGTGTCTGCGCGGAGATCACTCCGCCATGGGTGAGAAACCCCCCTTTCGAACCGGACGTGGATTCCGGGCCGCCCAGGGGCGGGCGGCCCACCGGACGAGAGGGACCAGACTCATGAGTTCCGTTCTGCAACCGGCGACATCGGGCCAGGATCTCGAAAGCCCGTCGACCGTCGGCACCTACCGGCCCATCTCCTCTCACCTGGCCATCACGCCACCGGTGAGCGTGGTCATCCCCGCGATGAACGAGGCCGAGAACCTTCCGTACGTGTTCAAGACCCTGCCGGGCTGGATCCACGAGGTGGTCCTGGTCGACGGCAACTCCACCGACGACACCGTGCAGGTCGCGCGTGACCTGTGGCCGGGCGTCAAGGTCGTCGGACAACAGGGCCGCGGCAAGGGCGACGCCCTGATCACCGGCTTCGAGGCGTGCAGCGGCGACATCATCGTGATGGTCGACGCGGACGGCTCGGCCGACGGCAACGAGATCGTGTCGTACGTCTCCGCCCTCGTCTCCGGCGCGGACTTCGCCAAGGGCTCCCGCTTCGCCAACGGCGGCGGCACCGACGACATGACCTTCATCCGCCGGCTCGGCAACGGGGTCCTGTGCGCCCTCGTCAACCGCAAGTTCGGCGCCCGCTACACCGACCTGTGCTACGGCTACAACGCGTTCTGGCGGCACTGCCTGGACAAGATCGAGCTGGACTGCACCGGCTTCGAGGTCGAGACCCTGATGAACATCCGGGTCGTCAAGGCCGGGCTGAAGGTGCAGGAGATCCCCAGCCACGAGTACCTGCGCATCCACGGCGTCAGCAATCTGCGCGCCGTCCGCGACGGGCTGCGCGTGCTGCGGGTGATCCTCGGGGAGCGGTCCAACCGGCGGGCGCTGCGCCGCATGGTCCGCCGCTCGCCGATGCTCGACTCGGGCCGGGGAGAGGCGTCTTGAGCACGATCGACGTCTCGGTCGTCATCTGTGTGTACACCGAGGACCGCTGGGAGGACATCCTCGCGGCGGTCGCCTCGGTGCGGGCGCAGACCCACCCGGCCCTGGAGACCCTGGTCGTCGTCGACCACAACCCGACGCTCCTGGACCGGCTGAGGAGCGAATACAAGGAGACCGGCGGGGTGCGGGTGCTGCCCAACGCGGGCCCGCGCGGTCTGTCGGCCGGCCGCAACACCGGCATCGCCGTCTCCCGGGGCGAGGTGGTCGCCTTCCTCGACGACGACGCCGTCGCCGAGCGGGACTGGCTGCGCCGGTTCGCCGACCCGTACTCCGATCCCCGGGTGCTGGCCGTGGGCGGCCGAGCGATGCCCGTCTGGTCCTCCGGCCGGCGGCCCGACTGGTTCCCCGAGGAGTTCGACTGGGTGGTGGGCTGCTCCTACCGGGGCCTGCCGCCCGGCCGGGTCCGGGTGCGCAACATCCTCGGCGGGAACGCCTCCTTCCGGCGTACCGCGTTCGACTTCGTGGGCGGCTTCGCCACCGGCATCGGACGCGACGGCAGCAAACGGCCGATGGGTGGCGAGGAGACGGATCTGTGCATCCGGCTCAGCCGCGCGAGACCCGACGCGATCCTGCTGATGGACGACCGCGCGGTGATCCACCACAAGGTGCCCGAGGCGCGCGAGCACTTCGGGTACTTCCGCACGCGCACCTACGCCGAGGGCCTGTCCAAAGCGCTCGTCGCGCGCAGCGTCGGCGTAGACAAGGGGCTGGAGTCCGAACGCCGGTACGCCACCCGGGTGTTGCCGGCCGGTGTGCTCCGCGGACTGCGCGACCAGCTGCTGGCCCGGCCCGGCGGGGCCCGGCGGGCGGCCGCGATCGTCGCCGGGGTGCTGACGGCGGCCGGCGGGTATCTGGTCGGCAGTGCGCGGGCGCGGCGGGCGGGGACGACGTTCGCCGTGGTGCCGATCCCGGCGGACCAGGTGGAGCGGGCCGCGTGACGGGGGCGGGCGTACCGATCCTCATGTACCACGCGGTGGCCGCCGACCCGAACGCCGCCACCCGCACCCTCTCGGTCACGCCCGAGGCGTTCGCCGAACAGATGGCCCTGCTCGCGGACCGCGGTCTGACCCCGCTCACCACCGCCGAACTGGCGGCCCGTTGGCGGTCCGGCCGGCCGCTGCCGGGCCGCCCGGTCCTGATCACCTTCGACGACGGCTACGAGGGCGTGCACCGGCACGCCCTCCCGGCGCTGGCCGAGCACGGCTTCCCGGCCACCCTGTTCGTCACCACCGGCTGGGTCCGGGGCGCCTACGACACCGGGGGCGGCCTGGACACCATGCTGGACTGGCGGCAGGTGCGCGGACTGGCGGACAGCGGCGTCGAGATCGGCGGCCACAGCCACACCCATCCGCAGCTCGACCAGCTCGACGACGCCCGGCTGCGCGCCGAGCTGATCCGCTGCCGGGACATCGTGGCCGGCGAACTGGGCAGCCCGCCCGTGTCGTTCGCCTACCCGTACGGCTACTCCAGCCGCCGGGTGCGCACGGCGGTACGCGGACACGGGTTCGCCCAGGCGCTCGCCGTGGGCAACTCCCTCGCCCACCGCGCCCAGGGGCCGTACGCCCTGCGGCGCGTGACGGTACGGCGCAGCACGGACGCCGAGGAGTTCGAACGGCTCGTCGACGGCCGGGCGATCGGCCGGACGTTCGCGAGGGACCGGGCGCTCACCAAGGGGTACGCCGTGGTGCGGCGGACCCGCCGGCTCCGGCAACTGGTCTGAGGGGTGGCCCCGGCCGGTCCCGCCGGGGCCATGCCCGCCCGGCGGGACCGGTTCCCGGCATCGGGCACGCCCGACACACCGGGCGCACCTCGCGCACTGCGGAAACCGGGTGCGGGCGACGCTCTTGTGCCGGATCATGGCGGCATGTCCGTACCCCCGCACGACGCACTGCCGATCCGGCTCAACGTCGACGACTCCGACTCCCCGTCCGATGTCGTCGACGCGCTGTTCCTCGGCCGCTTCGCGACGGGCGAGCAGCCGTACTCGCACGCGGTGAACATCGACCGCGTGCGCTCCGGCGCGACCCTGCTGCCGCCGCACGCCCGCGTGCTGCGGGTCGCCCGGGACGAGGACCGCAGCGCCACCCTGGCCGAGGGCGACGGCTGGACCCTGCTGGTCTCCCGCTGGAACCGCGGGGCCGACGTCACGGTCACCGCGACCACCGCCGAACTGGCCGCACAGGTGCTCGACCAGGCCACCGACGGTGCGGCGGACGAACCCGAACCGCAGCCGGAGAACGTGACCATGGGCTTCTGGTACGTCTCCCCCCGGCGCGGCCCGCACCGCACCACCCGGCAGATCTCCGCGGGCACCTGGGACGAGGTGCGCTCCAACTACACGGCGCCCGTCGCCGAGGCGATGGACCACCTGATGGGGACGACCCCGGAGGACATCGCCGGCCGGCTGCTCCTGCTGCACGGCCCGCCCGGCACCGGCAAGACCTCGGCGCTGCGCACGCTGGCCCGCTCCTGGCGGGAGTGGTGCCAGGTGGACTGCGTCCTGGACCCCGAGCGGCTCTTCTCCGACGTCGGCTATCTGATGGACATCGCGATCGGCGAGGACGACAGCACGGGCAAGGGCCGCTGGCGGCTGCTCCTCCTGGAGGACTGCGACGAACTGATCCGCGGCGAGGCCAAGCACACCGCGGGCCAGGCCCTGTCCCGGCTGCTGAACCTCACCGACGGCCTGCTCGGCCAGGGCCGCAACGTCCTCGTCGGGGTCACGACCAACGAGGACCTGGAGCGCCTGCACCCCGCCGTCGTCCGCCCCGGCCGCTGTCTGGCCCGCATCGAGGTCGGCGGGCTGACCCGCCGGGAGGCCGTGGACTGGCTCGGTACGGAGGAGGGGGTCGGCCGCGAGGGCGCGACGCTGGCCGAGCTGTACGCCCTGCGCCGGGGCACCTCCCCGACCTCGCTGCCGGAACCCCGGGGGCGGTCGGACGCGGGACTGTACCTGTAGGTGTTCTGATGGAGGTATGACACTGTACGTCGGCACCTCCGGCTGGCAGTACAAGGACTGGAAGGGCGTCCTGTACCCGGCGGGCGTGCCCGTGCGGCGGTGGCTGGAGGAGTACACCGGGCACTTCGCCACCGTCGAGATCAACAACGCCTTCTACCGGCTGCCGTCGCGGGAGACGTTCGCGTCCTGGGCCGAGCGCGTCCCGCCGGACTTCGTGGTCGCGGTGAAGGCGAGCCGCTATCTGACCCACATCAAGCGGCTGAAGGACCCCGAGGAGCCGGTACGGCGCCTGATGACCCACGCGGCCGGTCTCGGCGACCGTCTCGGCCCGGTGCTGCTCCAGCTGCCGCCGACCCTGCGGGCCGACACCGGGCTCCTGGACGCCTGTCTGTCCTGCTTCCCGTCCGGCACGCGCGTCGCGGTGGAGCCACGGCACGAGTCGTGGTGGACGCCCGGCGTGCGGGACGTCCTGCGGGCCCGGGGCGCCGCCCTGTGCTGGGCGGACGTCGGCTCCCGCCCGGTCACCCCGCTGTGGCGCACCGCCGACTGGGGGTACGTCCGCTTCCACCAGGGCCGTGCCCACCCCTGGCCGCACTACGGCCGCCGGGCCCTGGAGACCTGGCTGGACCGCATCGCGACGACCTGGGCGGTCGAGGGCGGCAACGACGTCTACGCCTACTTCAACAACGACCCCGGCGGCGCGGCGGTGGAGGACGCGGCACTGTTCGGGCGGACGGCGCGGCGGGCGGCGCTGAACGTGACCCGCACACCGGGCACGCTCGCCGCACACCGCTGATCACCGTTCGTAGGCCGCCCGCAGGGCGTCCCGCACGGCGGCCGACGCCTGTTCCTCGGTGAGTCCCAGCCGCAGCGCCCGCTCGGCGTAGGCCTGCGCGGCACCCGCCGCCTCCCGCTCCGCCGCCGGTCCGGACGCGGCGACGAACGTGCCGTTGCGTCCCCGGGTCTCGATCACCCCGTCCCCCTCCAGCGCCCGGTACGCCTTGGCGACGGTGTTCGCGGCGAGGCCGAGCGACTCGGCCAGCCCCCGGACCGTCGGCAGCCGGTACCCGACCGGCAGCGCTCCCGACCGCGCCTGCTCGGCGATCTGCGCCCGCACCTGTTCGTAGGGGGCGGCGCTCTCATCGATGTGGATCTTCAAGGTCACGGGCCGATTGTCCCGCACCCGCCGGGGAACGGGAGTGCGACGGAGCCGAAAATGGGAGGCAGACGGGCGCCGCCCGACCGTAGCGTGCGCTCACATGACCGTCATCGTGCGCGACCTGCGCCCCGAGACGCCCGCCGACATCGAGGGCTTCATCCGGGTCCGGCACCGCGCCCTGCCCTATGTGTTCTTCAGCCCGGCCTCCGTGCTGCACGGCCTCTCGCTGTCCCGCCCCGACGCCCACGCCCGCAAGCTGGTCGCCGTGGAGGACGGGGAGATCATCGGCACGGCCCAGCTGGGCCTCGCCCAGGACAGCCCGGAGCCCGGCCAGGGGTCCCTCAACGTGTACGTGGACCCCGCGCGCACCCGGCGCGGCGCGGGCACCCTGCTGGTCCGCACCGCCGAGGAGCATCTGACGGCCCACGGGGCGACGAAACTGTTCGCCTGGGTGCTGGACGAGCCGGCCGACCGTGCCTTCGCCGCACGACACGGCTACCGGTCGAGCCGCTCCGCGCACTTCCTCCGCCTCGACCTGGCCCGCACCGCGCTGCCACCGCTCCAGGACCCCCCGCCCGGCGTCGAGCTGCGCACGGCCGCCGACTTCGCCGACGACCCGTACCCCCTGTTCACCCTGGACGCGGAGGCGGGTTCGGACGAACCCGGCGACATCGCCACCGAGTTCACGGACTACGCGGCCTGGCTCGACGAGTACTGGCAGCACCCTCATCTGGACCGGGAGCTGACCTCGGTCGCCGTGGCCGACGGCCGCCCCGTCGCCTTCAGCGTGGCGCACAGCCACGACGGCCTGTACACCACGGGCATGACCGGCACCGCCCGCGACCACCGCGGCCGGGGCCTGGCCAAGCTCGTCAAGAACGACTCGCTGCACCGGGCCCGCGCGGCGGGGTACAGGGAGGCCTACACGGGCAACGACGCGGACAACGGGCCGATGCTCGCGATCAACAAGTGGTTCGGGTACGAGATCTGCGCGACGGAGGTGCGGCATGTCCGGGAACTCGGCTGAGTCGGCAGGTGCGGTGGACGTGGTCCTCGTCAAGGGCGGCCGGACGAAGATCCGATACGCGGCCGAGCTGCTGTCCGACGACGGCACCCGGATCGCCGTGCGCGCCCCCTGGGCCGGGGACGCGGTACGCGACTTCGGCTTCGTCCGCTTCGAGGCGGGTGACGTCTTCACCGAGTACTTCTGGCGGGACCGCTGGTACGCGGTGAAGGAGGTCCGCGACGCGACGGGCGCCCTGAAGGGCTGGTACTGCGACATCACCCGCCCCGCCACGCTGTCCGGCGGTGAACTGGTCGTCGAGGACCTCGACCTGGACCTGTGGCGCTCCGCCGACGGGACGGACGTACGGCGACTGGACGAGGACGAGTTCGAGGAGAGCGGGCTGGCGGAGCGGGACCCGGCGGCCGCGGCCGCCGCGATGACCGCCCTCGACGAGCTGGAGGCGCTGGCCACCGCCGAGGGAGGCCTGGAGTCGCTGCTGGACTGAGCGGCCGTCGGCCCGCCGCCGCGTTGCCCAGCGACGCCGTGCACGGCACCACCCTTCACAGCACCGCCGCACGCTGCCTCTCACACCGTCGCCACCACCGCGTACCGCTCGTCCGTCACGGCCCCGCCCCACAGTCCCGCGTCCTCCGACAGCCGTTCGACGCGGGCGTGCTCGGTCAGCGGGGCCAGCAGGGCGGTGAGCCGGTCCGCAGGTATACCGACCGGGGTGACGGTCCCCCACACACCCTCGACCAGCACGAGACGCCCGCCCGGTCGCACCAGGCCGCGCCAGTGCCGCAGGACCCGGGCGGGGTCGGGCAGGGTCCACAGCACATGGCGTACCAGCAGGGTGTCGAAGCGCTGCTCACCGACCGGCGGCGCCGCCGCGTCACCGAGGAGGAACACCGCGTCACGCCCGGCGAGTTTGGCGCGGGCCAGGTCGATCATGGCCGACGACAGGTCGACCCCCGTCACCCGGTGTCCCTGCTCGGCCGCGAGGAGCGACAGACTGCCGGTGCCGCAGCCGAGATCGAGGAGGTCACAGCCGCGCTCCGGCAGCCAGGCGCGCAGCCGCCGGGCCCAGGCGGCGCGCACCCCCGGGTCGCCCAGGCCGTGGTCCGGCTCCTCGTCGAAGGCGGCCGCCGCCGCGTCCCAGTCGACACCCGGCGCAGTCGGTTCGTCACTCTTTTTCCTCATGTGCCCAAGAGTGACACCCACCACTGACAATCGAATCGTGACAGTCGCCACTGACAGAAGGGGTGCCGATGAGGAACTCTCCCCCAAAGGGTCTACCTCCGTGCGAACGCGGAACCCGGTAGCTCCTGAAGGAGGCAGCCATGCGCCGTACGACCGTGCAGAAGCCCCTGAAGAAGACGGACTCCCGCCGGATCCGTGACGAGGTCGACGAACGGCCGGCCGGGCGCCCCGAGGTGCGCAAGGACATCGCACGCACCTGGTGGCCGGACGGCTGAGCGACGCGGCCTTCAGGCCAGTCGCTTGCGGTAGTGCACGCGGTCGTACGGCCCGTCCACGCGTCGCTCCACGAGCACGTAGCCGTACTTCGGGTAGATCTCCTGGTTCTCCCACATCATCGCGTTCGTGTAGAGCCTGACCTCGGGCAGGCCCAGCGCACGCGCGTGTGCGTCCACGAAGTGCAGCAGCCGCCGCCCGACGCCCTTGCCGTGGGCGTCGGGACGGACGGCGATGCTGTCGAGGAACAGGTGGTCGGTGAACGCCTCGACCACCACCAGGCCGACCACCCCGCCACCGAGCGGGTCGCCGGTCACGAACACCTTCCCCGCGGCCACGTCGGCCGCGTGGTCCGCCTCCATGGGCTGCGGCACCTGCCCGATGCGCTCGATGTAAGGCGTGTACGCCGCGTCCGTCACGGCCTTCACGGCCGGCAGGTCGGCCGCCGTGGCGGGCCGGATCTCCTCGCTCTTCATGCCGTGGACGTTACCTACCTGATCCCAGTCTCAGCGCTTCCTTAAGGCCACCCTAAAGATCGCCACGGGCCGTCCCGAGCAGGCGAATTCGCGGTTTCTTGGTTCCGGCACACATCAGGCCACCACCTGTTCCGGTTCCGAGGAGTTCCCCCATGCCCGCACGCCGCAAGGCCGCCGCCGTCGCCGCCGTCGCCTCCGTCGGGCTGGTCCCGGCGGCCCTGACCCTGCTGTCCGCCGCGCCCGCGGCCGCGCACGGGTCGATGGGCGATCCGGTCAGCCGGGTCGCCCAGTGCTACGCGGAAGGTCCGGAGAGCCCGAACTCGGACGCGTGCCGGGCCGCGGTCGCGGCGGGCGGGACGCAGGCGCTGTACGACTGGAACGGCATCCGCATCGGCGACGCGAACGGCCGCCACCAGGAGCTGATTCCGGACGGCAGGCTGTGCAGCGCGAACAACGAGGAGTTCAAGGGGCTGGACCTGGCCCGCGCCGACTGGCCGGCGACGGGCGTCGGCAGCGGCTCGTACACCTTCAAGTACCGCGTGACCGCCCCGCACAAGGGCACCTTCAAGGTCTATCTCACCAAGGCCGGTTACGACCCCGCCGGGCCGCTGGCGTGGTCCGACCTCGATCTGGAGCACCCGGTGGCGACGGCCACCGACCCGGTCGCGGCGGGCGGCTTCTACACCTTCTCCGGGACCCTCCCCGAGCGTTCGGGCAGGCAGCTGCTGTATGCGATCTGGCAGCGCTCGGACAGCCCGGAGGCGTTCTACTCCTGCTCGGACGTGACGTTCGCGGGCACGAACACGAACACCGGCACAGGAGCGGGGGCCGGTACCGGTACCGCGCCGTCCGCCTCCGCGCCCTCCGAGGAACAGATCGAGGACGGTGCCGGCAAGTCGACGATCGAGCACCACGGTCACGGGGACGACGACGCCACCACGACGACGGACCCGACGACCGACCCGACGACCGAACCCTCCGCCGCGGCCGAGTCGCCCGTCACGGCCAACGAGCCGAGCGCGGCCGGTGCCGGTCCGGGTTCGGGTTCGGGTTCGGGTTCGGGTTCGGGCGAGAGCCTCGCGGAGACCGGTGGCGACGGCAGCGCCCCGTATCTCGCGGTGGGCGGCGCGGCCGTCCTGGCGCTGGGCGCGGCGCTGCTGTTCGGGTCGGTGCGCAGGCGCGCGGTGAACGGTGGACGGCACGGCCGCTGAGCCGCCGTCCCCTTCGGAACTCCGGGGCCTGACCGGCGGCTCAGGTCGGACAGGCCCCGGCGGAACACCTGTGCGTCAGCTCGTCGACCGGTCAGCTGAAGACGGACGCGCAGGTGGTGGCGGTGGCACGGGCCGGGTCAAGGGCGTTGGCCACCTCATGGAAGGCGATCCGGTCGAGCAGACCGATCGCCAGGTGCTCGGAGAGGTCCACCGGGCACAGGTCCTGGAGCAGGACGTTGTGCACGTCGGACCCGCTGAGGTACTGGGTGCGCCACGGCGTGACCACTTCGTCGTACTTGGTGGCGATGACGGTGTAGCGGACACCGGCGACGGTGTCGCCGCCCGCGTTGAGCTTGGTGAGGAAGGCCGATCCGGCGACCTGGTCGGCGAGGCCGGGGGTGGCGGTCGAGAGGAGGTCCTCGGCGCCCGGGAAGTAGGGCAGCAGGTTGGCGAGTCCGCTCAGCGTGGTGCCGTGGTTGTCGGGGGCGACGCCGACGAGCGCGTTGACCTTGGCGGCGCCGCCGAGGAACTTCAGGTAGTAGCGCGGCATCATGCCGCCCTGTGAGTGGCCGACGAGGTCGGCCTCGGCGGCGCCGGTCGCGGCGAGCACCTTGTCGACGAAGGTGGAGAGCTGCGCGGCCGACTTGTCGATGGGGCCGAGGCCGTTGAAGAGCGGGACGCCCGGCAGTTGGCCGTAGTCGACGGAGAAGACGCAATAGCCGCGGACGGTGAGGTAGGGGGCGAGGGCCAGCCAGTTGTCCACCGAGTTGCCGAAGGTTCCGTGCACGAGGACGACGGGGCGGGGGTGGGCGGCGGAGGGCTTGCAGCGGTAGTCGTTCCAGCCGCTCGCCGAGGCGGTGGCGGCGGAGTCGGCGTGGGCGGCGGTGGCGGGGACGGTGGCGGCCGCGGCGGCCAGCAGCAGTGCGGCGAGGGGTCTGAGCGCGCGTTTCCAGGGCAGCATCGGGTGATCTCCTTGCGGCTCAAGGGAGGATGCGATGGCCTTACGCCCTGTGACCCGGATCACGAGGATGCTGTTCACTCGTCAAGTTACGGGCGAGTAGCTGAACTGTGAAGTTACGCGTCAGTAAAAACTTCCAGTGAT
The DNA here is from genome assembly GCF_042880655.1 of Streptomyces sp. NPDC058295. NCBI lineage: Bacteria > Bacillati > Actinomycetota > Actinomycetes > Kitasatosporales > Streptomycetaceae > Streptomyces > Streptomyces sp. NPDC058295. The sequence continues at coordinate 85,867 of NZ_JBHVYO010000021.1, forward strand.
AGCCGGTGCCGACCCGGGATCACTGATATGACGTCACCAAGCGGGCCGAATGGGGCCATGAGGGGCGATGCGAGACAACTGGTCGCGCAGCACGCGCACATGCTCCTCGCCGAGCACGGCGACCCATGCCCGCACCGCCTCGGCGGCCGCCTCCTCCGCCGCCCGGGTGCACTCCCAGCCGCGCCCGGTGAGCACGATCAGCCGGGCCCGCGCGTCCTCGGGGTGCGGCCGGCGCTCGACATACCCCTTCCGCACGAGCTCCTCGACGAGCTGACTCGCCGCCTGCTTGGTGACCCCGAGATGGACGCCCAGCTCGGTGACCGTGGCGCCGTCCGGGGCGAGCCGGGTGAAGGCGAAGCCGTAGGCGGGCCGCGCCTCGAATCCACGGGCGAGGACACCGTCGTTGATGCGCTGGGTGAGCTCACCCGCGGCGGCGAGCAGGACGGCGCTGAGGGCGAGGGCTTCGGAGTTCTGCACATCCGCATTGAAACATTCTTGACAGATTGGTCAAGCAGCTTGACCATAGGGCCAGATGGTCAAGCTGCTTGACCATCTTCGGGCGGGTGTCCGGCAGCGACGACGCCCACCGGAAGCCGAAACCGACAGGAGACACCCATGCCCGTCATCCGTTCGTCCGACGCCGTCACCCACGAGATCCACGGCGCCCGCTTCGTCTCGTACGCCACTCCCCGCACCGGCAGCAAGGAGCTGTGCGCCTGGAGGGGCGAGATCCCCGCCGGGACGAAGGCGCCCGCGCACACCGTCAACCGGGAGGAGATCTTCCATCTGCTCGTCGGCGAACTGATCCTCACGCTCGACGGCCACGCCGAGCGGATCAGGGCCGGCGACACGGTGATCGTCAATCCGGGCGCGACCCTGGCCGTCGAGAACCCGACCGATCACACCGCACTCTCCTGGGTCACCACGTCCATCGGCCTGGAGGCGGAGCTGGCCGACGGGACCCGGATCACTCCCCCATGGGCCAACTGACCCCGTCCCGGCCGCCGTCGCCTCACGCCGCCAGCGTCCCGGGCTTCACCGCTCCCGGCCCGAACTTCGCCCGCACCCGGTCGGCCACCTCCTCGATCCGGCGGACCTTCTCGTCCACGGGATCGAAGGTGAGCTGGTGGGAGGCCTGGTCGGCGGGGCCGAGCGCCTCGGCGCGCAGGGCGATCGCGCGGACCCGGGCGCGCTGGAGACCGAGTGCCTCGTACAGGCCGTACGCCGTCCTCGTCAGGGCCGCCGAGTGCGCGGTCGGCTCCCCGAGGGTGCGGCTGCGGGTGGTGGCGGTGGGGGTCCCCCCGCTCGAGCCTGTTCGAGAGTGGGGGAGGTCGGCGTAGCGCACGGTGAGGGTCAGGGTGCGGCAGACCTTCTCCATGGCACGCAGCCGGGCGCCCAGTTCCCCGGCGGCCGACAGGAGCGCGCGGCGATGCCGGTCGGGGTCCAACTCGTCCCGGGTGAAGGGGCGTTCGGTGGCCAGCGAGCGCGAGACGGCGTTCGGTACGACCCGGCCGCGGTCGACGCCGTTCGCTTTGTCGTGCAGTTCCCGGCCCGCCTTCGCGCCGACCAGGCGCTGGAGCGTGGAAAGGGGTGCGGAGGCCACCCTGCCGAGGGTGTCGAGGCCGTACTCGCACAGGGTGCGGGCGGTCGCCGTACCCACACCGGGCAACGCCACGACGGGCTTATCGGCGAGGAACTCCCGTACCCCGCCCTCGGGGACCGCGCACGTCACCCCGGGCCGGGCGCCGCGCAGCGCCACGCGGGCCGACATCGGGCCGGGGCCCGCGCCGATCACGCAGTCGACCCCGTGCAGCGCGAGCGCGCGCACCCTGATCACCGACGCCAGTTCGACCGCGCTGCGCCCGAAGTACCGTTCGGCGCCGCGCAGATCGGCCAGCGCCCCGTCCGGCGGCAACGCCTCGACGACCGGCGTGAACTCCTCCAGCAGCCCGAGCAGCGCCGGCAGAGCGGCCTCGTCCGTCGAAGGCAGCTGGAAACGTACGCAGAGGATGGTCATCCCGCACTCCCCGGACTCTGGTGCCACAACTTCCTTCCCACCGCGGGCCCTTCGCCCGCGGGGCGCAGATCGGCCCAGGGGTGCATCTCGTACCCCGTGGGCATGCGGATGCGACGCTGTTCGCTCGCGTCCCGGGCGGCCGAGCCCGCCGGCGCGGGCAGCCCGTCCGAACCGGCGAGCCGGCTACGCGCCGGGCCGTCGCCGTCGACCCCCGCGTCCGGGGCACTCGTGTCAGGGGCGCCCGCGTCCGGGGCGCCGCCGGGGTCGGCCAGCCGGGCCGCGACCCCTTCCAGCCCCTCGTCCCGGCGCACCTCCAGCAGTTCGGCGAGGTTCCAGGCGGCGGCGCCCACCACGCTGAGGCTGCGCGGGCCGCGCCGCTGCACCACCCCGCGCACCAGCAGCAGCCAGGAGTGGAAGACGGTGTGCGCGCAGGCGTCGTGGGAGTCGTCGAAGAAGGCGAGGTCGACCAGGCCGGTGCCGTCGTCCAGGGTGGTGAAGATGACCCGTTTGCCGGACCGGATCGGCGGGGTCTGGGTGGCCGCCTTGGCGCCCGCCACCAGGACCGTCTCGCCGTGCCGGGTGTCGCGCAGCCGGCGCGCCGACAGCACGCCCAGTTCGTCGAGGAAGCTCCGGTGGTCGTCCATCAGATGGCGCGAGGCGTCCATGGACAGCACGCCCAGTTCGGCGCTGAGCTTCTCGGCGGAGGACAGGTCGGGCAGCCCGGCCGGGGTGGTCTTCCGCCCGCCGGCCAGCGGGAGTTGACCGCCGCCCGCGCCCCGGGCGCCCCGGTGCAGTTCGGTCAGGTGCAGTTGCAGATCGCGCCGGTTGGCGCCGAACGCGTCCAGCGCGCCGACCTGTGCGAGCCGCGCGGCGAGCGGACGGCTCGGCCGCGCCCGTTCCCAGAAGTCCAGCAGCGAGGAGTACGGCTGCCCGTCCGCGATCCGCGCCGCCTCGGCCTCGGTGATGCCGTACACGTCGGAGAGGGCGAGCCGCAGCCCCCAGACACCGGAACCGGACGGATCAGAGCCTGCACCGGATGCACCGGATACACCGGAGGAATCAGGCCCTGAATCAGACACCAGTTCGATCCGGTGGGCGACCGCCGACCGGTTCACGTCCAACGGCAGCACCGGCACCCCCCGCCGCCGCGCGTCCGCCAGCAGCAGCCGCTTCGGGTACATCCCGGGGTCATGGGTGAGCAGCCCGGCATAGAAGGCGGCCGGGTGGTGCGCCTTCAGCCACGCCGACTGGTACGTCGGCACGGCGAAGGCGACCGCGTGCGCCTTGCAGAAACCGTACGAGCCGAACGCCTCGATGATCTCCCAGGTCCGCTGAATCGTTTCTGCGTCATATCCGCCGACCGCCGCGTGCTGGGCGAACCACACCTTGATCCGCCCCTGCGACTCCGGGTCCGACAGCCCGCGCCTGATCCGGTCCGCCTCACCGCGCCCGCAGCCGGTCATGACGGCGACGATGTCGATGATCTGCTCGTGGAAGACGACGACCCCGTAGGTGTCCCGCAGCGGCTCCGCCAGATCCGGGTGCGGATACCGGACCGGCGCCCGCCCGTGCCGCGCCTCGATGAACGGCCGCACCATGTCGGCGGCGACCGGCCCGGGCCGGAAGAGGGAGATGTCGACGACGAGATCGTGGAAGGTGGCCGGCTGCAACCGCCCCACCAGGTCCCGCTGGCCCGGCGACTCGATCTGGAAGCACCCCAGCGTCTCGGCGGACCGGATGAGCCGGTACGTCGCCGGATCGCCGCCCTTCAGCGTGTCCAGGTCGATACGCTCCCCCGTCGCCCGCTCCACCTCGCCCACCGCGTGCGCCATCGCCGACTGCATCCGCACGCCCAGCACGTCCAGCTTGAGCAGCCCGAGGTCCTCGACGTCGTCCTTGTCGAACTGGGCCATGGGGAACCCCTCGCCGCTGGTCGGCATGACCGGCGTACGGGAGAGCAGGGAGGCGTCGGAGAGGAGCACCCCGCACGGATGCATGGCGACTCCGCGCGGGAGGGCGTCGAGAGACTCGACCAGCTCCCAGAGCCGCCCGTACCGCTCCTTCTCCCCCGCCAGCGACCTGAGTTCGGGCAGTTCCTCCAGCGCCGCCCGGGCGTCGCGCGCCCGGATGTGCGGGAAGGACTTGGCGATGCGGTCGATGTCGGCCGGGTCCATGGACAGGGCCGCGCCGACGTCCCGGATGGCGTGGCGGACCCGGTACGTCTCCGGCATCGCGACCGTCGCGACCCGCTCGGTGCCGAACCGGCCGATGATCGCCCGGTAGACCTCCAGCCGGCGCGCGGACTCCACGTCGATGTCGATGTCGGGCAGCACGACCCGCTCCTTGGACAGGAAGCGCTCCATCAGCAGCCCGTGCTCGACCGGATCGGCGTTCGCGATGCCGAGCAGGTGGTTCACCAGCGATCCCGCGCCGGAGCCGCGGGCCGCGACCCGGATGCCCATCCCCCGCACGTCGTCCACGACCTGGGCGACCGTCAGGAAGTACGAGGCGAAGCCGTGGTGGGCGATGATGTCCAGCTCCCGGTGCATCCGCTCCCAGTAGGCGCGCTTGCCGGAGTGGCCGCGCAGCACCATCCCGGCCGCCGCCCGGGAGGCCAGTGTCCGCTGGGCGGTGCGGCGGCCCGCGCCGACGAGGTGCGGCTCGGGGAAGTGGACTGCACCCATGCCGAGGTCGTCCTCGGGGTCGACCAGGCACTCGGCGGCCGTCGCCCGCGTCTGTTCCAGCAGACGGTGCGCGGTGTCGCGCCGGTAGCCCGCCGCCTCGACGATCCGCTCGGCCGTGCGCAGCATCGCGCCCGCGTCCTTGAGCCAGGCCTCCCCGGAGTCCAGCCCTTTCGCCGGGTCGACCGGGACCAGCCGCCGGGCGGCGTCCAGCACGTCCGCGACCGGGCCCTGGCCGGGGTCGGCGTACCGGACGGCGTTGCTGAGGACGGGCCGGATCCGCTGCTCGGCGGCGAAGCCGACGGTACGGGCGGCCAGCCGCAGGGAGCCGGGTCCGGTGCCGGTGCGCCCGTGCCAGACGGCCTCCAGCCGCAGGGCGTCGCCGTACACCTCCCGCCAGGGGGTGAGGAGCCTCGCCGCGCGGTCCGGCCGGCCCGCGGCGAGCGCGCGGCCGACGTCGGAGGCGGGGCCGAGCAGGACGGTCAGGCCCGCGCCGTGGTTCTCGGCCCAGGGCAGTACCGGGGTGCCCTCGCCCTCGTGCGCGGCCGTGACGATCCGGCACAGGTCGCCCCAGCCCCGGGCGCCGTCGCGGGCGAGGAAGGTGACACGGGGTGCCGACTCGTCGATGAAGGCGCCGCCGCGCACGGGGGTGCGGCGCCTGTCCCGCCGTACGGACGCGTCGCTCTGCGGCCGCTCGGGGGGCGCCACCGCCAGGTCCACTCCGAACAGCGGGCGCACACCCGCCTTCGCGCAGGCCTTGGCGAAGCGGACCGAGCCGGCGAGGGTGTCGCGGTCGGTGAGAGCGAGGGCGTCCATCCCCCGCTCCGAGGCGCGCTCGGCCAGCCGCTCCGGGTGCGAGGCGCCGTAGCGCAGGGAGAACCCGGAGACGGTGTGCAGATGCGTGAACCCTGACATCCGCACCTCCCACTAATCGAACATCAGTTCCCTACTCGCTCACCCCCACCATAGACCAATTCCCGAACGTCTGTACGACAACCGTTCGGACGCCTCCCACCTGCGGAAACACCCCGTACCCCCGGACTGCGGGGACATGACACCGACCACCGGCGCCGACGCGCCCCGCGGCCCCCGACGCCCCCTCCACGCAGGAAGTCCCGCCCCTCTCGTGCGGGGCGGGACTTCAGCTGCTCGAAGGGCTGCGCTGCGGGACCGTCAGCCGATCTGCGTCCCCGTCGCCGACAGCGCCTCCGTCACCGGCTGGAAGAACGTCTCCCCGCCGGCGGTGCAGTCGCCGCTGCCCCCCGAGGTCAGGCCGACCGCGCTGCTGCCCGAGAAGAGGGAGCCGCCGCTGTCGCCGGGCTCGGCGCAGACGTCGGTCTGGATGAGGCCGTTGACGATGTCACCGTTGCCGTAGTTCACCGTGGCGTCCAGGCCGGTGACCGTGCCGGAGTGCACCTGGGTGGTCGAGCCGCTGCGGGTGACCTTCATGCCGACGGTGGCCTCGGCGGCGCCGGTGATCTGCTGGGCCGAGCCGTTGTAGAGGTCGACCTCGCTCGGGTGGTCGACCTCGGCGGTGTACTTGACCAGGCCGTAGTCGTTGTCCGGGAAGCTGGACACCTCGTTGGCGCCGATCTCGGTGCCGGAGGAGTCCGACCAGGTGGAGATGGCGTCGGTGCAGTGCCCGGCGGTCAGGAAGTACGGCTCGCCCCCCTTGACCACGTTGAAGCCGAGAGAGCAGCGCCCGGTGCCGCCGGTGATGGCGTCACCGCCGGCGATGAAGGGCTTGAACTCCCCCTTGGTGCGCTGGAGTTCGGCCACCTGACCGAGCCCGTCGACGACCTTGGTGAGCTTGGCCCACTCGGTGTCGGAGACCGTGCGGTCGGCGGTGACGACGACCTTGTTGGTGGTCGGGTCGGTCACCCAGGCGGTGCCCGGGACGGACGCGTCCGCCTTGAGCGTCGTACGGGCGCCGGTCAGTTCGGCGAGGGAGTTCTCGACGATTCTGGCCTTGGCGCCGGCCGCCTCGACGGTCTTCGCGGCAGTCGCGTCGAGGACGTTCACCACGAGGCTCTTGCTCTTGGCGTCGTAGTACGTGCCCGCCGCGTCGGCGCCGAGGTCCTGGCCGAGCGTCGAGGCGAGCTTTCCGGCCGCGAGGGCCGAGAGGGGGGCGGGCTGCGAGGTCTTCGCAGGCTCGCTGGCGTTCGCAGTCTGGAAGGTCACTCCGGCTGCGACGAGCGCGGCGATGCCCGCGCCCGTCATGACCATCCGCCGCCCGGGTATGCGTCGGTGCTTCAACTCGCGTCCTCCTGTGGGGGGTCGGCCCGAGCGGTTATGGGGGCAGCTCCGGGCCGGAAGGCTGGTTGACGGGCGCCCACTCTTCCGAACGGCACAGGGGACACACAAGGTCGACTTCAGGACGCGCACAGGGTGAACACCGCGCGCCCTCCACGCCTTCACCACCCCGGAACATCCCCTGGCCACCGCAGGAGAATTCGCACTGCAAACGCTACGCGTGAGTAACCACTTACGTGGCGGTGAGGTCTAGTCCTGGCCGGAACCCGACGTCGCCTCGGGCGGCGAAGGTGTGGAAGTCGTCGGGGGTGTGGAGGACGTCGGGGGAAGCGGTTGCTGCTGCTGGGCCCGCTCCAGGAACCTCAGCAGCTCCACCGGGAACGGCAGCACCAGCGTGGAGTTCTTCTCGGCGGCGACCGCCACCACCGTCTGGAGCAGCCGCAGCTGGAGCGCGGCGGGCTGCTCGGACATCTCCTTCGCCGCCTCGGCGAGCTTCTTCGACGCCTGGAGTTCGGCGTCGGCGTTGATGATCCGGGCCCGCCGCTCGCGGTCGGCCTCGGCCTGCCGGGCCATCGACCGCTTCATCGTCTCGGGCAGGGACACGTCCTTGATCTCCACCCGGTCGATGGTGACACCCCACTCCACGGCCGGGCTGTCGATCATCAACTCCAGCCCCTGGTTGAGCTTTTCGCGGTCGGACAGCAGATCGTCCAGATCGCTCTTGCCGATGATCGAACGCAGGGAGGTCTGCGCCATCTGCGAGACGGCGAACCGGTAGTCCTCCACCCGCATGACCGCCTCGGCCGGCGAGGTCACCTTGAAGTAGACGACGGCGTCCACGCGCACGGTGACGTTGTCCCGGGTGATGCCCTCCTGCCCGGGCACCGGCATCGTGACGATCTGCATGTTGACCTTCCGGAGCCGGTCGATGCCCGGAAGGATCAGGGTGAGTCCGGGGCCGCGTACCTCGGGCCGGAGTTTCCCGAGCCGGAGGACCACGCCCCGCTCGTACTGCTTGACGACCCGCGCCGCCGCCGCCACGTACACCGCTCCGGCGGACACCAGCGCGACGCCCGCCACCACCAGCTCCTCGACCATGGCCGGCCCCCAGGGGTCCACAGCACTGCCCGCGCATCACTGCCTGTACCCCGACGGTAACCCCGCCCTCCGGCAAGGGCGAGCCCCCGCACGCCGGTTGCGTACGGGGGCTCGCCCGCGATCGGCCACAGGCCGGGTGAAGCGGTCCCGCGTGAGGACTCCCTCGTCAGGGCTCCTTCGTCAGGACGCTCGCGTGAGGACTAGAAGACGCTGACGCCGTAGCGGCTCAGGGCCTCGGTCACGGGCTGGAAGAAGGTCGTACCGCCCGAGGTGCAGTTGCCGCTGCCACCGGAGGTCAGACCCAGCGCGACACCACCGGAGGTGTAGAGCGCTCCGCCGGAGTCGCCGCCCTCGGCGCAGACGTTGGTCTGGATCATCTGGTAGACCACGTCGCCGCTGCCGTAGTTGACCGTGGCGTTGAGGGCGGTCACCCGGCCGGTGTGGATACCGGTCGTGGAGCCGTCCCGGATGACCGACTGGCCCACCGTGGCGTTGCCGGCACTGGTGATGTCGGTGTTGCCCGCGGTGCCCGCCTTGGCGACCGAGGTGTTGGTGTAGCGGACCAGCGCGTAGTCGTTGGTCGGGAAGCTGTAGCCGGAGTTCGTGCCCAGCACGGTGGTCTGACCGGAGTTGGAGTACCAGGTCGAGGCGACCTCGCCGCAGTGCCCGGCGGTCAGGAAGTAGTAGGTGCTCCCGCTGACGACGTTGAAGCCGAGCGAGCAGCGGTAGCCGCCGCCGTAGATGGCGTCGCCGCCGCCGATCAGCTTGTTGAACTTGCCCGGGGTGTGCTTGATCGTGAGCGCGCCGGCGTTGTCGCCCGCCTGCTCCTTGATCTGCGCGATCTCGGCGTCCGAGACCGTGCTGTCGACGGTGACCAGGAGGCGGTTGGTCTTGCTGTCGACCGCCCAGGCGGTGCCCGGGATGTCCGCCTGGAGCACCGAGTCGCCGGCGCTCTTCAGTTCGGCGGTACTGAAGGTGGCGGTGTCGGCCGCGCTCGCCTGGGGGATGGCGATGGCGGCGGCGGCCACGAGTCCGGTGGTCACGGCGGTCAGCCGGGTCCGTCTCGAGATGCCGCTCGTGGGGGTGGTGGGGGTGGTGCGCTTGATCCTCACGTTTCGTTCCCTCCCAGGGGAAGTCGGGGGCCCGTGGTGTGGGGTCGGGGCCCGTGAGGCGCAGCCAGGGACCGACGTTCGTCCGGATTCCGGACACGCCGTGACCCTGACAAGCGCTGAGGGGGAGTATTCGGCCGAACGGCCGGTCGGCGCAAGGGCGCCTTTCGGCCGTCAGACCTTCAACGAACTGCGTGAGTTGAGCCCTCTTGCAGCCTCTTGCCCCAGCTCAGACCAGGTTGCGCTCCCCTGCCTCGACCGCCACGTCATATGTGTTCCCCGGCGGCGGGAAGGGGCAGAGGAAAGCATCCGCAAAGGCGCACGGAGTGCAGTACGGCCCGGTTGAAGTCGACCGTCGTGCGTCCGTCCGCGTCGGGTGCGCCGGAGTACAGGAACCGGTAGCTGGTCACCCCTCTGGTGGCGTCGGCGAACACGGCCCACAGCGAACCGTCGCCCTGCACGCTCACGCGGAGGGTGAGCCGCTGCCCGGCCAGGACGAACGCCGGTTCCCCGCCGAGCCCGAGACCGCGCTCACGCCCGTCGGCGTTCGGCACCCGGACGGTACGGTCCTCGTCGTACGGGGTGAAGCGGGCGGGCACCGCCCAGCGCGCGTCGTAGGGGGTCGCGTCGATGCCCGGGAAGCGGTGCCGGGGCCGCGGAGTCCGGGTCGAAGTCGCGTACCCCCCAGACCCCCTCACGGACCAGAACGACCAGCCGCCGGTCACCGAGCGCGACCCGGGCCGCGTCCCGTCGGTCCGGTGTCGGCGCCGAGCCGTACCTCCCCGCTGAACGGCTTCCCGTCCACGGTCAGCCCGTCGGAGCCGGTCGCGGTGAGCACCACGGCGTCCTCATCGGCCACCCAGGTCCCCGGGGTGTCCGGAAGTCGACCGTCCGCAAAGTCCTCGGGCTGGGGGTCCCCCCAGGCCGTTTCAGGCACTGGGGGAGGGTGCCGGTGAGCGCGAGCGGGCCGTAGGGCGCCGCGACCGTCTCCAGGCGGCGCCCGTGCCACTGCCGCCAGGCGTCCGCCGCGACCGTCACGACGTCTGCCGCGCTCGCCGCTTTCGCCGTCATAGGGTCGGCCTTGTCGTCATGGGATCTGTCCTGTCGTCATGGGGTTGGCCCGTCCCCACCGGGTCGGGCAGTCCGAGGTGGGAGCGCAAGGTGTGTCCCTCGTATTCCGTACGGAAGGCACCGCGCTCCTGCAGCAGCGGCACCACCCGGTCGACGAACTCGTCGAGCCCGCCGGGCGTGAGCTGCGGTACGAGGACGAAGCCGTCGGCGGCGTCCTCGCGCACGAACCGAGCCAGTTCGGCGGCGACCGCCTCGGGTGTGCCGACGAGGGACTGCCGGGCGCTCGTCTCGATCACGGTCTGCCGGATGGACAGCCCCTTCTCCCTCGACAGCGCACGCAGCTTCCCGGCGGTCGCGACCGCGTCGCCGTGCCGGGCGCGGCCCCCCGTGCGCCGCGGGTCGGCCACCGGGTCGAACTCGGGCAGCGGCCCGTCGGGGTCGTGGGCCGACAGGTCGACGCCCCAGAGCCGCTCCAGGGTGAGGAGGGCGCGCTGCGGGGAGACCAGCCGGCGTCTGATCGTGGCGGCCCGCTCCTGTGCCTCGGCGGCGGTGTCCCCGAGGACGACGGTGACGGCGGGCATGATCTTCAGATCGTCGGCGGTACGGCCGTACTTGGCCAGCCGTCCCTTGACGTCGGCGTAGAAGGCGCGCCCGGCCTCCAGCGTGCCGGGCCGCGCGAGGACGACGTCGGCGGTGGCGGCCGCGGCCTCCCGGCCCTCCCCCGAGTCCCCCGTCCGGATCACCACCGGGTGCCCCTGCGGTGAGCGCGGCACGGTGAACTCCCCGGCGATGTCGAAGTGCCGGCCCCGGTGCGCGAACGGCCGGGGCGCCTCGTCCGGTGTCCAGGAGTCCCACAGCCTTCTCGCGGTGGCGACGAACTCGGCGGCCCGCGGATACCGGTCGGCGCGGTCCAGGTAGCCCCCTCGGCGGAAGTCCTCGCCGGTGCGGGCGTCCGAGGAGGTCACCACGTGCCAGGCCGCCCGGCCGCCGCTGAGATGGTCCAGGGTGGCCAGTCTGCGGGCGAGTTCGAACGGCTCGTGGTACGTGGCGTCGGCCGTGGCGGCCAGCCCCAGACGCTCGGTCACGGCGGCGAGCGCGTTGAGGACGGTGAGCGGCTCGGGGCGGCCGGCCACGTCCAGGTCATGGATACGGCCCTGGTGGTCGCGCGGTCGCGGCCCCTCGGCGAGGAGGAAGAAGTCGAACAGACCGCGTTCGGCGGTCCGGGCGAGGTGTTCGAAGGAGGAGAACTCGATCGGCGACTTCGCGTCGGGGCCGGTCCAGACGGTGGTGGTGTCGGCGCCGGGGAAGTACAGGGCCAGGTGGCACTGCCTGCCGGGCGGCCTCGGGCCCCGGGGTCGGTGTCCGCTCATGCCGCTCCCCCCGCGTACTGGTTGGCGGGCCGGGCCAGCCCCAGGTGCTCGCGGAGCGTGCTGCCCGGGTAGAAGGTGCGGAACAGACCACGGTGCTGGAGCAGCGCCACCGTGCCGTTGACCAGCCGTTCCAGATCACGGCGCGGTTCGACGGGGGTGAGGTGGAAGCCGTCGGCGATGCCGTCCTTGTACCAGGAGGCGATCAGGTCGGCGAGGTCGACGGGGCCGCCCCGGTAGAGCGGGCCCTGCGCGGTCTGCCGGGGGCCGCCTCCGCCGTGGCCGGGTTCGGCGGCGTGCTCGCCGTCCCCGAGGTCGATCAGCAGACTCACCAGGACGAGCAGGGAGTTGGGGTCGCGCCCCGCCGCGGCCACGTCGGCCCGCAGCCGGTCGCGGACGGTGCGGGCCTGTGCGGGGCTCGCCGCGCGTACGAGGGCCACGTCGGCGTGGCGGGCGGCGGTGGACCGGGCGGGTCCCTCGGTGGCGTCGACCACGCGCACCGGGTGTCCCTGCGGAGGTCTGGGTGCCAGGGCGGGGCCCCGCACCGAGAAGGCCTCGCCGGTGAAGTCGACGTGGTGCAGCTTGTCGCGGTCGAGGAAACGGCCGGTCGGCACATCGCGTACCACGGCGCCGTCCTCCCAGCTGTCCCACAACTTCGCGGCCACGTGGGCCACTTCACCGGCCTCCCGCCACAGCGCGTCCAGCGGCGCGGTGTGCCGGCGGCCGAAGAGCCGGGCCTCCCCCTCCGTGGTGGAGACGTCGATCCGCCAGCCGGCCCGGCCCCGGCTGACCCGGTCGAGCGTGGCGACCGTGGCCTGGATGTGGAAGGGCTCGGTGTGGGTGGTGGTGAGGGTGGGCACCAGTCCGACGCGGTGCGTGGCGGGCGCCACCCGGGACAGCACGGCCGACGCGTCGGGCCCGGGCCGGGCGAAGGTGTCGTCCAGCGTCACGAAGTCGAGTCCGCCCCGCTCGGCGAGCCGCGCCAGTTCGACGTAGGGGCCGGCGTCGTACACCCCCGGCTGGTCGACGGCGGCCGCCAGGTGCAGCGGGCCCCGGCCGTGCGATGAGGTCATGGGGGAGAACCCTTTCTTCCGTGACGCTTCGAAGTGGAGCGGTTCACCCGACGGCATCGGCGCCCAGATCCCGCAGGAACACCAGGGCGGCCCGGGCGGTGGCGTCGTTCTGCCGGAACGCGGGGCCGCCGGTGCGCGGCCGGGTGAACGCGCCCGGCGTACGGCCGTCGGTGTGCGGTCCGAGCGCGAAGCGCCGTGGGTGCGGCCGGCCGGCCCGGTCCAGGACCCGCCCGTCGGCGCGGTCCACCCGCAGCAGCCCGTCCGGGGTCTCGCCGGCCCCGTCGGCGTGCAGTTCCCGCAGCAGCGGGTCGAGGGCGCGCCGGAGCGTCGGCTCCGGCAGCCGGGCCTCCACCAGCGCCCGCGCCTCGACCGAGAAGCCCGGCACGGTGGCGCTCGACGCCCGGAACACCCCGTCCCGCGCGTGTACGGCCATGTCGGCGCCGACGAACTTCAGCACCCCCGCCCGGGACAGCGCGATCAGCTGTCTCAGCCGGGGCCCCGGCGGCCCGGAGGCGAGGTAGCTGAAGAACCCGTGCCACCAGGAGCCGATGTCACCGAGGCGGACCAGTTGTCCGTAGACGGACAGCAGTCCCAGGAACACGGCCAGGTCGGTGCTGTGTGCGGCGTCGTGACGGCGGCTCAGGTCGTCCTCCACATAGCCGCGCAGCCCTTCCTGGAACTCCGCGAAGGATCCGTACGTCACCCCGGCCAACGGCCGGTCGAGGGCGGCCAGGTCGAGCCGGTCCCGCGGGTCGGGCACGGCGGACGCCACCAGGGCCTCCCGCTCGGCGCCCTCGGACGCGGCCTCGTACTTCTCCTCGAAGTCGGTCCAGGCGATCGCGGTCCGCTCGGCGTGGACCGTGAACAGCCGGTGGTAGTGGGCGAAGCCCAGCTCCTTCTCCACCAGCGGCCAGACATCCCGCCGGAAGTCGAAGCCCCCGGGCCGCGCGAGCAGCCCGTCGATCTCGGCGGGTCCCAGGAACCGGGGCAGCGGCGGCCGTTCGCCGGTCCAGTCGTAGCCGATCTTCGAGTGGTACGGCACCCCGCGCCGCGAGCCGACGTACAGCACCGGTTCCCGCCCCGAGGGCACATAGGTGTCCCCCTCGTACCGCCCGCCGCGCCCCTCGGTGAGGAGCACCATCAGGTCGACGAAGGCGAGCCCGAAACCACGCACCAGCACGGGTTCGCCGGCCGGCAGCGCGGACAGGTCGCTGTCGGCCGTGAAGTCCGGCGGCAGGTGGACGAGCCCGTGCTCCGCCGCGTAGGCCGCCAACTCACGCTGTTCCTCGTCGAGTTCGGCATCCAGATGACCGTGCGCGAGGACGACGAGATCGGCGGGCAGGGGCTGGTCCCGGCCTTCCAGCCACACCTGCTGGCGTCCCGTACGGGGGCCGCTCACCCGCAGAGCGCGCCCCGGATGGTGGTGGACGGTGATCTCCGCGGGCAGGGCGGCGACCGCCTGCTCGTGCACCCAGCGCAGATAGGAGCCCTGGAGCTGCCGGTCGGCGAAGGTACGCCCGTCGATGCCCGCCCACTCGTGCAGCGTCGGGCCGGGCCGGGCCGGCCCGGCCATCTCCACCGACTCGTCGGTGAACATGGTGACGTCCTCGGCGTGCGAGTTCATCCACAGCAGCGGTGACTGGGCGGCCCGCCAGATGCGTCCGGCACCCGGCGGATGCGGGTCGACGAGATGGATGTCGAGTCCCGAACCGGCGTACAGCTCAGGGGCGTTGGCGGCGATCCGCTCGATGAGGCCGGTCCCCCGCGGCCCGGCCCCGACGATCACGAGGGTGGCGGGCGCTTCGGGGTCGAGGGTTTCGGAAGACATGCGAAGGCTCCGTGACAGCTGGGATCGAACACGGGTAGGTGCCTTCACACACCGAATGGGGCGCGCCGCGCGGCGCAGATACGGCCGAGCCCCTCAGCAGGGCCGTGCAGCGAGAGTACGTGGGCGTTTCCCCTCACTGTCAAGGCCGTCCACACTGTGAGCCGTACGTCTCAAGTCGGTTGACGCGTAATCGGAGACCTGTTCCACTTGGCCCATGCATCCGCAGCAGTGTCTGGTCACCCGCTCCCACATCGACTTCGGTCGCGTGTGGTCCTGTTCCTGTTGAGCTGACCCACTGCGGCCCCCGTTCCCGGGGCGCCCTCTTCGCGTTCTCCCCTCCCCCAGCTCCGCCTTCACCTCCGCGCTCTCCCCTCGATATGCGCCTTTTCCCTCGCTTTCGCCCCACCTCACGTCCGCCCTACGGCGATCAGCGCGCCCCGACCGCCCGCCGCCCCGGAGCGGCGCGAAACCCGACCACCCGATCCATCAACGCCCCCAGCACGTCCCGTACGGAGCCGCGCTCGCGCGCGTCGCACTCCAGCACGGGCACCTCTGGGCTCAGTCCCAACGCCGCCCGGACTTCCTCCAGTTCGAAGTGCTCGGCCCCGTCGAAGCGGTTCACCGCGAGGACGAACGGCGCGCCCTGGGCCTCGAAGTAGTCGACGGCCGGGAAGCACTCCTCGATCCGCCGGGTGTCCGCGAGGACCACCGTTCCGAGCGCTCCCTCCACCAGGTCGCCCCACAGGAAGGCGAACCGGTCCTGCCCGGGTGTGCCGAACAGGTACAGCGCGATGGCATGGTCGAACGTGATCCGTCCGAAGTCGAGCGCGACGGTGGTGGTGGTCTTGGACTCCACCCCCTCGAGCGAGTCGACCCCGACCGACACCTGGGTGATCGGCGCCTCGGTGTCGAGCGGGTCGATCTCGGAGACGGCCCCGATGAAGGTCGTCTTACCGACCCCGAGCCCACCGCTCACCACGATCTTCACGGCGAGCGGAACGGTTTTGTCAGAGCGCCCGGGCATGATCATTGATCCTTTCGAGCATCCGGAGCGGTGGCTCCGCGGGTTGCCGGCACGCGAACGGCCGACCGCCCGTCCCGATGGACGGCCCTGCGAAGTCCGCGTCCTCGACCAGGGATACGTTCCGGGGATGCCCGTCGCTCACCGTGGCGCCCCACACGGGGCGCCACGGGCCGAAACGATGACGCCGCGTCAGCAGTCGCAGGAGCAGCACTCACAGCACTCGCAGCACTGACACCCGTCGCAGCAGCAATCGCAGCCGTCACAGCCGTCGCGGCACCAGCCCTCGTGCTTCTTGCGCGACCAGGGCCCCTCGAACTCGTCGGCACAGCAGACCTGGCAGGTGCAGCACAGCCCGAGCGCGACCGCGCACCCGGCCCAGAAGCCCCGCTTCCCGGGCCGTGGCGGCTCACCGCCGAAGGGGTTGCCGCCGTAGGGGTTGCCGGGCGCGTGGGGGTCCACCGGCCCCCGGGGGGCGTACGGGCCGGTCGGCGGTCCGAAGGAGCCCTCCGGCGCGTGCGCGTGCCCGCACGACTGCGTCCCGAACGCCCGGTCGACCGACCGCTCCAGCTCGTGCGCCAGCAGCAGGTGCGCGAGTCTGCCGTCCACGAACTCCATGTCGCGCAGCGCGAGCCGGATGCCGTGCAGGGCGTCGTCGGCGAGCCGGCGGGCCTCGGTGAGCGGGGTGCCGGTGGCCGTCAGCGGGTTCCAGGCACCGGCCGCCGCGTCGGACTCCCGGTCCTCGACCGCGTCCAGCAGATGCGCCAGCCGCCCGAAGAGCCGGCCGGCCTCGGCGAGCGGCGCGGCGTTGCCCGGCCGGCCCGCCAGGACCGCGGTGTGCGCGAAGGCGGCGGCGGTGGCGCTCTCGGTCGGCTCGGTGACGGCGCACAGCGGGGTGCCGGGCCCGGCGAGCGCCTCGATGCCCACCTGCCGTTCCACCGCGTCGACGAGGACTGCGGTGTCGAACCCGACGGCGGCCCCGCCGCGTTCCCCGGCCCGGCCCCAGCTCGCGGCGACCCTGCGCGCGGCGACGGCGACGGGCCGCCGCGCCAGCAGCCCGTCCCCGTCTGCGACGTGGTCGCGCACCTTGGCCGAGGCGAGCACCAGCGAGACGGCGGCCGCGAGCCGGGCGCCCTCGCCCTGCGCGACGGACGCGGTGCGCATCCCGCGCAACGGGCACGGTCCCGCCGTCCGCCGCCATCCGTCGGCCGGCACCCGGTCGGCCTGAGCCTCCGTCAGAACCGATATCAGCAGGCCGTCGTAGTTGGTGACGACCCGCGCGAACTGCCCGTGGTCGCCGCGCAGCGCGAGACACAGCCCGCACAGGTGCGCCATCCACTGGGTCTTGAGGCCCTCTCCGAGCCGGTGACTGCATGGCCTGACTATTCCGAACACGACAACCCCCGTCGTCCTTGGGACATTGAGCTGCGGCATGCTATCGGCCGATTGTCACGCCGGATCGGGGGCACCCGGTTCACCCGGACGCACCGTGCGTCACTCGTTCGCCACGAAGAATCATATTTCACTCACAGTCAGCAGCCGTATGCGGTACGACCCTTGGGAGACGCGGGCTCTCGACGTATTCGCTGTGCACCAGTACCGTCACAAACCCCCCGCGCGGCGTCTATCCACTTGGCGCGACATCCGCATCATGGACGACCATGGGGAATGCGGAAAGCAGAAAGACCGCTGTGAGAGGAGGCGTCCATGGGATCGGTGCGCAAGGCGAGTGCCTGGCTTGGCCTCGTCGACGACAACGATGACGAGCGTTACTACGACGACGACTATTCCGAGGGGACCGACTCCGGAGAGGCCTGGGTCACCGACCCCCGCGTGAAGGTGGCGACGGACACGGCCGAGGAGAAGGGCCGCCGGATCGGCACCGTCACCCCGGACAGCTTCCGGGACGCGCGGGCGATCGGTGAACTGTTCCGCGAGGGCGTGCCGGTCATCATGAACCTCACGGCCATGGAGGCCGGGGACGCCAAGCGCGTCGTCGACTTCGCGGCCGGGCTGATCTTCGGCCTGCGGGGTTCGATCGAGCGGGTGTCCACCCGGGTGTTCCTGCTGTCCCCCGCCAACACGGAGATCGTGAACGGAGACCCGTCCGCGCACCGGACGGACGGTTTCTTCAACCAGAGCTGAGGCAGGGCCGCTCACCGGCCCTGCCTCGGCCCCCGGGCCGGGTCAGCGGAAGGCGTCGAGTCCGGTGAGCGCCTTGCCCAGCACGAGCTGATGCATCTCGACGGTTCCCTCGTAGGTGAGCACCGACTCGAGGTTGGTCGCGTGCCGCATGACGGGGTATTCGAGCGAGATCCCGTTGGCACCGAGGACGGTACGGGCGGTCCGGCAGATCTCGATCGCCTCCCGTACGTTGTTGAGCTTGCCGAAGCTGACCTGCTCGGGACGCAGGCGGCCGGCGTCCATGCGCCGCCCCAGATGATGGGCGAGCAGAATCCCCTTGTGCAGCTCGACCGCCATGTCGGCGAGCTTGGCCTGGGTGAGCTGGAACCCCCCGATGGGCCGCCCGAACTGCTCGCGGGTCTTCGCGTACTCGACGGCGGTCTCGAAACAGGAGCGCGCCGCCCCCATCGCGCCCCACACGATGCCGTAGCGCGCGTGGGACAGACAGCTGAGCGGTCCGCGCAGCCCGGTGACCTCCGGCAGGACGGCGTCCGCGGGCAGCCGCACGTCGTCGAGCACGAGCTCACTGGTCACGCTGGCCCGCAGGGACCACTTGTGCTTGATCTCGGGCGCGGAGAACCCCGGAGTGCCGGCGGGCACCACGAAGCCGCGGATCCCGTCGTCGCTCTGCGCCCAGACGACGGCCACCCCGGCGACGGATCCGTTGGTGATCCACATCTTGCGGCCGTTGAGCACCCAGTCGGAGCCGTCCCGCTTGGCATACGTCCGCATGCCCGCCGGGTCGGAGCCGTGATCGGGTTCGGTGAGCCCGAAGCACCCGATGATCTCGCCCGCGGCCATCCCCGGCAGCCAGGTCCGCTTCTGCTCCTCGCTGCCGAAACGGTGCAGGGCGTACATGGCGAGGGAACCCTGCACGGAGACGAGGGACCGGATGCCGGAGTCGGCGGCCTCGAGCTCGAGACAGGCGAGGCCGTACTGCACGGCGCTGGCACCGGCGCACCCGTATCCGCTGAGCGACATCCCGAGCGCCCCGATGGCGCCGAGCTCGCGCGCCAGCTCCCGGATCTCCGGCAGCTCCCCGCGCTCGTACCAGTCGGCGACCCGCGGCAGCACCCGGTCCGCGGCCCAGTTCCGCACGGTGTCACGGATCGCGAGATCCTCCGGCTCCAGCAGATCGTCGATCCCCAGGGGGTCGGCGGGGTCGAACGGGGGCAACTTCGAGGACGCGGACATGAGAGAGCCTCCGAAAAACTAGCACCGCTAGTTACACCATCGCCCGAGACGTTACGACGCGCCGTCGCGCACGTCCAGTACGCGCCGCGCGACCCGCAAGCCGCAAGCCGCAAGCCGCAAGCCGCCGAGGCCGACGCCGATGCGCTCCCACCGGAAACGCTCACCCCTCGACCGACACCGAACAGACGGTGCGTGGGTCGGAGACCTCAGGCGGAGACGCGGGACTCCGTGACTTCCCGGGGCGAAGGAAGCTCCACCCCCGTCGGAGGCGCCTCGCACTGCATGACCCGCGGCAACCGCAACGCCATCAGCGCCCCCAGCAGCAACAACCCCGCACTCACCAGCAGCGTGACATGCAAGCCGTGCACGAAGCTGTCCCGCGCGACCCGCCGCAGCGCGACCCCGACCGGCCCGCCCAACTGCCCGGCGACCTCGTACGCCTCCCCCAACGAATGCCCCGCCGCGTCCGACGCGGACGCCGGCACCCCGGGCACGGACTTCAGCCCGGGCGCGTACGCGGCGTTCATCACGCTTCCCAGCAGCGCGATCCCGATCCCCGCCCCCAGCTGGTACGACGTCTCCCCGATCGCCGCCGCCCCGCCCGCCTGCTCCGGCGGCGCCTCGCTCAGCATCGACTCGTACGCCGCGAACAAGGTCGTCTCCAGGCCGAAGCCCAGCAGCAGGAACCCGAACAGCAGCAGCCCCGTGTTGTCCGACCCGCCCATCGCGGTCAGTGTCAGCACCGCCAGCGCCGTGAGGACGAACCCCCCGCACACCATCCGGCGCGGCCCGAACTGCCGGAGCAGCCGCGCCCCGGCCAGCCCGGCCGCCATCGCGGCGAAGGTCAGGGGCAGCAGACGCAGGCCCGTCTCCAGCGGAGACAGCCCCAGCACGAGCTGCAGGTACTGTGCCGCGATCAGCTCGAGACCCACCAGCGCCAGCATCGCCAGCACGATGCACCCGACCGAGGTGCTGAACGCCGGCCGCCCGAACATCCCCAGATCCACCAGCGGATGCAGGCGCCGCCGCTGACGGCGGACGAACAGCACGATCAGCACCGCGCCCACCAGCAGCGGCGCCACGGTGAACAGCCCGAGCTCCCCGCCGCCCAGCCGCTTCACGCCCAGCACGACACCGAAGAGACCGGCCGCCGCCATCAGCGCGCCGACCACGTCCCAGGGGCCGTTCGCCGCGCCCCGTGACTCGGGCAGCAGCAGCCGTCCCACCGGGAGACTGACCAGCATCAGCGGGATGTTGACGAGGAAGACCGAGCCCCACCAGAAGTGCTCGAGCAGAAAGCCGCCCAGGAGCGGGCCGACCGCGGCGCCGACCGCGGCCACCGCGCTCCAGATGCCGATCGCGAGCGCCCGCTCACGCCGGTCGGGGAACACCTGGCGCAGGATCGACAGCGTCGCGGGCATGATCATCGCGCCGCCGACGCCCAGCAGCGCCCGCGCCAGGATCAGGGTCTGCGCGGTCCCGGCGAACGCCGCCAGCGCGGAGGCGACGCCGAACAGGGCGTAGCCGAGCAGCAGGATGCGTCTGCGGCCCACCTTGTCGCCGAGCGTGCCGAACAGGATCAGCAGCGAGGCACAGACCAGTGGATAGGTGTCGACGATCCAGAGCAGCTCGATCGCGCCGGGCCGCAGGTCCTCGGTGACCGCCGGCACCGCCACATGCAGCACGGTCGCGTCGACGGCGACCAGCAGCAGGCTGACGCACAGCACCACCAGGACGACCCAGCGGTTGGCACCGGCCCCGGCCGCCCGACGGCGCAGCCCAGCGGCGGCCGTGGTCGTCCCGGACATGTACACACCTCCCAGGTGATCCCCCGGTTCGGCGGGCTCACGGGGTGGGGACTCCCCGCGGCTCGGCCGGAGAGGAGCGGTGTCTCCGGCCCGCGCAGACGAACACGAGTGGAACGCAGCGTACGCGAGTTCGCGCCAGGGCCACGTGGCGGACCTCTCACCACCCACGGGCAACCCATGTGGCGTACGCCACTCCCGCGACATGTCCGGGCCACCCCCCGTACCCCTTCCCGGCGCCCCTCCCCGTGCCGCCTCCGTACACCTCCTCCCGAGGCCCGACCGCCCCGGCGGACCCGGTCGGCGGGCGGGCCGTCGATAATCGAGCCCGTGACCGATCTTGAGACGCGCGTGACGCCCCCCGGCTCCGCGACCCCGCGCCGGGCGGCCCCCGCCCTCCTGGGGTACGTGGCCGTGCGTGCCCTCGGTCTGCTCGCGCTGGCCGGGTGGAGCGCCGCCCGCGACAAAAGCGCGTACACGCTGCTGACCGCCCGCTGGGACGCCCTGTGGTACACCAGGGTCGCCGAGCTGGGATACGGCTACGAGGTCCGTCTGCCGAACGGCGACGTCCACTCCAACCTCGCCTTCTTCCCGCTGCTGCCCTGGCTGGAACGGCTCCTGCACGCGGTGACCCCGCTGTCGTACGCCGACGCCGGTTTCGTCGTGACCCTGCTCGCGTCACTCGCCGCGGCCTGGGGCGTCTTCGCGGTCGCCGACCACGTGTACGGGCGCCGGGCCGGGGTGTGCGCGGTGCTGGTGTGGGCCGTCCTGCCCGTCGGGATCGTGCAGTCGATGGCCTACAGCGAGTCGCTGTTCACCGCGCTGGCCGCCTGGTCGCTGTACGCGGTGCTCACCGGCCGCTGGGTGACCGCGGGAGTGCTCGCGTCGCTGGCCGGGCTGACCCGCCCGGTGGGGCTCGCGGTGGTCGCGGCGGTGTGGGCAGCGGCCGTGGCGTCCTTCGTCCGTGACCGGCGGGCCCCGACCGCCGACACCTCTCCCCGGCGCGGGGCCGGGACGGCCGCTGCCCGCTTCGCGCCACGCGCCCTCGGCATGCTCCTCGCGCCCCTCGGCGCCGCCGGATACGTCCTGTGGGTCGGCCACCACACCGGCAAGGGTCCGCTCGGCTACTTCGACGTCCAGGCGGGCTGGCGCAACGGCTTCGACGGCGGCTACGCCTTCGCCCGCTTCGTCGCCGACAAGTTCACGTCATTCCCGTCCGCCCTCGCCGGCCTCGGGCTGATCGTCGGCGTCGCCCTGCTGCTGTGGCTGTACGTCGTCTGCGTACGGCAGCGCCAGCCCCTTGCGCCGCTGGTGTACGCGGGTGTGGTCCTCGCGCTCGCCCTGTGCGCGTCGAGCTACTTCGGTTCCAAGCCGCGCCTGCTGCTGCCCGCCTTCCCGCTGCTGCTGCCGCTCGCCCTGGCCCTGGCCAGGTTGCGGACGTCCAGGTCGGCGCTGGTGGTGGGGTGCCTCGCGGCGGCATCGGCCGTGTACGGGGCGTGGTGGCTGAACGGCAGCGGTCCGCCGTAAGAGAATCCGCCTTTTCGGTGAACCCTTTCATACGTTCCCTAAAACAATCCCCTGGAATGATCAAAGGAATTGAAGGGAACACTGTTCGACCATTAGCGATTCCACAGGAATAAATGCCCTTCTGAGAGCAATCCCACATCACATCGTCATCACAAACCAGCGGAATCGGCCGGGTCTCGAGCTCACTCGCTGTAACGTCGTTTAGGTGCGTACCGAACAAAACCTCACCCGTCTGGACCGGGTGTTCGCCAGGCTCGACCGGGAGCCGGAACGCCCGGCCCACATCGATGTGCCGAAGATGAGCAGGCACCGGGTCGCGCTGTTCCTGGCGACCCTGGCCTTCTATCTGGCGATCGTGTGGCTCGTGGTGATCACCTCGTGGCTGGTCCGCCTCGACTGGCTGGTCATGTTCTTCCGGCCGTACCAGCAGTGGTCCGGCATCCACTGGTTCGTCGACTACTACGTGGTCCTCGGCCAGCGTGGTCCGACCGCCGTGATGGTCGCCGCCTGGCTCGGCTGGAGATCGTGGCGGCAGCACACCCTGCGCCCGCTGCTCACGCTCGGCGCCTCGCTGCTGCTGCTGAACCTCACCGTCGGGGCCGCCAAGCTCGGCATGGGCCGGCTCGGACCGCATTACGCGACCACCATCGGCTCGAACGAGATGGGTCTCGGCGGCGATATATTTCCCAGCGGCCACACCGCCAACGCGGTCGTGACCTGGGGAATCCTGGCGTATCTGGCCTCCACCCCGAGGGCCCGCCGCTGGCTGTCCGCGCTCTCCGCGGTGACCTCGCTCGGCGTCGGCCTGGCCACGGTCTACCTCGGCACGCACTGGCTCAGTGACGTGGTGCTCGGCTGGGCCGCGGGTCTGCTGATCCTGCTGGCGCTGCCCTGGTGCGAGCCGCTGATCGCGCGCGCCGAGGTCGCCATCTTCGACCTGCGCGACCGCTGGCGCGACCGCCGCGCCGGTACGGCCCCGGCTCCGGCCCCCGCTCCAGCCCCGGCCGCACCCGTCGCCGTACCCGTGCCGTTCGCCTCGGGCGCGCCGGCCCAGGAGGAGGCCTCCGCGGCCCGCGAGCCGGCGCAACCGGCCCGTTCACCGCGCGCGCCGGTCCATCTGGCGCCGGGCCCGCACACGACCCGCTCGGAGCGCACCCCGGTCACCCCGGTCGGCAGCCGCCGGCCGCCGCACGCCGACCGCCTCCCACGCGGTGCCGCGACCTCCGCGGCCCGACCGCTGACAGGCGGCTGACCTCCCCGAACAGCGGGACCCCGGTACGCACAACCCGGTTCCGCGCCCGAAGGCCCCGGTTCCCGAAGACGGGAACCGGGGCCTTCGCCGTGTTCGCCCGGCCTCTTCGGGCGCTTCAGCCCTTCCAGGCGCGCGCCACCAGCCCGTCGCGTATCTCGAAGTTCAGCCGCCCGAAGCGGTACTCCATGGTGATGATCGTCCCGGGGGCCAGCTCACGTACCGTCGACCACCCCCGTTCGCGCGCGAGCCGCTCGGCCCGTGCGGCCTCGAGGCCGACGTATCCGTCCGGATTGTCCTGGGGCTCCGCTGGCGGAGTGGGGTTCGGTGCCATACCGCCACGCTAGGCGGCGAGCCCCGCCCCGGGAACCCCGGACCGGCGATACGGATCACTCCGGTCACACTTCTGTCACAGGATCACGACACGTGTTTCGGTCGAACTCCCTCACACGGACGAGCGGTTTCGTGCGCCTTCCGCGCGAATTCGAACGCAATTCCCGCGTGTCGTCCGGCCGCTCCGAATAACCCGTCGGAAAGTTCGCTGGGTACCGTCCCAGGACCCCGCCGCATTACGATTCCGTGCGGGACCGCGGGAGCTGACTGCTCATAGGAAATACACGGCTCCCCCACACATCCTCCGTACGCACCCGGGACGTCGGCGGGCCCGGGACAGGGCGAACGAAGGGGCGAGCGAGCGATGGGGACGCAGACCGTGGCGGCGGCACGAACCGGGGACATCGGTCACCGAGGCCGTGGCCGGGTGGTCGTCGACTGGCTGACCACCACCGACCACAAGAAGATCGGCCACCTCTATCTGATCACGTCCTTCGCCTTCTTCCTCGTCGGCGGAATCATGGCGCTGCTGATGCGGGCCGAGCTGGCCCGGCCCGGGCTGCAGATCGTGGACGGCAACCAGTTCAACCAGCTGTTCACGATGCACGGCACGATCATGCTGCTGCTGTTCGCGACCCCGTCCTTCGCGGGCTTCGCCAACGAGCTGATGCCGCTCCAGATCGGTGCCCCGGACGTGGCCTTCCCCCGGCTGAACATGCTCTCGTACTGGCTGTTCCTGTTCGGCGGGCTGACCGTGCTGGGCTCACTGCTGACACCGGACGGCCCGGCGGCGTTCGGCTGGTTCGCCTACGCGCCGCTGAACAGCCGGCACTACTCGCCGGGCATCGGCCCCGACCTGTGGATCATGGGTCTGGCGCTGGCCGGCTTCGGCACGATCCTCGGCGCGGTCAACTTCATCACGACGATCATCGGGATGCGCGCGCCCGGCATGACGATGTTCCGGATGCCGATCTTCACCTGGAACACGCTCTTCACGTCGATCCTGATCCTGATGGCGTTCCCGGTCCTGGCGGCCGCGCTGCTGGTGCTGGAGGCGGACCGGCGGTTCGGTTCGCAGGTGTTCGAGGCGGCCAACGGCGGGGCGCTGCTGTGGCAGCACCTGTTCTGGTTCTTCGGGCACCCCGAGGTCTACATCATCGCGCTGCCGTTCTTCGGGATCATCACGGAGATCATCCCGGTCTTCAGCCGCAAGCCGATCTTCGGCTACCTCACCCTGGTCGGTGCGACGATGGCGATCACCGGGCTGTCGATCGTGGTGTGGGCGCACCACATGTTCGTCACGGGCGCGGTGCTGCTGCCGTTCTTCTCCTTCATGAGCTTCCTGATCGCCGTCCCCACGGGCGTGAAGTTCTTCAACTGGACCGGGACCATGATCAAGGGATCGATCTCCTTCGAGACCCCGATGCTCTGGGCGACGGGCTTCCTGGTGACCTTCCTGTTCGGAGGCCTGACCGGAGTGATCCTGGCGTCGCCGCCGATGGACTTCCACGTCTCCGACTCGTACTTCGTGGTCGCCCACTTCCACTACGTCGTCTTCGGCACGGTGGTCTTCGCGATCTTCGGCGGCTTCTTCTTCTGGTGGCCGAAGTTCACCGGGAAGCTGCTCGACGAGCGGCTCGGGAAGATCCAGTTCTGGACGCTGTTCGTCGGCTTCCACACCACGTTCCTGGTGCAGCACTGGCTGGGCGCCGAAGGCATGCCGCGCCGGTACGCCGACTATCTCGCCGCCGACGGGTTCACCGCGCTCAACACCGTCTCGACGATCGGCTCGTTCCTGCTCGGCCTCTCCACCCTGCCGTTCCTCTACAACGTCTGGAAGACCGCCAAGTACGGCACGAAGGTCGAGGTCGACGACCCCTGGGGCTTCGGCCGTTCCCTGGAGTGGGCGACGTCCTGCCCGCCGCCCCGGCACAACTTCACGACGCTGCCGAGGGTCCGCTCGGAGTCACCGGCTTTCGACCTGCACCATCCGCAGTACGCGGCCGAGACCCCGCAGCCCGAGCCAAAGCGCCATCAAGCCGGTCACGGGCCGTCCTGATTGCCTCGATCAGCTCCACGGGCTCCAGCACCTCGAACTCGAAGCCCGCCATCATCACGTGGATCACCATCACGTCGAGGCTCGCGGCCCCGGTGCGCAGCACACAGGCCCGGTCGCCGTCGGGCTCCAGCGTGCCGGCCGAGGGTGAGATCCGTTCGGCGGCCTCGGCCCGCGGCACGAACAGCCGGACGGTGGCCCGGGTGGCGTACGCGCGCGTGGAGACGCCTTGCGAGACGTACGCGGCGAGGTCCTCGGCGGGCGGCTCGCGCGGGGCGAAGCGCGGCCCGTGCGGCGGCCTCGGCGTGAGGCGGTCCACCCGGAACGTACGCCAGTCGGCGCGGTCGAGGTCCCAGGCGACCAGGTACCAGCGGCGCTCGGTACACACCAGGCGGTGCGGTTCGACCGTGCGGCGGGTCGCCGTGCCGTCGTGCCCCCGGTAGTCGAAGCGCAGGCGTTCGGCGTCCCGGCAGAGATGGGCGAGCTCAGTGAGGGCGGCCGGGTCGACGGCCGGGGACCCCGGGCCGCGCAGCATCGGCACGGTGAAGGCGTTCAGGGCGCCCACCCGGCGCCGCAGCCGGTGCGGCAGCACCTGCTCCAGCTTGGCCAGGGCCCGTACGGAGGTCTCACCGATGCCCTCGATGCCCTGCCCGGCGGCCGTCCGCAGCCCCACGGCGACGGCGACGGCCTCGTCGTCGTCCAGCAGCAGCGGCGGTAACTCGGCACCGGCGCCCAACTGGTAGCCGCCTCCGGTGCCGGGGCTGGCGTTGACCGGGTAGCCCAGTTCGCGCAGCCGGTCCACGTCCCTGCGCACCGTGCGCGAGGTGACTCCCAGCCGGTCGGCGAGTTGGGCGCCGGACCACTCGCGATGGGCCTGGAGCAGGGAGAGCAGGCGCAGCAGTCGGGCGGAGGTCTCCAGCATGCGCCCAGTGTGTCCCACGAGGTGGGTGGACCCCACCCGGCCGTCCCGCCGGATGGGGTCACCGTGTCCCGGAGGGGAAACGGCTCAGAGCGTGAGGCGCTGTCCGGGCACGATCAGGTCGGGGTCGCCGCCCACGACGGCCTTGTTGGCGGCGTAGACCCGCTGCCAGCTCAGCCCGTGGCGGGTCGCGATGGTGCTGAGGGTGTCGCCCTCGCGGACGGTGTAGTCACCACGGCTCGTGCCGCGCGAGGTCTGGGCCGTCGAGCGCTCCGGCGCGTTCGAGGAGCCCGACCGCGAGGAGTTCGACGTGCCGGACTTCGAGCTACCGGACGTCGAGGAGTCGGCCTTCGAGGAGTTGGACTTCGACGAACCGGACTTCGACGAGCCCGACTTCGTGGAGCTCGACTCGGCCGAGGACGATCCGGCCCCCGGTGCGCTGCCGGACGCTCCGGCGCGCGCCGAGCAGGTCGGCCACGCGCCCCACCCCTGGGCGTTCTGCACCTTGGTGGCGACGGAGATCTGCTGTGCCTTGCTGGCCTTGTCGGCGGTCGACGCATAGGCGGTGCCGCCGTACGCGCGCCAGGTACCGGCGGAGAACTGGAGCCCGCCGTAGTAGCCGTTACCGGTGTTGATCGACCAGTTGCCGCCGCTCTCGCACTGGGCGATGCGGTCCCACACCCCGCTGTCGGCCGCCGTGGCGTTGCCGGTCGCGGAGAGCAGTCCGAGGGGGGCGAGCAGGATCGCCCCGGCGAGGACCGCCGTCTTGCGCGACGAGGTGCGGGTGTGGATATCGGCACATTCGGACATGTAGATCCCTCTCTACGAACCCGGGCTCCCCCTGGCCGGGGCGTGTCGGCCGCGCAGGGACGCGGTCGTCACGCCCGGCCCGTCCGCCGGCGGTGGTGCTGCGCGATGTCTGGCTCTGCGCGGCCGGCGGACGTACCCGAGCGGTGCTCGTTGCACACGGCGGAGCAATCTAGGCAGCTGACGGCCCGTTATCAACCAACTCGCCGTTTCCCCAGGCCAGTTGGCAGTTACCGTAGGTAGCGGCGAATTCCGGCCACCTACTTCGTTCCCTCATTTCCGCATTTGTCGACCAGGGCCTCGCGCGGACTGTGAGTCAGCTCACCGGATCAACTTCCGTGACCTCTCCGTTACTTGGCATGGAGTGGCGGATTCCGCACGCATCGTGACCGCGCGCGCAGGTTGGTTCGATTCCGTTCGCCGTCCAGCGTGACCCTGGCCACAGGTCGCCCGTTGTCTTCTTCATGAGCCGGGGACCCACCCGGACCACGAGCCGGGGGCCACCCGCCTCGCCCACGCACCGCATCCGAGGGAGTCACCCGTGCCGCGCATGCTCGACGTCAGCGACGAGGTACGCGCCGAGATCGGCAACGAAGAAGCCGACCGGCTGCTCGCCGGAGACAACGCCCCTGGCAGTTACGACTGCACGTCCTGCCGCACCCCGGGCGACTCCGAGAACGAGCGCACCAGCACCGTCCTGTTCATCGGGGACGAGACCGCCGTTCTCGCCTTCGCCCACTCCACCTGCCTGCCCT
This sequence comes from Streptomyces sp. NPDC058295, assembly GCF_042880655.1. Lineage (NCBI taxonomy): Bacteria > Bacillati > Actinomycetota > Actinomycetes > Kitasatosporales > Streptomycetaceae > Streptomyces > Streptomyces sp. NPDC058295. The sequence continues at coordinate 114,214 of NZ_JBHVYO010000021.1, forward strand.
CGCAGGTCGTCCAGGTCACCGAGGAGCAGCTCCAGGGCGCGGTCCGCTCCATCAACGGCGACACCGTCGACCTGGACCCCGACAAGGTCGCACCCGAGCAGGCGGTGCTCGGCGTCACCAGCGGACTCGTCCTGATCGCCGGGGAGTTGCACCCGGCCCTGGTCGTCGAGCCGACCGCGCCCATCGTGCGGCCCGGCACGACCGGCGCGGGCGACGACTTCCTGCCGCTCCTCATCGAGCAGGGCTTCATGCCGCTGTCCGAGCTGACCGAGGTGCCGCCGGTGCAGCACGGCTGGTCCGTGCTGCTCGCGATGGGCCAGCTGCACGCGGTGCTCCAGCCCTCGGTGAACGGCGGGCAGCCGATCGCCTGGTGGCAGGCGCACCAGCCGTTGCAGGTGACGGAGGGCTGGCGGGCCGCCGCCAACAAGCACCAGCAGGTGCTGATGTTCGCGGCGCCGGTGGGCTCCATCGGGCGTCAGCCCCGCGAGGACCTGCTGCGGGACGCGCTGGACAAGGCCGCGGCCAATGGGCAGTTGGTCGGGGCGGCACTTCCGCTCGCCGGCACCTGAGTTCGCCCCACCGGGCGGGGACCGCGGCCGTACGGCGACCGAAAAGGCGTCCACGGACGCGGCCCCGCGCTCCCCTGAGGCCGCCTGCCGAGCCGCATCTCTTCCCGTGCCGCGTCGTTTGGACATACGTGCACACCTACGACGTTCCCCGCCGCCCGTCCTTCCAGTCGATCCCGTCCGCGCGACCGGCCCAGGACGCGTCTGGCGGCCCATCGGCCACGCCGATCTACGACGCGCTCTACGCCGAGTACGTCAAGACGTTCCGTTCGCTGCCCGGCGACCGCAGCGGCGAGGACGAGCTGGGGTTCACCGCCTTCGGGAACATCCCGCACCACACGGGTTCCTACCCGGCGCCCCGCCCGGGGTCGTTCAGCAGCTCCTACAGCGCCTACAGCGCGGGGGCGCAGAGCGCGCGGGTCGGGCAGCAGTCCCAGTGGCAGCGGGTCGGGCAGCTCGGCCAGCAGGCCGCGCCGACCGCGATGCACCACGTCCCGGCGGCGCTCCCACCGGCCCCCCGCAGAACCTTCTGATCACTGATCACGACTGGAGGGCGGCACCCGTCACGGGTGCCGCCCTCCAGTCGTACCGTCGTTACTTCTTCTTGGTGCCGCGCTTCTCGCGCACCCGCACCGAGATGTGGATCGGGGTGCCCTCGAAGCCGAACTCCTCGCGCAGACGGCGCTCGATGAAGCGCCGGTAGCCCGCCTCGATGAAGCCGGAGGCGAAGAGGACGAAGCGCGGGGGCTTGGTCCCGGCCTGGGTGCCGAAGAGGATGCGCGGCTGCTTGCCGCCCCGGACCGGGTGCGGGTGGGCGGCGACCAGCTCGCCCAGGAAGGCGTTGAGACGGCCCGTCGGGACGCGGGTCTCCCAGCCGTCCAGGGCGGCCTCGATCGCCGGGACCAGCTTCTCCATGTGCCGGCCGGTGCGCGCCGAGACGTTCACCCGGGGCGCCCAGGCGACCTGGGCGAACTCGGTCTCGATCTCCCGCTCCAGGTAGTAGCGGCGCTCCTCGTCGAGGGTGTCCCACTTGTTGTAGGCGATGACGAGGGCGCGGCCCGCGTCGACCGCCATGGTGACGATGCGCTGGTCCTGGACCGAGATGGACTCGGAGGCGTCGATCAGGATGACCGCCACCTCGGCCTTCTCGACGGCGGCCGCGGTGCGCAGCGAGGCGTAGTAGTCGGCGCCCTGCTGGAGGTGGACGCGCTTGCGGATGCCCGCCGTGTCGACGAACTTCCAGGTCACGCCGCCGAGTTCGATCAGCTCGTCGACCGGGTCGCGGGTGGTGCCCGCGACCTCGTTGACGACGACACGGTCCTCGTTGGCCACCTTGTTCAGCAGCGAGGACTTGCCGACGTTCGGGCGGCCGATGAGCGCGATGCGGCGCGGGCCGCCGACCGCGGTGCCGAAGGTCTGCGCGGGGGCCTCGGGCAGCGCCTCCAGGACGGCGTCCAGCATGTCGCCGGTGCCGCGGCCGTGCAGAGCGGAGATCGGGTGCGGCTCGCCGAGGCCAAGGGACCACAGGGCGGTCGCGTCGGCCTCGCCGCTCAGGCCGTCGACCTTGTTGGCGGCCAGCACGACGGGCTTGCCGGCCTTGCGCAGCAGTCGTACGACCGCCTCGTCGGTGTCGGTGGCGCCGACCTTGGCGTCGACGACGAAGACGACGGCGTCGGCGGCCTCGATCGCGTACTCGGCCTGGGCGGCCACGGAGGCGTCGATGCCGAGGACGTCCTGCTCCCAGCCGCCGGTGTCGACGAGCTTGAAGCGGCGGCCCGCCCACTCGGCCTCGTAGGTGACGCGGTCGCGGGTGACGCCCGGCTTGTCCTCGACGACGGCCTCGCGGCGGCCGATGATCCGGTTCACCAGGGTCGACTTGCCGACGTTCGGGCGGCCGATGACGGCGAGGACCGGCAGCGGCCCGTGGCCTGCGGCCTCGATCGCCCCCTCGACGTCCTCGACGTCGAAGCCCTCGACGGCGGCGAGCTCCATGAACTCCGCGTACTCGGCGTCGCCGAGCGCCCCGTGATCGTGCTCGAAGGCTTCCGAGCCGTCGGGCTGGATGTGGTCGTTCATGAAGTCCGTACCTCGTCGTTCATTCGTGGTGATCGGTGGAACAGCCGTTTTGTTCGGGTTGATCCACTACTCGTATTCAGTGTCGCTCAGCGCCCGGTCAGGCGCCTGGCGTTTTCCAGGTGTGCGGCCAACTGCTTCTGGATGCGTTCGGTCGCGGCGTCCAGTGCCTTGCGGGTACGCAGCCCGCTGCCGTCGCCCGCGTCGAACGGTTCGCCGAAGACGACGTCGACGCGGGAGCGCAGCGGGGGCAGTGCCTTTATCAACCGTCCGCGCCGTTCGGAACTTCCCAGCACGGCGACGGGCACGATCGGGGCCCCGCCGCGCACCGCGAAGTACGCGAGCCCGGCGCGCAGGGCGGCGAAGTCTCCCTCGCCGCGGGTGCCCTCCGGGAAGATCCCGAGGACCCCGCCGTTCTCCAGCACGCCCAGCGCACGGGTGATCGCCGTCCGGTCGGTGGTGTCGCGGTCGACCTTGAGCTGGCCGATGGCGGTCAGGAACGGGTCCAGGGGGCCGATGAACGCTTCCTTCTTGATCAGGAAGTGCGTCGGCCGCGGCGCCACGCCCATCACCATCGGGCCGTCCACGTTGTGCGAGTGGTTGATCGCGAAGATCAGCGGGCCGCTCGCCGGCACCTTCCAGGCGCCCAGCACCCGCGGCCTGAACAGCCCGTACATCAGGCCGACGCCGATGCGTCGCCCGACCTCGGCGCCCTTCTCCGAAGGCACGGACCCGGTGGTCACTTCGCGGCCCGCTTCTCCTCGACGAGGGTGACGACGCACTCGATGACCTGGGCCAGCGTCAGCTCGGTGGTGTCCACCTCGACGGCGTCGTCCGCCTTGGCGAGCGGGGAGGTCTTGCGGGAGGAGTCGGCGGCGTCCCGCCTGATCAACGCCTCCCGGGTGCTGTGGACGTCCGCGCCCTTCAGCTCGCCGCTGCGCCGGGCGGCCCGGGCCTCCGGAGAGGCGGTGAGGAAGATCTTCAGGTCGGCGTCGGGCAGCACGGTCGTGCCGATGTCCCGGCCCTCGACGACGATCCCCTGCTCGGTGGAGGCCGCCAGCGAGCGCTGGAGCTCGGTGATCCGGGCCCGCACCTCGGGTACCGCGCTCACCGCGCTCACCTTGGCGGTGACCTCCTGGGTGCGGATCGGGCCGGCCACGTCGATGCCGTCGACCGTGATCGTCGGGGCGGCCGGGTCGGTGCCGGAAAGGATCTCCGGCTTGCCGGCGACGGCGGCGATCGCCGTGGGGTCCTCGATGTCGATCCCGTTGGTCACCATCCACCACGTGATCGCCCGGTACTGGGCGCCGGTGTCCAGGTAGCTCAGCCCCAGCTGGGCGGCCACGGCCTTGGACGTGCTCGACTTGCCCGTGCCCGAGGGGCCGTCGATGGCGACAATCACGGGCTGGGCGGCGCCGTTTTCCACGGGGGGACACCTTCCTGGTGCGAGGCGGTGGGTGTGCGGGACGCGACCGCGCCCCGCACAAGGTTACCGGCCGCGCGTCACTCGTCCGGCCGGTACCTGGTCCGCGTCGGGTGCCCGGGCCGCGGGACGCCCTACTGCCGGATCGCCCAGCCCCTCTCGCGCAACGCCGAGGAGAGCACCACCGCGGACTTCGGCTCGACCATCAGCTGCACCAGACCCGCCTGCTGCCCGGTCGCGTGCTCGATGCGTACGTCCTCGATGTTGACGCCCGCCTGTCCGGCGTCGGCGAAGATCCGGGCCAGCTGACCGGGCTGGTCGTCGATGAGCACCGCCACCACCTCGTACGCCCGCGGAGCGGCCCCGTGCTTGCCGGGAACGCGGACCTGGCCCGCGTTGCCGCGACGCAGCACGTCCTGGACGCCGTCGACGCCCTCGCGCCGCTTGGAGTCGTCGGAGGACTGCAGGGCGCGCAGGGACCGGACCGTCTCCTCCACGTCGGCGGCGACGTCGGTGAGCAGGTCGGCGACCGGTCCCGGGTTCGCGGACAGGATGTCGATCCACATGCCGGGGTCGGAGGCGGCGATCCGGGTGACGTCCCGGATGCCCTGCCCGCACAGCCGTACGGCGGCCTCCTCGGCGTGCTCCAGACGCGCCGCGACCATGCTGGAGACCAGGTGCGGCATGTGCGAGACCAGCGCCACCGCGCGGTCGTGGGCGTCCGCGTCCATGACCACCGGGACGGCACGGCAGTGCGAGACCAGCTCCAGGGCGAGGTTCAGCACCTCGGTGTCGGTGTCCCGGGTCGGCGTCAGCACCCAGGGGCGGCCCTCGAAGAGGTCACCGGTCGCGGCCAGCGGGCCCGACTTCTCCCGGCCGGACATGGGGTGGCTGCCGATGTACGCCGACAGGTCCAGGCCGAGCGCCTGCAGCTCACGGCGCGGCCCGCCCTTCACGCTGGCCACGTCGAGATAGCCGCGGGCCACCCCGCGGCGCATCGCGTCGGCGAGCACGCCGGCCACGTGCGCGGGCGGCGCGGCGACGATCGCGAGGTCGACCGGGCCCTCGGGCTCCGCGTCGGTGCCGGCGCCGAGCGCCGCCGCCGTACGGGCCTGCCCGGGGTCGTGGTCGGCGAGGTGGACGGTGACGCCCCGCTGGGCCAGGGCCAGCGCGGCGGACGTGCCGATCAGCCCGGTTCCGATGACGAGCGCGGTCCTCACTGGGCGATGTCCCGGCGCAGGGCGGCCGCGGCCCCGAGGTAGACGTGGTTGATGTCGGCGCGCGCCTTGTCGGACTCGACGTGCGCCAGGATGCGCACGACCCGCGGCATGGCGCCCGCGATGTCGAGTTCCTGGGCGCAGATCAGCGGCACGTCGACGATGCCGAGCTTGCGGGCCGCGGCCGCCGGGAAGTCGCTGTGCAGGTCGGGGGTGGCCGTGAACCAGATGCTGATCAGGTCGTCGGCGCCGAGCGAGTTCCGCTCCAGGACGGCGGTGAGCAGGGCTCCGACCTGCTCGTCCATGTGGCCGGCCTCGTCCCGCTCGAGTTGGACGGCTCCCCGGACCGCTCGTACCGCCACGGCGCTGCTCCTTGCTGACGTACCGACTGCCGACTACGGCTCCTGACGCAGCCAGCCTAGTCAGCCCGCGCCGGTCCGGTGCGTGCCGCCCGCGTGCCGAGACGGGAACGCCTCCGTACGCCCTTTACGGCGGGTGCGGCCTGCGCTCTCATGGCACTCTGACGGCAGGACACCCGCATCGGGGAAGGCCCGACATGAAGCGTCCAGGACCCCTGCTCACCCTTCTCGCGGGCCTCGTGCTCGGCCTGTTCCTGCTGACGCTCAACGCGACGACAGGGACGAAGACCGCCTCGTCCTCCTACGAGGAGAAGTCCCCGAGCCTGGCGCCCACACGCGGCGCCGCCTCGGCCGCGCCCACCCCGGTCCCCTCCCCCTCACGCGTCCCGGCCGCCGACGCCGACTACGCCGGCCGCACGGACGACGACGCGGCGGCGATCGCCGTCACCGTCCGCGACGGCAAGGCGATCGCGTACTACTGCGACGGCCACACCGAGGAGTCCTGGCTCAAGGGCGATGTCGAGGACGACGGCACCCTGCGGCTCACCGGGGAGAACGGCGCGAAACTCGACGGCACGCTCGAGGACGGCAGGCGGGTGGACGGCACGGTCACCGTGGGCGACGGACGGCACGCCTTCTCGGCGGACCGGGCGAAGAAGCCGTCCGGGCTGTGGAAAGCCACCGCCACCGTGCGCTCCGCGAAGATCGACGGCGGCTGGATCGTGCTGAAGGACGGCACCCAGGTCGGCATCCTCACCCGCGACGGCAAGCCCTCCCCCGCGCCCCGCATCGACCCGGAGACCGGCGCGGTGACGGTCGACGGACAGCAGCTCACGGCCCGCCCCGCAACGCCCTGACCCCTTCGAGCAGGGAGCCACCATGACCGTCGACCCGAACGCCGCCACCCAGAGCTTCCCCGGCCCCGATCCCGCGCGGCGCGGCCCGCACCCCGCCCGCTATCTGGTCCCGGCGCTGGTCGCCGCCGCCGTGGCGCTCGCCCTGGGCGTGTACGGCAAGGTCCACGACCCGGCCGGGACGGCCTTCAACCTGGCCGGCTTCAGCAGCACGGGCGCGGTCAAGTCCTGGCTGGCGACGGCCGCGATGTTCTTCGCGCTGGTCCAGCTCGTCTCGGCCGCGATGCTGTACGGCAGGCTGCCGGGACCCGCCTGGTCGAGCACCCTGCACCGCTGGTCGGGGCGCGCGGCCTTTCTGATCGCGGTCCCGGTTGCGGTGCACTGCCTGTACGCGCTTGGCTATCAGACATACGAATCGCGCGTTATGTGGCACTCCCTCCTGGGTTGCTTCTTCTTCGGCGCATTCAGTGCCAAGATGCTGCTGCTCCGTTCGGAGCGACTCCCGGGATGGCTGCTGCCGGTCGTCGGTGGACTCGTCTTCGCCGTACTCACGATCATCTGGCTGACCTCGGCCCTCTGGTTCTTCCGCACCTTCGGAGTGACGACATGACCCTCCCCGCGACACGGCGCACGGTTCTCCTGGCGACGGGCGGCGCGGCAGCCGCGCTCGCCACGGGCTGCGGCGAGTACGGCAACGAGGACGACTCCTCGTCCGAGCAGTCCCCGAAGGCCTCCGCCGGCCAGGAGCTGGCGAAGACCACCGACATCCCCGTCGGCGGCGGCAAGATCTTCGCGGAGGAGAAGGTCGTCGTCACCCAGCCGACGAAGGACGACTTCAAGGCGTTCTCCGCGGTCTGCACCCATCAGGGCTGCACCGTCGGCAGCGTCGCCGACGGCATCATCCACTGCCCCTGTCACAAGAGCGAGTTCCGGATCGCCGACGGCTCGGTGGCCGGCGGCCCGGCGACCAAGCCGCTGCCCACGGAACAGATCACCGTCGAGGGCGGCTCGATCAAGCTGACCTGAGCCCCTGCCGGGTCACTGGTCCCAGAGCGCCCCGAGCGTCACCAGCTCCCCCTGGTACTCGATCCGGTCCGCCCACGCCGTCGGCCAGGCGTCGGCCCCGGCGTACGCGCCCGCGAAGGCGCCCGCCAGACAGGCGATGGAGTCGGAGTCCCCGGAGGAGCAGGCGGCCCGGCGCAGCACGGTCACCGGCTCGTCCGGGAAGAGCAGAAAGCACAGCAGACCGGTCGCCATGGCCTCCTCGGCGATCCACCCCGCCCCCGTGGCCAGGCAGGGGTCGGTCTCGGGCGCGGGGTCGCGCAGCGCCTCCTGGAGGCGCTCCAGCACGCCGAGGCACTCGTCCCAGCCGCGCGCGATGAAGTGCTCCGGGGTGGGGTCCTGGCTACGGGTCCACAGGTCGCCGAGCCAGCGGTGGTGGTAGCGGGCGCGGTTGTCGACGGCGTAGGCCCGCAGGAGCCCGACCAGGGCCGCCGGCTCGGCGCCCTGGGTGAGCAGCCGTACCGCGTGGGCGGTGAGGTCGGAGGCGGCGAGCGCGGTGGGGTGCCCGTGGGTGAGGGCGGACTGGAGCTGGGCGGCACCGGCACGCTGCTCCTCGCTGAGCCCGGGGACGAGCCCGACGGGGGCCACGCGCATGTTGGCGCCACAGCCCTTGGAACCGATCTGGCCGGCGTCCTGCCAGCCGCGGTTCTCGTCCTCGAGCAGGCCGCACGCCGTCAGGCAGGTCCGCCCGGGGGCCCGGTTGTTGTCCGGCGACTGATACCAGTCCACGAACTCCGCGCGCAGCGGGCGCGCGAGCGACGTCGGCACGAGCAGCCCCCGGTCCATGGCGGTCCGCAGGGCTCGGCCCACGGCGAGGGTCATCTGGGTGTCGTCGGAGACGAAGGCACGCTTCGGCAGTTCCATCTCCCGCCAGGGCCCGCACTTGGCGAGGATCGACGGAACGTCGTTGAACTCGGTCGGAAACCCGAGCGCGTCCCCCAGCGCGAGTCCCAGCAGGGACCCGGTGGCGCGCTTCCTGACGGTGGTCGAGGTGGTCATGCGGATCGTCCTTCCCGGGGCGGTCGCAGCAGCGGCGGGTGGAGCGCGGTGGCGGCGCCCGCCCGGTAGAGGGCGGCGGGCTTGCCGCGGCCTCCGGTGAGGCGCGCGCCGCCGGGCACGGGCTCGACGAAGCCCGGGGTGGCGAGCACCTTGCGACGGAAGTTGGGCCGGTCCAGGCCGGTCCCCCAGACCGTCTCGTAGACCCGCTGGAGCTCGCCGAGGGTGAACTCGGGCGGGCAGAAGGCCGTGGCGAGGCAGGTGTACTCGAGTTTGGCGCCGACCCGGTCGTGGGCGTCGGCCAGGATCCGGTCGTGGTCGAAGGCGAGCGGCTTCGCGTCGTCGTACGACAGCCAGCGCGCCTGGGCCGCGTCGCCGCCGCCGGTCGGTTCGGGGGCGTCGGGCAGCAGCGCGGCGAAGGCGACGGACACGACCCGCATCCGGGGGTCGCGGTCGGGTTCGCTGTAGGTGCGCAGCTGCTCGAGGTGCAGCCCGGAGACGTCCTTCAGGCCGGTCTCCTCGGCGAGTTCCCGCCGGGCGGCGGTCTCCGCGGACTCGTCCGGCCGCACGAAGCCCCCCGGCAGCGCCCACCGGCCGGCGTACGGCTCCTGGCCGCGTTCGACGAGCAGGACGTGCAGGCTGCCCGCGCGGAGCGTGAGGACGGCGAGGTCGACGGTGACGGCGAAGGGTCCGTGGGCGTACTTGTCGTAACCCGGCACGACGAACACCCCCTTTTAATAGTCACCACGACTATAAAAAGGGGGTGCGGTCACACACAAGCCCTGGGAGCTTCAGGAGTCCTTAAAGCTCTACTTCCTTCATCAGCATGCCGACCTCGGTGTTGGACAGCCGGCGCAGCCAGCCCGACTTCTGGTCGCCCAGGGTGATCGGGCCGAAGGAGACGCGGACCAGCTTGTCGACCGGGAAGCCGGCCTCCGCCAGCATCCGGCGCACGATGTGCTTGCGGCCCTCGTGCAGGGTCACCTCGACCAGGTAGTTCTTGCCGGTCTGCTCGACGACCCGGAAGTGGTCCGCCTTCGCGTACCCGTCCTCCAGCTGGATGCCGTCCTTCAGACGCTTGCCCAGGTCACGCGGGATGGGACCCACGATGTGCGCGAGGTAGACCTTCTTCACGCCGTACTTGGGGTGGGTCAGCCGGTGCGCCAGCTCGCCGTGGTTGGTGAGCAGGATGACGCCCTCGGTCTCGGTGTCGAGCCGCCCGACGTGGAACAGCCGCGTCTCGCGGTTGGTCACGTAGTCACCGAGGCACTGACGGCCCTCGGTGTCCTCCATCGTGGAGACGACACCGGCCGGCTTGTTCAGCGAGAAGAACTGGTACGACTGGGTGGCGACCGTCAGGCCGTCGACCTTGACCTCGTCGTTCTCCGGGTCGACCCGCTTGCCCTGCTCCAGGACGATCTCGCCGTTGACCTCGACCCGCGCCTGCTCGATCAGCTCCTCGCAGGCACGCCGGGAGCCGTAGCCCGCGCGCGCGAGGACCTTCTGCAGCCGCTCGCCCTCCTGCTCGGCGCCCGGGAAGGTCTTGGGCAGCTTCACTTCCTTCTTGCCCGCGTACCGGTCCCGGTTGCGCTCCTCGGCGCGCGTCTCGTACTCGCGGGAGCGCGCCGGCTCCGTACGTCCGCCGCGCTGCTGGCCCTGCCTGGGGCCGCCCTTGGCGCCGCCCCGGGCCGCACCGCCGCGCCCGGCCTTCGGGCCCTCATGGGTGGCGCCGGGGCCCACGTCGTAGCGACGCTCCTCGGGACGGGGATTGCTCGGACGCTTCGGCCCGTCGTCGCGGCCCCCCGCGCCCGTGGACCGGCCGTCACGGCCTGCGGAACCGCCCCTCGACCGCTCGTCACGGCCTCCGGAACCGCCCCTCGACCTGTCGTCACGGCCTCCCGAGCCGCCCCTCGGCTGGGAACCGCCCCCGCCGGTCCCCCGGGGCTTGCCGCGCCCGTTGTTCCTGCCACTGCCGCTGCCACTGCTTCGCATCAAAGTTCCGTCGTCGTCGTGTCGTCTGCATCTGCGTCCGGTGCGTCCGGATCGAACGACGGGACCCCTTCCAGCATCTCGGCCTCGATCGCCTCCGCCTCGGGGAGAAAGGGCGCGAGCTCCGGGAGCTCGTCCAGACCGCGCAGGCCCATCCGCTCCAGAAAGTAGTTCGTCGTCACGTACAGGATCGCACCTGTTTCGGGTTCCGCGCCCGCCTCCTCGACCAGACCGCGCTGGAGCAGGGTGCGCATCACGCCGTCGCAGTTCACTCCGCGCACCGCGGAGACCCTGCTGCGGCTGACCGGCTGGCGGTACGCGACGACCGCCAGGGTCTCCAGCGCGGCCTGTGTGAGCCGGGCCTGCTGTCCGTCCAGGACGAAGCCCTCGACGGCCGCCGCGTACTCGGGCCGGCTGTAGAACCGCCAGCCGCCGGCGATGAGCCTGAGCTCGAAGCCACGCCCCTGCACGGTGTACTCGTCGGCCAGCTCCCGCAGCGCGTCCGCGATCCTGCGCCGGGGCCGCTGGAGGATCTTCGCGAGGTGTTCCTCGGTCGCGGGCTCGTCGACGACCATCAGGACGGCCTCCAGGGCCGGCTTGAGGTCGAGGGCGGCGACGGTCTCCTCGGTCACGTCTTCGTCTCCTTCTCGGACTCCTCGGGCGGCCGGTCGAACTCGTCCGTGACCCTCGGCTGCGCGTCCCCGTCCCCGCCGGTCCAGCGCACCAGCAGCTCACCGAGGGCGGTCTCCTGGTCGAGCGTGACCGCCTTCTCCCGGTACAGCTCGAGCAGCGCGAGGAAGCGGGCCACGACGGTGAGGGTGTCCTCGGTGTCCGCCACCAGCGTGCGGAAGCTGGCCTCGCCGAGTTCCCTGAGCCGTGCGACGACGATCCCGGCCTGCTCCTGCACGCTCACCAGCGGCGCGTGGATGTGGTCGACGTACACCTGCGGTTTCGCCCGCGGCTGCATCGCCTTGACCGCGAGCCTCGCGAAACCCTCCGGGCCGATGCTGATGACGACCTCGGGCAGCAGCTCCGCGTGATGCGGTTCGAGACCGACGGTACGGGGGTAGCGCCGGGCCTCGCTCTCCAGCCGGTGCGTGAAGATGTCGGCGACCCGCTTGTAGGCCCGGTACTGGAGCAGCCGGGCGAACAGCAGGTCCCGGGCCTCCAGCAGGGCCAGGTCGGCCTCGTCCTCCACCTCCGCGGCGGGCAGCAGCCGGGCCGCCTTGAGATCGAGCAGCGTGGCGGCCACGACCAGGAACTCGGTCGTCTGGTCCAGGTCCCAGTCCGGACCCATCGCCCGGATGTGCGCCATGAACTCGTCGGTCACCTTCGACAGCGCGACCTCGGTGACGTCCAGCTTGTGCTTGGAGATCAGCTGGAGCAGCAGATCGAAGGGCCCCTCGAAGTTGGCGAGGCGGACCTTGAAAACGCCGTCGGGCACTCCCTGTGACGCGGGAACGGGTTCGGCCCCCACGGACTCCGGTACCCCGGACGCCGGTACACCGGACTCCGACACGGCCTCGGCCACGACGGGTTCCGGGCCCACCGGCTCCGGGCCCACAGGTTCCGGGTCCTCAGATTCCGCGTCAGCGGATTCCGGTACGGCAGGTTCCCGTTCGACCGGGTCCGGTACGACGGGATCCGGCTCGACCGGCTCTGGCTCGACCGGGTCCGGTACGACGGGATCCGGTTCGGGATCCGGTACGAAGGGATCCGGTCCGGCCGACCCGGGCTCCGGCCCGACAGGGACCGGCGTCGTCCCGGGCCCCCGCCCCAGCGCACGCCGACGGCCGGCTGCTGCGCCGGAGCCGGGGACGGGAACGTCGTTCGAGGTCATGGCCCCCGCAGGCTACCGCTACCGCCCGCGAAGTCGTCGGACGAGGATGCTGGCGTCCCCGCGGCTCTCCAGGTCGGCGAGGACCACGGCGACCGCCTCGCGGACGATGCGCCCCCGGTCCACGGCCAGCCCGTGCTCACCGCGGAGCACCAGCCGGGCGTGCTCCAGATCCATGAGCTCCTCGGCGGAGACATAGACGGTGATCTTCTCGTCGTGCCGCTCGCGGCCGCTGGGCCTGCGGGACGCCTGCCGTCCGCGTTTGCGCGACTGGCCGTCGGCGGCGGAGGCAGAACCTTCCTGCGGGCCCTGGCGCCGCTCGGGGCGCTCCCCGGGGGCGCCCCGGGTACGGGACTCCCCGGAGTCGCCCTGGCCCGCGTCGGCCGCCGCGTGCTCGGCGCCCTCGCCGTCACCGCCCTGCGCGGGCACGGACTGCGGCGCGTCCTCCGCGCCGCCGGCCGCCACCCCGTCGCTCTCGCCGGCCGGCGCCGGTACCCGGGCCTCGCCGTTGGCGGGGCGCCGGGGCGCGGACGGCTGAAGCGCCATTCCCCCTGTCGTACGGAAGAGTTCGTCGGCCCCCGGCAGACTCACTCGGCGTGACACCGGGCGAGCACCTCCCTGGCGAGCTGGCGGTAGGCGGCGGCGCCGACGGAGTTGGAGGCGTACGTGGTGATCGGCTCACCGGCGACCGTGGTCTCCGGGAAGCGGACCGTGCGCCCGATGACCGTGTGGTAGACGTGGTCGTCGAAGGCCTCGACGACCCGCGCGAGCACCTCACGGCTGTGCACGGTGCGCGAGTCGTACATCGTGGCGAGGATGCCGTCGAGTTCCAGTTCCGGGTTGAGCCGTTCCTGGACCTTCTCGATGGTCTCGGTCAGCAGCGCCACACCCCGGAGGGCGAAGAACTCGCACTCCAGCGGCACGATCACCTTGTGAGCGGCCGTCAGGGCATTGACGGTGAGCAGACCGAGCGAGGGCTGACAGTCGATGACGATGTAGTCGTAGTCGTCCATCAGCGGCTTGAGCGCACGCTGGAGCGTGGACTCGCGCGCGACCTCGGAGACCAACTGGACCTCGGCGGCCGACAGGTCGATGTTGCTGGGCAGCAGGTCCATGTTCGGGACCGCTGTCTTCAGGAGCACCTCGTCCGCCGCCATGCCCCGCTCCATGAGCAGGTTGTAGACGGTGAGGTCGAGCTCCATCGGATTGACGCCGAGACCGACCGACAGCGCGCCCTGCGGGTCGAAGTCCACGAGCAGCACGCGCCGACCGTACTCCGCGAGTGCGGCACCCAGGTTGATGGTCGACGTCGTCTTGCCCACGCCGCCCTTCTGGTTGCACATCGCGATGATCGTCGCGGGGCCGTGCTGGGTCAGCGGGCCCGGGATCGGGAAGTACGGCAGCGGGCGTCCGGTCGGACCGACGCGCTCACGGCGCTGTCGGGCCGCGTCGGGCGCGAGCGTGGCCGCGTACTCCGGGTCCGGCTCGTACTCGGCATCGGGATCGTAGAAATGCCCTTCGGGCAGTTCGTCGTAGTCGGCGAAGTGGTTGCGGGGCGCGCCACTTCCGTCGCCGGCCATGGCGTTCACGTGATGGCCATCCATGCTCTGGTGTGCTGACAGAGCCACATGGGTGCTGCGCTGGCTCTGGTGGGCTGCGAAGGTTCGGACAGCGACGGAGCCGACAGCCTCGAGCCCCGCGGAGACCTGGGCCCGCGTCGGCATTCCTGGTTGACCACCCCCGGGAGCAAATGTCGACTCATTCACAAGTCGTCTTACCTCCTTGGTGACCAGGAAACTTCTAGACAAGGTCAGCGTGGCACCATGCCGACAGTCGGCGACTCTATGGCGTGTCGGGTGTTCGCAGCAACACAATCCGCCGTACCCGGCCCGATGTGTCGGCAATGAAACATCCCGCTGTCAAGGGCGTACGGCCGTCGCACGGCAGGTTTCGCCGGTGTACGAATCGGTCGAAGCGTTACGTTCGAGGCGAGTTGGCCGAGAGCCGCAAAGTGACCATACACACATCCGGCCGGACCTTGTCGGGCAAGGTCCGGCCGGGTGTGCTGGGTTGACGACCTGTGTTGACGTATCGCCTTTTTCCGCGGGGTTACTTGGCCGATCGGCTCGGCACGACGGCTCAGCCGAGCAGCTGGTCGAGCTCCGTGTGCTCCAGGCCGTGCGCCTCCGCGACCTCGCGGTAAACGACCTTGCCGTCATGGGTGTTGAGGCCCCTGGCCAGCGCGGCATCGCGGCGCAGCGCCTCCACCCAGCCCTTGTCGGCGAGTTCGACGATGTACGGCAGCGTGGCGTTGGTGAGCGCGTAGGTGGAGGTGTTGGGGACCGCGCCGGGCATGTTGGCGACGCAGTAGAAGACCGACTTGTGCACCGGGAAGGTCGGCTCGGCGTGGGTGGTCGGACGGGAGTCCTCGAAGCAGCCGCCCTGGTCGATCGCGATGTCGACAAGGACACTTCCGGGCTTCATCCGGGACACGAGCTCGTTGGTGACCAGCTTGGGGGCCTTGGCGCCCGGGATGAGGACGGCGCCGATGACGAGGTCGGCCTCGAGGCAGGCCTTCTCCAGCTCGAAGGTGTTGGAGACGACCGTCTGGATCTTCGTACCGAAGATCTTGTCGGCCTCCTTGAGCTTGTTGATGTCGCGGTCGAGAAGCGTCACGTGGAAGCCCATGCCGATGGCGATCTGCGCCGCGTTCCAGCCGGAGACACCGCCGCCGATGACGACCGCCTTGGCGGCCAGCACGCCCGGCACACCGCCGGGCAGCACACCGCGGCCGCCGTTGGCGCGCATCAGGTGGTAGGCGCCGACCTGGGGCGCCAGCCGGCCCGCGACCTCGGACATCGGGGCGAGCAGCGGCAGCGCGCGGTTCGGCAGCTCGACGGTCTCGTAGGCGATCGCCGTGGTGCCGGACCCGACGAGGGCGTCCGTGCACTCCTTGGACGCGGCCAGGTGCAGGTAGGTGAAGAGCGTCTGGTCCTTGCGGAGGCGGTGGTACTCCTCGGCGATGGGTTCCTTGACCTTCAGCAGCAGGTCGGCGGTGGCCCACACCTCGTCGGCGGTCTCGAGGATGCGTGCGCCGGCGGCCACGTACTCCTCGTCCGTGATGGACGAGCCGACACCGGCGTTGCGTTCGACGACGACCTGGTGGCCGTGGCGCACCAGTTCGTGCACACCGGCGGGGGTGATGGCCACCCGGAACTCGTTGTTCTTGACCTCGCGGGGGATGCCGACCTTCACGTGGATCACGGTCCTTGGCTCAGTAGGTGTGGGGGCACAGCAAAGACATACCCGGAGATACGGGGCACACCGGGATGCACCGCAGGAACATGCGGCAGAGCCAGTCTAATGAAGGCGTTCCCGCTGTCTAGCCTTTCATTGCATCAATCTTCAGCGGATGTACTACGGATTTCGCAGGTGTTAGCGCGGTGTTCCGGTAGATCAGGCCGTTCTGGCCCTTCCACCGGCCCCGACCCTGGCCCTGGCTCCGGCCCCGACCCGGGCCGCGACTGCGATTCCGGCTCCGGCTCCGCTACCGGTTCCGACGCCGACGCCGACGCCGACGACCGAGGCTCCGGGTCCGGCTCCGGATCGCGGTGCGGGAGCTCCTCTCCCAGGATGCGCTCGGCCGCGCCCCGGTGCAGGCCGGCCGCCACCGGGTCGCCGAGGCGCTCCAGGGTGTCGGCCAGCCTCAGCTGCACCGCGGCCTGGAGACGCGTGTCCTCGGCGCGTCCCGCCCACTCCACCGCCTCCTGGCAGGTGCGCAGCGACTCCTCGGGGCGCCCCGCGTACTCCTGGACCCGGGCCAGCTCGCTCAACGCCCGCGCGTACGCGCCGACGTCGCCGTTCTTGCGGTGCCCGGCGGCCGCGGCCCGCCAGGCCCGCTGCGCCTCGCCGTAGCGGCCCGCGTAGGTGTGCGCGGTGGCGATACGGCCGTAGAGCCGGGCGGCGTCCGCGCGCTCGTCGCGGGCCAGCCGCTGGGCGAGGGCCCGTCCGAACCAGTCGGCGGCCCGGTCGTAGTCCCCGAGCTCGAGATGCGCGCCGCCTACGGATTCCATCGCGCGCCCGATCGCATACGGGTCGTTCGCCTCACGTCCGGCGTCCAGAGCCGCCCGGTAACGCACCAGGGCCTCCGCCGTGCGGCCGGTCCTGGCGTCGACGTCGGCGAGGTTCAGCAGGGCGGCGGCCTTCTCGCGGGGCAGGTTCCGCCGCTCGGCCACGTCCAGGACGAGCTGGTGGACGCCGTACAGGTCGGGCGCCGCCGCCTGGGTGCCGAAGTGCGCGACCATCGCCCTGACCAGCTGGGACATCAGACGGCGGGCCAGGGTGTCCAGCTCGCCGTCGGCGACCGCCAGGCGGGCCGAGGCGAGCAGGGCGGGCCGGCGGACCCGCAGCCAGTCGGCGGCCGCGCGCTGGGTCGGGAAGCGCAGGGCGCTGGGCATGCCCTGGAGCTTCTCGCGGGCCTGGGGGTTGTCGGTCTCGGTGATGGCCCGGCAGGACTGGAGCAGTCGCACCGTCCGCTCCAGCATGCGGGCGCGGGCCAGCTGGAGCTCGGCCGGGCGTTCATGGCTCTCGGCGGCGGCGCGCAGCAGGGGGTACAGGCAGGCGGGCACCTCGTACTGGGGCAGCGGGGAGTCCAGGGGCCGCAGCAGCCCCAGGGCGGCGAGGTCGTCCAGGGTGGTGCGCGCGGCGCCCACCGAGCAGCCGGCGAGCGCGGAGGCGGTGTGCGGGTCCGCCAGACCGGCCGGGGCCAGACTGAGCAGTCGCAGTATCCGGGCGGCGGGGGCGGGCAGCGCGGCGTGCACGAGCCGGAAGACCCGGCTGAGCGGGGAGCCCTCGTCGCCCTCCGCGTGGAGCTGCTTGGCGAGGTCGGCGACGGCCGCCTTGGGGCGGGCGGCGAGCCAGCCGCCCGCCAGGTTCAGCGCGGCCGGCTGGCCCTGGCAGGCCTCCACGAGGCCCTCGGCGGAGCGCGGATCGACGGTGATGCGGACCGAGCCGGTGTGCCGGCTCAGCAGTTCGAGGGCGGACTTGGTGTCCAGGCCGCCCAGGGTGCAGGGGCGGACGTCCGCGATGCCGGTGAGCGGCCCGGCGGAGACGGCGACGAGGAGGCACTGCGGGGTGTCCGGAAGCAGCGCGTCGACCTGTTCGGCGCCGGCCGCGTCGTCGAGCAGGAGGAGGACGCGGCGCTTCGCGAGGGTCTGGCGCAGGAGGGCGGCGAGATCGTCCTCGTCGGCGCCCGGTGGGGCCGGCACGTCCAGCGCGGTGAGCAGTTCACGGGCGGCCCGCTCGACCGGCACGGGCGTGCCGTCGGGCTCGGCGAGGCGGGCGCGCAGGACGCCGTCCCGGTAGTGGTCGGCAACCTGCCGGACGAGTTCCTCGGCGAGCGCCGTACGCCCGGAGCCGGGCCGTCCGGCGATGAGGAGCACGCGCGCGCGTGGTGCCTTCTTCCCGGAGATGGTGTCCAGCCCCGTGCGCTCGATGTCGGCGCGCAGTTCTTTCAACTCCCGGACTCTGCCCAGGAAATGGCCCTCTGTCGCAGCGTGTCCCGACAGCTGCACGCCGCCTGTGTCCACTGCCTGATCCGTCACGGGCCACACTCCCGTCCCACCGCACGCGCAAGCCCGCCGGGACTCCGGATCGGGCGTTTCCAGAGCCTAGTTCACGCTCTGCGACGTTCCGGGTGGAGTACGGCGGGCATCGCCGAGAGGTCCCTCGATCGGATCAGCCGATCGTCACACCGGACGGGGGCGGGACGGCCTCAGAAGGGACCGGAGGGACGCCTCTGCGCCTGGCGGGCGGGGGCGGCGGCGGAGGGCGTCACGCCTCGAACGGGCGCGCCGGCCAGGGCGCCTCGGCCGGGCGCAGCGCGTCGAGCCCGTCGCCGGTACGCGCGGCGACCAGGGAGAGGACGCCCACGACGAGGCAGTTGCTGTGCACGTCGCCCGCGAGCACCCCGCGGACCAGCTCGTCGACCGGCACCCGCGCGTGCTCCATGTCGGCCTCCTCGTCCTCCACCGCGAAGCGCTCCCCGTCGGCCTCGGACAGGTCGCGGGCCAGGAAGATGCGCACCGACTCGTCACAGCCGCCCGCGGTGGGGTAGACGTCGGTCAGCACCCGCCAGTCCTCGGCCTTGACGTGCGCCTCCTCGTACAGCTCGCGCTGGGCGGCGTGCAGCGGGTTCTCACCGGGCACGTCGAGCAGACCGGCCGGGATCTCCCACAGCTTCTGCCCGACGGGGTGCCGGTACTGCTTGATGAGCAGGACACGGCCCTCTCCGTCGAGGGCGAGGACGGCCACGGAACCCGGGTGGACCTGGAAGTCCCGGCGGACCACCGAACCGTCGGGCATGACCACCTCGTCCGTGCGGACGGAGGTCTTGTTGCCGACGAAGGGGGTCTCGCTCGACCGGATCTCCCACGCCTCGGGGGTGTCCTTGATCGTCATGCAGTGCGTCCTTCCACGTGCCACGTGCGCAAACGAAAACCGGGGTGCCCACCCTTGAAGGTTTGCACCCCGGCCACCGTACAACTGGTGTGTTACTTCGAAGCCTTCTCCGCCTCGACGGTCCGCTGGACCGCGGCCTTCACCAGGCCGGCGAACAGCGGGTGCGGACGCGTGGGCCGCGAGCGCAGCTCGGGGTGGGCCTGCGTGGCGACCAGGTACGGGTGGACGTCACGCGGGTACTCGACGTACTCGACCAGCTTGCCGTCCGGCGAGGTGCCGGAGAACAGGATGCCCGCCTTCTTCTCGAGCTCCGCGCGGTAGGCGTTGTTCACCTCGTAGCGGTGCCGGTGGCGCTCCTCGACATACTCCTTGCCGTCGTACACCTCACGCACGATGGAGCCCTCGGCCAGCTTGGCCGGGTACATGCCCAGGCGCATCGTTCCGCCCATGTCGCCCTCGCCGGCCACGATGTCGAGCTGCTCGGCCATGGTGGAGATGACCGGGTGGCCGGTGGCCGGGTCGAACTCGGTGGAGTTGGCGTCACCGATGTCGGCCAGGTTGCGCGCGGCCTCGATCACGATGCACTGCAGGCCGAGGCACAGGCCGAGCAGCGGGATCCGGTTCTCCCGGGCGTAGCGGATCGCGCCGACCTTGCCGAGCACACCGCGGTCGCCGAAGCCGCCCGGAATGCAGATGCCGTCGACGTCCTCGAGCTGCGCCTTGGCGCCCGCCGGGGTCTTGCAGTCGTCCGACGTGACCCACTTGATCTTGACTCGGGCCTTGTTGGCGAAGCCGCCGGCGCGCAGCGCCTCGGTGACCGAGAGATAGGCGTCGGGCAGGTCGATGTACTTGCCGACCAGGGCGAGGGTGATCTCGTGGTCGGGGTTGTGGACGCGGTCGAGCAGGTCGTCCCAGGTCGTCCAGTCCACATCGCGGAACGGCAGGTCCAGCTTGCGGACGACGTAGGCGTCCAGACCCTCGCCGTGCACGGTCTTCGGGATGTCGTAGATCGAGCGCGCGTCGGGACAGGCCACCACCGCGTCCTCGTCGACGTCGCACATCAGCGAGATCTTGCGCTTGATGGCGGTCGGCACCTCGCGGTCGCAGCGGAGCACGATCGCGTCCGGCTGGATACCGATGTTGCGGAGCGCCGCGACCGAGTGCTGGGTCGGCTTGGTCTTCAGCTCACCCGAGGGACCGATGTACGGCAGGAGCGAGATGTGCACCACGAAGACGTTGTCCCGGCCCACCTCGTGACGGACCTGGCGGACCGTCTCCAGGAACGGCAGCGACTCGATGTCGCCGACCGTGCCGCCGACCTCGGTGATCACGACGTCGACCTCGTCCGTCGCCATCCGGCGGATGCGGTGCTTGATCTCGTTGGTGATGTGCGGGATGACCTGCACGGTGTCGCCCAGGTACTCGCCACGCCGCTCCTTGGCGATCACCGTCGAGTAGATCTGGCCTGTAGTGACATTGGCGGAGCCGTCCAAGTCACGATCGAGGAAGCGCTCGTAGTGTCCGATGTCCAGGTCGGTCTCGGCGCCGTCGTTGGTGACGAACACCTCACCGTGCTGGAAGGGGTTCATCGTGCCCGGGTCGACGTTCAGGTACGGGTCGAGCTTCTGCATCACGACGCGCAGACCCCGCGCCTTCAGCAGCATGCCGAGGCTGGAGGCCGTCAGACCCTTGCCGAGCGAGGAGGCGACACCCCCGGTGACGAAGATGTGCTTGGTCGTCGTGGATTTGGGCGTCATGGCCAAGAGGGGGCTCCCGTGGTCGCGATTCGGAGGTGCGGTTCGGGGGCTTCGAGACCACCGGTCCACGGGCTACCAGGGTATCAGCGCCTCAGGGAGATGGCTTCCGGCCACGCTCCGCGCACAGGTCGACACGGGCCGCCCCCGCGCACCGGTTTCTCACCCGCTGCTCACCCGTTCGGCCCACCCGCGTTGTCCGGAGCGGCACGCAGATCATCTACGTGCGTCGTATCCTGCTCGGACACTCGCTGCCGAGCCCGGTCGGCAAGACGGCACACCCCAGTCCGTATCCCCACCGGAACAACGAGAGCTCGTCAGTTCGTTGAGCAGGAATCGGCGTTTTGCCTATATGGCTGAGCGGCTGCTTTGCTTCAGCGCTCAACGACGCATTACAAACGACCCCTTGACCGCACTAGCGACAGCCCCCGTTCCATCTGGGGGTGACGTGGCCGTTCGACTGGAGTTGCACGTGGCCGGGCGCATCGAAGATTACGCACTCATCGGAGACATGCAGACCGCCGCGCTGGTCTGCCGGGACGGCACAGTCGACTGGCTGTGCCTGCCCCGCTTCGACTCGCACGCGATCTTCGCAGGTCTGCTCGGCACCGAGGAACACGGGTTCTGGCGCCTCGGCCCCGCGCACGCCTCCGACGCGGCCCCGCCGCGCGCGGCCCGGCGCACCTACCGGGGCGACTCGCTCATCCTGGAGTCCGAGTGGGACACCCCGCGCGGCACGGTCCGGGTGACCGATTTCATGCCCCCTCGCGACGGCGCGCCCCAGCTGATCCGGATCGTCGAGGGCGTCTCGGGCCGCGTCCCGATGCGCTCCGCGCTGCGGATGCGGTTCTCCTACGGCCGGGTCGTGCCGTGGGTGCACAAGCACGAGGGCCGCACGGTGGCCGTCGCGGGCCCGGACTCCGTGTGGTTCGACACCGAGTGCGAGACCTACGGAAAGTCGCTGACCACGTACGCGGACTTCACGGTCGCGCCCGGTGACCGGATCGCGTTCACGATCTCGTGGGAGCCCTCGCACAAGGAGCCGCCCGCGCTGCCCGAGCCCGAGCAGTCGCTCCAGGCGACCGAGGACTTCTGGCGCGAGTGGGTCGAGCACTGTACGTACCACGGCCCCTACCGCGAGGCCGTGATCCGCTCGCTGATCACGCTCAAGGCACTGACCTACGGCCCGACCGGCGGCATCGTCGCCGCGCCCACCACCTCCCTGCCCGAGGACATCGGCGGCGTCCGCAACTGGGACTACCGCTACACCTGGCTGCGCGACGCGGCCATCACGCTGTCCTCGCTGCTGCGCACCGGCTACCGCGAGGAGGCCCGCGCCTGGCGCGAGTGGCTGCTGCGGGCCGTCGCCGGCGACCCCGAGAACCTCCAGATCATGTACGGCATCGCGGGCGAGCGCGAGCTGGGCGAGGCCGAGCTGGACTGGCTGCCCGGCTACGAGAACTCCGGCCCGGTCCGGGTCGGCAACGGCGCCGCGCACCAGCTCCAGCTGGACGTCTACGGCGAGGTCACCGAGGCCCTGCACCTCGGCCACATGACCGGCCTGGCCCGCAACGACTACGCCTCCCTGCTCCAGCTCAAGCTGATCCGCTACCTGGAGCAGCACTGGGACGAGCCGGACGAGGGCATCTGGGAGGTGCGCGGTCCGCGCCGCCACTTCGTGCACTCCAAGGTCATGGCCTGGGTCGCCGTCGACCGCACGATCAAGCTGATCGAGTCCGGCGACGCGGACGGCCCGCTGGAGAAGTGGCGCGAGCTGCGCGACGACATCCACCGGGACGTGTGCGAGAAGGGCTACGACAAGGAACGCAACACCTTCACGCAGTCCTACGGCTCCAAGGAGCTGGACGCGTCCTTGCTGCTCATCCCGCAGATGGGCTTCCTGCCCCCGGACGACAAGCGGGTGATCGGCACCATCGAGGCGATCCAGCGCGAGCTGTCCACCCCGGACGGCTTCATCCTGCGCTACCCCACCTCGGGCGGCGACGAGGGCGTCGACGGCCTGCCCGGTGACGAGGGCGCCTTCCTGGCGTGCTCGTTCTGGATGGCGGACGACCTCGCGATGATCGGCCGGGTGGACGAGGCCCGCAAGCTGTTCGAGAAGCTGCTCTCGCTGCGCAACGACCTCGGTCTGCTCGCCGAGGAGTGGGACCCGCGCCTCCAGCGCCAGGTCGGCAACTTCCCGCAGGCCTTCAGCCACGTCCCGCTGATCGACACGGCCCTGCGCCTGACGGCGTCCGGGGCGTACGGCGGCTGAACAGGACCGGCACCACGCGCCCGCCTAGGCTGGGAGCCAACAGCCCCTTTCCGGAAGGGGGCGCCTCATGGCCTCCCCATCGACGGCGGGCGCGGCACTGTCCGCGCTGCGCGAGGAACTGGTCGGCGACGTGTTCGCCCCGGAGGATCCGGGTTACGACGAGGCCCGGGCGGTCTTCAACGCGATGATCGACCGCCGTCCCGCGGTGATCGCCCAGTGCGTGGACGAGGCCGATGTCGTGCGGTCGGTGCGCTTCGCCCGGGATCTGGACCTGCCCATCGCGGTGCGCGGCGGCGGACACAGCGTCGCCGGCATGGCGCTGGGCGACGGGGCCGTGGTGGTGGACCTGCGCCACCTGCGCGCGGTCACCGTCGATCCCGCGGCCGAGGCGGTACGGGTGGCGGGCGGCGCCACGATGAGCGACCTGGACCGCGCCTGCCAGCCGCACGGTCTGGCCACGACCGGCGGACGGGCCTCCACCACCGGCGTCGGCGGCTTCGTCCTCGGCGGCGGCGCCGGCTGGCTGGACCGCTGCTGCGGGCTGGCCGTCGACAACCTGCTCGGCGCCGAACTGGTCACCGCCGACGGCCGGCAGGTCCACGCGAACGCCGACGAGAACCCCGACCTGTTCTGGGCACTGCACGGCGGCGGCGGCAACTTCGGTGTCGCCACCGCGCTCACCCTGAAGCTGCACGAGCTGCCCGAGTTCTCCATCGCGCTGCTGCTGTACCTGCCCGAGTTCGGCGCCGAGGTCACCCGCACCTACCGGGACGTGATCACGGCCGGCCCGGACGAGGCGGGCGGCGCCGTCATCTACCTCTCCGGCCCGCCCGAGGAGTTCGTCCCGCCACACCTGGTCGGGTCGCTGTTGTGCGGGGTGCTGCTCACGTACGCCGGTACCGAGGCGGACATGCGCAAGCTCGCCGAACCGCTGCTGGCGATGCCGCACGAGAGCGAGGTCGTCGGGGCGATGCCGTACGCCGACGTCCAGTGCATGATCGACAATCCGCCCGGGATGCGGAACTACTGGTCGGCGGAGTACCTGACGGGCGCCCCGGACGACTTCGTGGACGTCTACTGCGCCCGCGGCCGGGCCATGCCCGTGCCGACCGGCACCATGCACGCGCTGTTCCCGCAGGGCGGCGCGATCGCCGCCGGCCCGCACGAGTACCCCGTGCCCTACCGCGACGCGCCCTGGGGTGTGCACCCCTTCGGCCTGTGGGAGGACCCGGCGGACGACGAGCGGTGCGTCCAGTGGGTCCGGGACGTCCGGGCCGCCGTACAGCCGTGGAGCACGGGCGCGGTCTACCTCAACTTCATCGGTGACGAGGGCGCCGACCGGGTCGTGGCGGGCGTGGGCGAGGCGAACGCCCGGCGGCTCGGGGACGTGAAGCGGCGGTACGACCCGGACAACGTCTTCCGCTTCAACCACAACATCAAGCCGGCCTGAGAGCCGTCGGCGCCCAAGCAGTCGGTCCGGCTGCCGGAGCCCGCTGCCGGTCGGTACGGGCTGGTCCGGCCGTCAGCCCTGCGCGAGGCCCGCCAGCGCCGTCAGCGTCCGCTCCCCGGCCGGGTCGCCCGCCGTCGCCGGGACGAGCGCGATCTCGTCGAGTCCCGCCTCCGCGTAGGCGTCGATCCGGGCGCGCACGGTGTCGAGGCCGCCGACCAGGCCGACGGTGGCCGCGGCTGCCGCCGGCAGGGCGCGGACGAGGGTGGCGCGGTCGGCGCCGCCCGCGGCGAGTTCGACGGCGTCCGCGAGACCGGCCTCGGCGAACACCTCGCGGTACCCCGGCACCGTCAGATATCCGGCGACGCTGCCCAGCACCTCGGCGAGCGACTCCGGCGCCGGGTCGACGGCCGCGGGCAGCCAGGCGGCGAGCGTGGGCCGCGCACGTCCCACCCGCCCGGCCGCCGCGTCCAGCTCGGCGCGCAGCTCACGGACCTGCTCCGGGGAGACGACGTCGAGCAGCATCCGGTCGGCGTGCGCGGCGGCCGCGGCGATCGCGCGGTCCCCGAAGGCGGCCACGGTGAGCGGGCCGCCGGGCGGCGGGAGCCGACGCCGGAAGGCGCTGCCGGGCACGACCGGCTCACCGGGCGCGCCGTGCAGCAGGGTGCGTACGGCCGCCGCGGTCTCGGTCAGGACGGCGGCGGGGCGCACCAGGGGCCGCCCGTGCACGCCCTCCACGACGCGTTTGCTCGAGGTGCCCAGCGCCACCCCGACCGCCCGTCCACCGGTGACGGCGGAGACCGACGCGGCACCCCGGGCGAGGGTGTACGGGTCGCGCACCGACACCGGGACCGGCCCGGCCGTCAGCGCGACCCGCTCGGTGACCCGGCCGAGCGCCGCGGCGAGCACGAAGGCGTCCCAGGTCGGCCCTTCGCCCGCCCACACCTCCCGGTAGCCGAGCCGGTCGGCGAGCGCCGCGACCCGCAGCGGCTCGTCGACCGGGCTGTCGTCCTCACGGGCCACGGCCACCACACTGAGATCCATGGTCCGCCGCTACCCGACGACAGCCGCCCCATGCCGGACGGAGCTGTCACCGGGACGTCCGCGCAGGTAGCGTCCGCTGCATGGACAGCGGCACGGACCACCGATTCGACAGCCAGAGCGCCGGCATCACCGTGCGGCGCGCGCTGGAGCTGCCCGGCCTGCGCAGCGGGCTCCCCGAGATCCTCGCGGGCGCCGACCGGCTGGGCCGCACGGTGCGCTGGGTGCACGCGGGCGAGGTCCCGAACATCGCCTCGCTGCTCAAGGGCGGCGAGCTGCTGCTGACCACGGGCTACGGCCTCGGCACCCGTCCGGCCGAGCAGCGGGCGTTCGTCCGCACGCTGGCCGAGCGGGGCATCGCGGCCCTGGTGATCGAGCTGGGCCCGCGCTTCACCCGGCTGCCCGCGGCCCTGGTCGAGACGGCGCGCACGACCGGGCTCCCCCTGGTCCAGCTGCACCGCGAGGTGCCGTTCGTGACCGTCACGGAGGAGATCCACACCGAGATCGTCAACGGGCACTACGCCCTGCTCCAGCAGGCCGAGGAAGTGCACCGGCGCTGTACCGAAGCGCTGCTCGGCGGGGGCGGGATACCGCAGGTCCTGGGCATCCTGGCGGACTTCAGCGGCAACCCCGTCTTCCTGGAGACGACCGAGGGCCAGCTTCTGTACGCCGCCGGAGCCGGCCCCGAGGGCGCGGACCCGCTGCAGGTGTGGGAGGGCCTGCGCGGGCCGCACAAGGACGCTCCGCCACCCGTCGGCTCGGTGCTGGTGGACGTGCCCGGGGGCGGGCCGGGGGCGGGCTCGGTACGCGCCCGGCTCGTGCTGCTGCCCGTGCGCGCCCCTCTCGCACCGGTGCACCGGATCGCCGCCGAACGCGCGGCCGGGATCCTGGCCGTGGTGCTGATGCAGGCCCGCCAGGAGGAGGAGCTGGCGGCACGCGGCCGGGGCGACTTCCTCACCGACCTCGCCGAGGGCCGGATCGCCGCGGAGGACGCTCCGGCGCAGGCGCGCGTCCTCGGCTTCAAGCCGGGCGCCAGTCCGCTGCTCCCGGTCGTCATGCGGCTGGGCGACGGCCTCTCCCCCGGCGGGGGCTGGGCGGTGCTGGCGCGGGCGGTCGCCGAGGAGCTGGCGTCGGTGGGTGTGCCCGTGCTGCTCGGTGTGCGGCCGGTGGAGGGCCGGGTGCCGTTGCTGCTGGGCCTGCGGTCGGAGTCGGAGCGCTCGGCGGTGGCGGACCGGGTCGCGGCGGCGCTGCGGGCCGGGGTGGAACGGGCCGGGATGCAGCGACCGGGTGCCCAGCCGCCGGTGGTGGTGGTCGGGGTGGCGGGCGGCTGGGCGGCCGCCTCGGCGGGCCTCAGACACGCGGCGGAGACGGCGACCGCCGCGCAGGGCCTGTCGGACCGCCCCTGGTACGACGCCCGGCGCCTGGACATCGACCTCCTGCTGTGGCGGCTGCGCGACCACCCCGACCTGGCGGCCTTCGTGGACCGCGCGATCGGCCCGGTCCGCGACCACGACCACCGCTCCAAGCCGCCCCTGCTGCCCACCCTGGAGACCTACCTCGCGCACGCGGGACGCAAGGCGGAGACGGCCCGCGAGCTGCATCTGAACCGGCAGACGCTGTACAACCGTCTCGCCCGCATCGGCGAGTTGCTCGGCACCGACCTCGACGACCCGCAGACGGTCCTGGCGTTGAGCCTGGCGCTGCGGGCGCGGCGGCACGTGGCGTAGTGGCTCAGATCATCGGCCGGAGCTGCGTCAGCTCGTCGTAGACGCTGAGGACCTGGGCGACGGTCTCGTCCTCGGTGGGCCAGCCGGCCGCCTGCCGGGTGCCCAGGTCCCGGAGGCGTTCGGCCCGTTCGGGGTCGTCGAGGAGGCGTGCGGCGGCCGCGGCGAGGGCCTCCGGGTCGTGCGGCGGGACCAGTTCGGCCGCGTCGCCGACGAGTTCGCGGATGCCGCCGGTCAGGGCGGCGACGAGCGGCACGCGCGCGTGCAGGGCCTCCTGGGCCAGGACCGACCGGGACTCCCCGCCGCCGGGCAGCAGCGCGAGGTCGGCGGCGGCGAGGAGTTCGCTCACGTCGTCGCGGCGCCCGAGCAGCCGGACGGGCAGCTCCTCGTCCTCGATGCGGCGCTGGAGCTCCGCCCGCTGCGGCCCCTCCCCCGCCACCACGACCAGCGGCACGGGGTCGAGGCCGCGCCACACCCGCGCGGCGTCCAGCAGCAGGTCGTGACCGCGGTGAGCGTCCAGGGACCCGACGGCCGTGAGCAACGGGCGCCCTATGGCGCCGAGTTCGGCCCGCAGCTTCGAGGACGGCCGGTCGGACTCCTCGAGCCCCTCGGTCCGGCGGGGCCGGGGCAGCGCCACGGCGGCGAGCCGTGCGTCACGTGCGCCGGTCCTGCGGGCCCGGTCGACGAGGTCGGAGGTGGTGCCGAGGACCACGGTCGCCGTCCTCGCGACCCGTCGTTCCAACAGCCGCAGCAGATGGGCGCGGGCCCCCTCGGCGTGCGCGCGGTTGTGCCAGGTGACGATGAGCGGGGTGCGCCGCCCGCTGAGCGCGAGGACGGCACGGAACGAGGCGTGCAGTCCGTGCGCGTGGACGAGGTCGGCGTCCGTGCAGGCCGCCCGGAGCGCCGCCACGGATCCCGGATCGCTGCTGCGCGGCACGTGCACGTGTTCGGCCCCGGCCCCCGTGAAGTCGTAGGTGTCATCCGCCTCGCCGGGGGCGCACACCGTCACCCGCACGCCCCGCGCGACGAGCCCCGCTGCCAGGGAACGCACATGCGCGCTGCTGCCGGCGTTGCCGCCGCCCAGCACCTGCACGGTGCGCAGCGACGACTGGCCGTGCGGTGAGTGGCTGCTCACGTGGCCGGGGCTCCTGGTTCGGCGTCGGACGGTCACGAAGAAACGTACAAAGGGACCGGGCGGAGGGGTGGACCGCTGGCGTTCCTCCACGTACTACGCCCAAGGATGCCAGCACGTACGGGTGTTCCGTGCCGCCGAGCGCCCTGACACCCGGTCACAGAGTCCCCCTCATCACCCACACGGGTGAGAGAAACCGGGGTTCCGTTCGATTACCCAAGCGCTGACCTCGCCACCTCGCTCACCTGCCCCCACAGACCCCGGCGACGGCCCCGCCAAGCCGACGGCCGACCCGGCCCGTCCGCCCGTCCGTCCGCGAGCACGACGGTCAACGTGGCGGCCGAGGTGGCGTCCAGGGCGGCCGGGGGGCCGGAGTACAGCCCGACCATCCCCCGTGGTTCCCGCGCTCCCGGCGGCAGCCCCGACAAGACCCCGGCCGACCCAGCCCGTCCGCCCGTCTGTCCGCCCACAAGCCCTACGGCCGGAGTGGCGGCCAGGGCGACAGCGGGGGTCGGCGTACAGCCCGAACGTCCCCGCCCCCCTTGGTTCTCGCGGCCCTGACGGCAGCCCGGGCAAGCCCGACGGCCGGAGTGGCGCCCAGGGCGGCGACGGACCGCATGCGGCCCGAATCGTCCGCCCGCGCGTGGGATTCGCGCTCCCGTCGTGGCGTGCGCGCCCTGTCGGCACCGGGGCGCACAGGGCGCCGCCGTTCCCCGGGGCGACCCGGCCGCCACCGCGAACGCCGGGCCCCGTCCCCCTCGGGGTGGACATGCCTTCACCCTCGGGAACGGCCGGCTGCCGCCCGGCACCCGGACCGGACGGGGCCGGCACCGACCGGCGCTAGCCGTCCGCGCGGGCCGTGGCCAGCAGCTCCTCGGCGTGCGCCCGGGCCGTCTCGGAGTCCTCCTGCCCTGCGAGCATCCGGGACAGCTCCCGGATGCGGTCCTCGCCCTCGAGGACCTTCACGCCGGACCGGGTCACCGACCCGTCGTTGGTCTTCTCGACCAGCAGCTGCCGGTCGGCGAAGGCGGCGACCTGCGGAAGGTGGGTGACCACCACGACCTGAGCGGTCTTGGCGAGCCGGGCGAGGCGCCGCCCGATCTCGACCGCCGCCTTGCCGCCGACCCCCGCGTCGACCTCGTCGAAGAGATACGTCGGCACGGGGTCCGTCCCCGCGAACACGACCTCGACGGCCAGCATCACGCGCGAGAGCTCACCGCCGGACGCGCCCTTGGCGATGGGCCGCGGCGGCGCGCCCGGGTGCGGGGCGAGCAGCAGCTCGACCTCGTCCGCACCGGCCGGCCCGTAGGCGACCGGACGGCCGCCGACCTCGACGCCCTCCGGGTCCTCGGTCTGCCGGATGTCGAACGACACGCGCGCGTGCGGCATGGCGAGAGAGGCCAGCTCGGCGGTCACCGCGGCGGCGAACCGCTCGGCGGCGTCCGCGCGCGCGTCCGTCAGTGCCTGCGCCAGCCCACCGAGTTCGGCGCGCAGCGCGTCCCGTTCGGCGGTCAGCTCGTCGATGCGCTCGTCGTCGCCGTCCAGCTCGGTGAGCCGGGCGGCGCTCTGCTCGGCCCAGACGAGCACGGAGGCCACGTCCTGCCCGTACTTGCGGGTGAGCGCGGTGAGCGCGGCCCGCCGCTCCTCGACGGCCGACAGCCGCAGCGGATCGGCGTCGAGGTCGTCGGCGTACCCCGCGAGCTCGCCCGCCACATCGCCCAGCAGGATCCCGATCTCCCCGATCCGGTCGGCGAGCGCGGCCAGCGCCGGATCGTGCGACCTGACGGCCTCCAGGGCCCGCTGCGCGCCCGCGACGAGCGTGGTCGCCTCGATGCCCTCGGGGTCCTCCGGATTACCGGCGAGGGCGGCGTGGGCGGCCGTGGCGGCGGACGACAGCGCTTCCGCGTGCCCGAGCCGTTCGGCCTCCTCCGCCAGCTCCACGTCCTCCCCGGCGCGCGGTTCGACGCCGGCGATCTCGTCGAGCCCGAAGCGCAGCATGTCGGCCTCCTGGGCCCGCTCACGCGCGCGGGTGACGATCTCCTCCAGCTCGACGGCGACGGCCCGCAGCCGTCGGTAGGCCTCGGTGTACTTGGCGAGCGGCACGGTCACCGCGTCGCCCGCGTACCGGTCGAGCGCCTGTCGTTGCCGGGACTGCTTCAGCAGCCCCTGCTGATCCGTCTGCCCGTGGACGGCGACCAGCTCGTCGGCGAGCTCGGCGAGCACGCCCATGGGCACACTCCGCCCGCCCACATGCGCCCGCGACCGCCCCTCGGCGGAAACGGTACGGCTGATGAGCAACGCCCCGTCGTCGAGCTCGGCCCCGGCCTCCTCGGCCCGTACCACCACCGGGGCGTTCGGGGGCATGGCGATCCGCCCCTCCACGACCGCCCTCTCGGCGCCGATCCGCACGAGCGCGGGATCAGCGCGCCCGCCCAGCAGCAGCCCGAGGCTGGTGACCACCATGGTCTTGCCCGCGCCCGTCTCACCCGTGACAGCGGTGAAGCCTGGCGACAGCTCGACGACAGCGTCGTCGATGACTCCGAGCGACCGTATCCGCATCTCCTCCAACACGGACAAGACCTTACGAGGTCGGGGGGAGGAAGTGCGACGCCCCCCGGCCCCGGAAGGGGAACCCGCAGGTGAAGAATGTGTATCGACGGCCCCGTGTCACCCGGGTGAGTGGAGTTGCACCCGGGGCGCGGGAGCGTTCGGACCGCTAGTGCCGGGCCCCTCGCCACCCCGAGACGGGCAGGGCGAACTTCGCCACCAGCCGATCCGTGAACGACGCGTGATGCAGCCGGGCGAGCCGGACCGGCACGGCCCCCCGCCGCACCTCCACCCGGGCACCGGCGGGCAGCTCGACGGTCCGCCGTCCGTCGCACCACAGGACGCCCGGCGGAATGTGCGGCAGCACCTCCACCGCGAGCACGGAGTCGGGCGAGGTCACCAACGGCTTCGCGAACAGCGCGTGCGCACTGATCGGCACCATCAGCAGCGCCTCGACCTCGGGCCACACCACGGGCCCGCCCGCCGAGAACGCGTACGCGGTCGACCCCGTCGGCGTGGACAGCACGATGCCGTCGCACCCGAACCCGGTGACCGGCCGCCCGTCGATCTCCAGCACGACCTCGAGCAGCTTCTCCGCGCCGGCCTTCTGCACGGCCGCCTCGTTCAGCGCCCAGTCGGTGTGCACGATGTCCCCGTTGCGATGCACGACGACATCGACGGTCATCCGCTCCTCGACCTCGTACGCCTTCGTCACCACCCGGTCGACGACCTTGTCGAGGTCGTCGCGCTCGGCCTCGGCGAGGAAGCCGACGCTCCCGAGGTTGACGCCCAGCATCGGCACCCCGGACGCCCGCGCGAACTCCGCGCCGCGCAGCAGCGTGCCGTCGCCGCCGAGGACGATGAGCAGCTCGCACCCCTCCAGGCACTGCGGGGTGGCCTCGGAGACCAGCTCCACCTCCTCCGGCAGCGGCAGGTCGGCGGCCTCGTACTCCAGGACGCGCACCCCGATGCCCTCACGCAGCAGCCCCTTGACGACCAGCTCGGCGCTGCGGATGGCCGCGGGCCGCCCGGTGTGGGCGAGCAGGAAAACAGTACGAGCTCGGTTCTGAGTCAACGCGGCCCCTCCGCAACTGCACGGTCAACGTCGGCCGGGTCGAGGGCGGGCGCCCCGGCCCTGAGCCACAGAAAGTACTCGACATTGCCCGAAGGTCCGGGCAGCGGGCTGGCGGTGACACCCTTCACCCCGAGCCCCAGGTCCCACGCCTTCCCGGCCACACCCCGCACCGCTTCCGCCCGTAGCTGCGGACTCCGTACGACACCCCCGCTGCCGAGCCGTTCCTTCCCCACCTCGAACTGCGGCTTGACCATCATCACCAGGTCCGCGTCCGGCGCGGTGCACCGTGCCAGGGCGGGCAGCACCAGCCCCAGCGGGATGAAGGACAAGTCCCCCACGACAAGATCCACAGGCTTCCCATCGATCGCTTCAAGCGTCAACTCGCGTACGTTCGTACGGTCCTTGACGGTGACGCGTTCATCGCTCTGAAGAGACCACGCGAGTTGTCCGTATCCGACGTCCACGGCGACCACGTGCGCGGCCCCCGCGCGCAGCAGCACATCGGTGAACCCGCCGGTCGAGGCGCCGGCGTCCAGCGCCCGCCGCCCCTCCACCAGAAGCCCCCGCGGCACGAACGCGGCCAGCGCGCCGGCGAGCTTGTGGCCGCCCCGGGACACGTAGTCGGGGTCGTCGCCGTCGACGGCCACGACGATCGCGGCCGCCGTCTCGACCTGGGTCGCGGACTTGGTCGCGACCGTCTTGCCGACGCTGACCCGCCCGGCGGCGATCAGCTGGCCGGCATGCTCACGCGAGCGCGCGAGCTTGCGGCGGACCAGCTCCGCGTCCAGACGGCGTCGTGCGACTCCTGCCACGTTCGGTTCAGCTCCTGTGTTGGTACGACACCGGGGGCGCCGGAGGTCCCGGGCGGGCGTCGAGCGCGGTGAGCGCGTCGCGCAGCCCCCGGTGTACATCCTCGTACACCTCGACGTGTCCGTCGGTGGCGAGGTGGTCGGCGTCCGCCAGCCGGTCCAGCAGCGCGTCCACCTCCGCGTTGCCGGTGGGGGTCCGCGGGACGCCCAGCGGGGCGGGCGCGGCGGGATCGTGCTCGCGCTCCTGTTCCTCGGGCACGGCCTCCGGCACGGTCTCCGTGGCCGGCTCCGGCGCTGTGTCGCTCATGCGAAGACGCTACCTCGAAGGCCTGGGGTACCGTCGATCACGATGGCCACGATCGAGGAGTGCCACGCCGCACTCGAGAAGCTCTCGGACAACATGCGCAGCGCCGAAGGGGACGTCCGGGCGGCCGCCGCCCTCGACCGCTCGGTGAGCTGCCGGATCACCGACCTGGACGTCACGTTCGTCGGCCGGATGACCGACGGCCGGATCGTCGTGCACGACACCCTTCAGGGGCCTCCCGTGGAGAAGGCCCAGATCAGGCTGAGCATGACCGGCGACGACCTGGTCGCGCTGGTCGCCGGCGAGCTGAACTTCGCCAAAGCCTGGGGCTCGGGCCGGGTGAAGCTCGAGGCGGGGCTGCGCGATCTGTTCCAGCTCAGGAAACTTCTGTAACGACCGCCTGCTCCGCCTGCCCGGCCCGCGCCCGTGCCCTGCGCGCCGCGGGCACGACCAGGGGGGTCCTCGTCTCCGGGTCGTCGATGACCTGGCAGCGCAGCCCGAAGACCTCCTCCACCAGAGCGGCGGTGACGATGTCGTTCGGCGCGCCCTGCGCGATGACCTCGCCGCCCTTCAGCGCGATCAGATGGGTCGCGTACCGGGCCGCGTGGTTCAGGTCGTGCAGCACCGCGACGAGCGTGCGCCCCTGCTCCTCGTGCAGCTCCGCGCACAGGTCCAGTACGTCGATCTGGTGCTGGATGTCGAGGAAGGTCGTCGGCTCGTCGAGCAGCAGCAGCGGTGTCTGCTGGGCGAGGGCCATCGCGATCCACACCCGCTGGCGCTGACCGCCGGACAGCTCGTCGACATAGCGGTCGGCGAGCTCGGCCACCCCGGTCTGCGCCATGGACTCCTGCACGATCCGCTCGTCCTCGGCCGACCACTGGCGCAGGATGCCCTGGTGCGGGTAGCGGCCGCGGCCCACGAGGTCGGCGACGCTGATCCCGTCGGGCGCGATCGACGACTGCGGCAGCAGCCCCAGCGTCCGCGCCACCTTCTTCGCGGGCATCGACTGGATGACCTGCCCGTCGAGCAGCACCCGGCCCTGACTCGGCTTCAGCATCCGCGACAGCGCCCGCAGCAGCGTCGACTTGCCGCAGGCGTTCGGGCCGACGATCACCGTGAAGGAGTTGTCCGGTATCTCCACCGACAGCTGTTCGGCGATGACCCGCTGGTCATAGGCGAGGGTGACGTTCTCGGCGGACAGGCGGTTCACGGTGCTCCTTGGATTGTTCCGGTCGGCCGGACGGCCGTTGTCGTCGACCGCGCCGCTCATATCCGGCCCGCCCTGCGCTCGGTGACCAGGAGCCACAGCAGGTACACCCCGCCCAGCACACCGGTGACCACGCCCACCGGCAGTTGTCCGTCACCGAAGAGCCGCTGGGAGGCCCAGTCGGCGGTGACCAGCAGGGCTGCGCCCATGCACAGGGACGGCACGAGGTTGGGCCCGGGCGAGCGGGTCAGGCGCCGGGCGAGCTGCGGCGCGGTGAGCGCCACGAAGCTGACGGGCCCCGCGGCGGCGGTGGCGGCCGCGGTGAGCAGCACGGCGGAGACCATCAGCACCAGCCGGACGCGCTCCACCCGCACCCCCAGCGCGTGCGAGACGTCGTCGCCCATCTCCATCATCCGCAGCCCGCGCGCGTTGGCGAGCACGAGCGGCACGAGCACACAGGCCAGCACGAGCAGCGGCCAGACCTGCTTCCAGTCACGGCCGTCGAGGGTGCCGGTCATCCACACGACCGCGCGGGCCGCGTCGACGAAGTCCGCCTTGGTCATCAGATAGCCGTTGACCGCCGTCGCGATCGCCGAGATGCCGATGCCGACGAGCACCAGCCGGTACCCGTGGACGCCCCGCTTCCACGCCAGCAGATAGATCAGGGCCCCGGTCACCAGGCCGCCCACCAGCGCGCCGACGGTCACCTGGGCGGCGCTCCCGGAGAACAGCACGATCATCACGAGGGCGCCGGCCGTCGCGCCCTGTCCGAGCCCCAGCACGTCCGGGCTGCCCAGCGGGTTGCGCGACACGGCCTGGAAGAGCGCACCGCCGAGCCCCAGCGAAGCCCCGACGAGCAGGCCCACGAGGACCCGCGGCAGCCGCAGCTCGTTGACGATGAACTCCTGGCCGGCGTTGCCGTCGCCGAGCAGTGTCTTCACGACGTCTCCGGCCGGGATCGGGAAGTCGCCGGTGCCGATCAGCACCACGCTCGCGGCGAGCGCGGCCACCACCAGCGCGGCGACGACGATCAGCGCCCGCGGCTCCAACCGGACGGAGTACCCGCCCGGGGTGCGCAGCGCCCGAGGGCGGCCGTGGGGGATCTTCTGCGCGGTCTTCACAGCTGGGCCGTCCTCCGCCGTCGTACGAGAAAGATGAAGACCGGCCCGCCGATGATCGCGGTGATGATGCCGACCTGGACCTCCGAGGGCCGGGCGACGACCCGGCCGATGACATCGGAGCCCAGCAGCAGCACCGGCGACAGGACGGCCGCGTACGGCATGATCCAGCGCAGGTCGGGGCCGGTGAACGAGCGGACGATGTGCGGGACCATCAGCCCGACGAACACGATCGGCCCGCAGGCGGCGGTCGCGGCACCGCACAGCACGGTCGCGGCCAGCATCGACAGCGCCCGGGTGCGGTTGAGGTTCGCTCCCAGCGCCTTGGCGGTGTCGTCGCCCATGGCCACGGCGTTGAGCGGCCGCGCAAGGACGAACGCGAGAAGGGTGCCGACGACCAGGAAGGGCAGCACCTGCCGGATGGTCTCGTCGGTCGCCGTGGACAGCGAACCGACCGTCCAGAACCGCATCCTGGCGAGCGCCGCGTCATCCATGATCATCACGGCCTGGAGATAGCCGTAGAGCGCGGCGCTGATCGCCGTGCCGGCGAGCGCGAGCCGCACCGGCGTCGCCCCCCGGCTCCCGCCGAGGAACCAGACCAGCGCGCCGACGGCTGCCGCCCCGAAGAAGGCGAACCACACATAGCCGGTCAGGCTCGTGACGCCGAAGTAGGTGATGGCGGTGACGACGGCCGCCGAGGCGCCCGCGTTGATACCGAGCAGCCCGGGGTCGGCCAGCGGATTGCGTGTCAGCGCCTGGAGCACGGCACCGGAGAGTCCGAGCGCGGCCCCGACGAGCAGCCCCAGCACGGTCCGCGACAACCGCTCGTCGACCACGACGTCCGCGTACGTTCCCGAGTCCTCGAACAGCCCGTGCAGCACCTGCGCCACGGACAGCTCCTTGGCCCCGACGGCGATGCTCGCCACCGCCACCAGCAGCAGGACCGCCACGGCGGCGAGCAGCCCGACGGACCGTATCGCCCGGCGGTTGGGAGGCGCGGGGGCGGTCTCCGCGCGCTGTTCGGGAACACTGTCGACCAACACGCAGTTAGGTTAGCCTACCCTGCCAACGCGCCTCGATCCCTGATCCCTGATCCCTGATCACGAGCCGCGCCGAGGTCACGGCATCACCGCTCCGCGGTCCCACCGCCCGCCCCTTCCCGGCCCTGCGGCTCACAACCCCAGCCGCGCCAGCGCCTTCGCTCCGTCCAGCTCGCACGTCCCCTCACCGGCCGCCGTCCAGGCCGCCGCGCACAACGCCCGCAGCCCGTCCAGGACTTCGCCGTCCCCCACCAGCTCCAGACTCTCGGCACCCGCGCTCGCCGTCCAGCCACCGCAGCGGAAGCCGCCACCGTCCACGGCGACCTCGGGCTGACCGGTGAGCATCCCCCGCAGATCGCCGTCGACATACGTCGGCCGGTGCTGGGGCGGCGCGGCGAGCAGTTGCGCCCCGTCGGTGACGCCGGTGAGGACGAGCAGTGAGTCGACCTCGCCGTTGAACGCCCCCTCGATGTCCGTGTCCAACCGGTCCCCGACGACCAACGGCCGCTCGGCGCCGGTCCGCAGGATCGTCTCACGGTGCATGGGAGGCAGCGGCTTACCCGCGACCTGCGGCTCGGCACCGGTCGCGATCCGCACGACCTGCACCGCCGCGCCGTTGCCCGGCGCGATGCCCCGCCCGCTGGGGATCGTCAGGTCGGTGTTGGACGCGAACCACGGCACCCCGCGCGCGACGGCGTACGAAGCCTCCGCGAACCGCCCCCACGGCAGATCGGGCCCGCCGAACCCCTGCACCACGGCCGCCGGATCGTCGTCCGCCGACTCCACCGGTTCGAGCCCGCGCTCGCGCAACGCGACCCGCAGCCCTTCCCCGCCGATCACCAGCACCCGCGCTCCGGCCGGCACCTGCTCACTGATCAGCCGCGCGACCGCCTGCGCCGAGGTGATGACATCGTCGGCGCCCGTCGGTATCCCCAGCTCCGTCAGATGCCCGGCCACCGCGTCCGGCGTCCGCAGCGCGTTGTTGGTGACGTACGCGAGATGCATCCCGCCCGCACGCGCGGTGGCCAGCGACTCGACGGCGTACGCGATCGCGTTGCCCCCCGCGTACACCACCCCGTCCAGGTCGAGCAGCGCCGTGTCGTACGCCTCGCTCAGGGCCTGCCCACTGCCCTCGGGCCTCGTCCTGACGCTCCGGCTCATTCCACATCGCTCCTCGTTCGCTCCGCTTTCCCCCGATCATCCCGCATGCCACCGACAGACGTACGATGCCGGGATGAACTCAGCAGGTCACTCGGAAGCAACGGCGCCCCGAGGCCTGGAACTCACCCCGTTCCGAGGCCTGCGCTACGACCCCGACCGGGTCGGCAGTCTCGCCGCCGTCACCTCCCCGCCGTACGACGTCGTGGTCCGCCCCGACGGCCTGCACCACCTCCAGGACGCGGACCCGTACAACATCGTCCGCCTGATCCTGCCCCAGGCCACCACCCCCGCCGCCCGCAACGAACAGGCCGCCGACACCCTGCGCGGCTGGCTGGCCGAGGGCGTCCTGACCGCGGACCCCGAGCCCGCCCTGTACGTCTATGAGCAGCGGCACGCGGACGGCATGCTCCAGCGCGGCCTGATCGGCACCCTGCGGGTCTCCGAGCCCTCGGAGGGAATCGTCCTTCCCCATGAGGACGTCATGCCGCACATCGTCGCGGACCGCGCGGCCCTGATGCGCGCCACGCACGCCAACCTCGAACCCCTCCTCCTCACCTACCGCGGCAACGGCACCGCGGCAGAGATCGTGGACCGCGCGGCGGAGCGCCCTCCGCTCCTGTCCACCACTACCGAGGACGGCTACAGCCACCGCCTCTGGGCGATCACCGACCCCGCCGAGACGGCCCGCGTCCTCGCGGACCTGGCCCACCATCAGGCCCTCATCGCCGACGGTCACCACCGCTGGGCGACCTACCTGCGTCTACGCGCGGAGCACCCCTCCCCCAGCCCCTGGGACCACGGTCTGGTCCTCCTGGTCGACACCGCCCGCTTCCCGTTGCGCGTCCGCGCCATCCACCGCCTGCTGCACGGCTTTCCGGTCGCCGACGCCCTGGCCGCGCTCGACGGCCACTTCCGCGTCCAGCGCCTGGACGTCCCCCTCGCTGAGGCCCTCGACGCCCTCGCGGACACGGTCTGCGCCGGCAACGGGTTCCTGCTGGCGGGCGACGGCGCCTTCCACCTCGTCGACCGACCGGACCCGGCACTCCTCGACCGCACGGTCCCCGCCGACTTCCCCGAGGCCTGGCGCACCCTGGACGCCACGGTCCTGCACGCCACGCTCCTCGACCACATCTGGCAGATCCCCGAGGACGACCCCGCCCGCATCGCCTACATCCACGACACCGCCGCGACGGTACGCAAGGCGGAACGCGACGGCGGTACGGCGGTCCTCCTGCACCCCGTCCGCGAGGAGGTCGTCCGCGATCTCGCCCGGCAGGGCGTCACGATGCCGCGCAAGTCGACGTCGTTCGGCCCGAAACCCGCCTCGGGCCTGGTCCTGCGCGCACTCGACCTCTGAGCGCGCCGCACCCCCGAACGCACGAAGGGGCGGGACCCGGTGAAAACCGGATCCCGCCCCTCGCCGCTGCTACCGGCCTGCGTCAGTCCTCGTCACGGTCGACCACGTGCTCGGTCTCGTCACGACCGAGCTGACCCTCGACCGAGTCCCCGCCCTCTTCCGCTTCCGTCGCCCGCTCGACGACGGTCTCGTCGGACTCGGACTCGGACTCGGACTCGGACTCGGACGCAGTCTCGTGCTCGGTCTCGTGCTCGGTCACGACCCCGTCCTCGTCCTCGTCCAAGGCGTCGACGAAGTCCACCCCGTCCATCTCGGCGAGCCGGTCGGAGGCGTCCGTGCTGCCGTCCCGGTCGGCCTCGAGGGCCTTCGCGAACCACTCCCGTGCCTCGCCCTCACGCCCTGCGGCGAGCAGCGCGTCGGCGTACGCGTACCTCAGCCGCGCGGTCCACGGCTGAATGGATCCGGCGGCGAGCTCGGGGCTCTGCAACGTCACGATGGCCGCGTCCAGCTGCCCCATGTCACGCCGGGCACCCGCCGCGACGAGCCGCATCTCCACCTGGCCGGCCTTGTCGAGCTTGTTCACCTCGGGAGCACCGGCCATGTCGAGCGCCTTCTCCGGCCGCCCGAGCCCACGCTCACAGTCGGCCATGACGGGCCACAGCTCGACACCACCGGACATCCGCCGCGCGGCACGGAACTCGGCGAGCGCCTCGCTGTACTTCTGGGTGGCGTACGCGGCGAACCCGGCCGCCTCCCGCACGGCGGCGACACGCGAAGCGAGCCGCAGGGCCACCTTGGAGTACCCGTAGGCACCCTCGGGGTCCTCGTCGATCAGCCGGGCGACCATCACCAGGTTCTTGGCGACATCCTCGGCGAGCGTCTTGGGCAGGCTCAGGAGCTCCTGCCGCACGTCCTTGTCGATCTCGTCGCCGGTGACGTCCTCCGGGATCGGCAGCCGCTTGATCGGCTCGCGGTCCCGGTCCCGCTCGTCGCGGAAACGAGGCCCGCCACCACGCCGGTCGTCCCGACGGTCGTCACGCCCGTCACGGCCCCGGAACCCACCACCGGACCCACCGGGCCGTCCACCACGGTCGTCCCGACGCGGCCCACGGTCACCCCGGTCGTAGCCACCGCCACGGTTGTCGTCCCGACGGAAGGCGGGGCGATCACCACGATCGTCACGTCGGTCATCACGCCGGTCGTCCCGACGGAAGGGGGGACGCTCGCCACGGTCGTCGCGACGCGGCCCGCGGTCGTCACGCTGGAAGGCCGGACGCGAACCCCGGTCATCACGTCGGTCATCACGTCGGTCATCGCGTCGGTCATCGCGACGGAAGGGGGGACGCTCGCCACGGTCGTCGCGACGCGGCCCGCGGTCGTCACGCTGGAACGCGGGACGCGAACCCCGGTCATCACGTCGGTCGTCACGTCGGTCATCGCGTCGGTCGTCCCGACGGAAGGGGGGACGCTCGCCACGGTCGTCGCGACGCGGCCCGCGGTCGTCACGCTGGAACGCGGGACGCGAACCCCGGTCATCACGTCGGTC
>NZ_JBHVYO010000022.1:0-154428 GCF_042880655.1 Streptomyces sp. NPDC058295
CGCGGTGACGGGCCGCGGCCGGCCGGGCCGTTCCCGCCCGGGGCCGGGGCCGGTGGCGCACGGCCGCTTCGCGCCGGCGGCCCGCCCGCCCCGGGCACGGTCGTGCCGGGGTGGGCGGGCCGGTGACGGCGGGGGCGGCGGGCCGGTGGTGCGGTGGTGCGGTGCGTGTCAGGAGGAGGGGATCCAGTCCCGCCGGATGTGCGGGGTCGGGATGCCGAGGGACTTCATGTGTTCGAGGGGGTTGGTGTACTCGCGGCTGGCGGCGATCTGCCCGTCGCGCAGGGTGAAGCCGTGGACGAAGTGGTTGCGGTAGCGGCCTTCGGGATAGCCGGGGAAGCGGATCGTTCCCTCGCCCTCGCACTCGGCCCAGATGACGCAGGGGTCCTGGGTCTCGTAGATGCGGGTGCCGGACCACTGCCAGTCGGGCAGCACCTGCAGGGACAGCTCGCCGTGCCGTTTGAGGTTCTCGCGGCCCGTGACGACGATGGGCCGGCCGATGTCGGTGTAGAAGAGGGCCGCGGTGCCGTCCTCGGTGTAGAGGGTGTAGCGGCTCAGCCGGGCTTCGGCGCCGGTGCGCAGGTACTGCTGCACGGCCCGCAGGTTGCGGGCCCGCAGGTCGTGGTGGTCGGTGAACACCGGCGGGCCGGCGGCGGTCTGGGGTGCGGTCGGCGAGGTGATGGTCTCTCCCGGGAGTGCGCAGGGACAGCGGTCGCAGGGGTACGCGGTGCACGGTGCGGGCGCGAGTGCGGGTGCGGGTGCGGGTGCGGGTGCGGGTGCGGGTGCGGGCGGGGGGGTCAGGGCTGCAGGCGGCTGGTCTGCCAGCCGGTGCCGGTGCGCTCGTAGCGCAGCCGTTCGTGCAGCCGGTCGGTGCCGTTGGCCCAGAACTCCACGCTGTCGGGTTCGAGCCGGTAGCCCGCGAACGTCGCGGGCCGCGGCAGCGGCCGCTGCGGTTCGCCCAGTTCGAGGGCCCTGGCCCGCAGCCGGGCGAAGTGGTCGAGGCCGTCCAGCGGGGTGCTCTGGCGCGAGGCGGTCGTCATCGCGTGCGTGAAGACGGGCCGCGCGGACCACAGGGACTCCGCCTCGGTGTCGGGCAGCCGGGTGACGGGTCCGGCCAGGGTGATCTGCTGGCTGGTCTCGCGCCAGTACAGGACGCCGGAGGCCCAGGCGTTCTCGGCGAGTTCGCGGCCCTTGCGGCTGTCGGCGTGGGTGATGAACACGATCCCGGCGCCGGTCGCCTCGGTGAGGGCGACGATCCGCGAGGAGGTGCGCCCCCGTGCGTCGGCGGTGGCCAGGGCCAGGGCGCGGGGCTCGCGCACCCCGTGGGCGGCGGCGGCGCCGAGCCACGCGGACAGCAGGCCCATCGGTTCGTCCGGCGGGGTGCGGAATTCGGGGAAGGCCACGTCGACGGTGGCGGTGAGGGTCTCGGAACGGGTGGTGGCGGCGCGGGCGGCCACCGCCGTGCCGTGGGCCGGGTGGGCATCAGACATGGAGCACTCCTTCGATCGTGATCACACCGGGGCCCGCGACCTCGACGGAGGTGACGTTCTCGCCCTCGCCGTGGACCAGTGCGCCCATGGGAGAGGGGCGGCCGATCTCGACGCCCTGGGTGATCTCTATGCGCTGCCCGTAGGCGATGAGGCCGTGCCGGGCGAGATGGATGGCGATGGGCCCGGCGGCGGAGCCGGTGGCCGCGTCCTCGACGACCCCGTAGGCGGGCGAGAACATGCGGTTGCGCCAGGACCGGCCCTGCCCGGCCCAGCAGTTGGTCGCCATGTCGGGGAAGCGGGCCAGGGCGCGGTGGTCGGGGTCCAGCTTGGACAGCGCCTCGACGCTGTCCAGGCCGACCAGGACGTGCCGGGGGCCGTTGCGGTAGATCTCCACCGGCAGTGTCGAGGCGCTGATGCCGAGTGCCTCGAGGAGTTCGTCGGTGCGTTCGAAGGGCTCCCACACGGGCACCGGCTGGCGCATGCTCGCCGAGACGGCCCTGCCGTCGGCGCGCTGCAGGGTGAAGGGGATGACGCCCATGGCGGTCTCGATGCGCAGCCGTTCGGCGTCGGTGCGGGCGCCGAGCGCGAGGGCGGTTCCCAGCAGGGGGTGCCCGGCGAAGGGCAGTTCGTTGACGGGGGTGAAGATCCGCACGTGGGCGTCGTTGCCGTCGTGCTGCGGGCGGAGCACGAACGTGGTCTCCGACAGGTTCATCTCCCGTGCGATGCGCTGCATCTGTTCGGCGCTCAGGTCGTCGGCCTCGAAGAAGACCGCCACCGGGTTGCCGGTGAGGGGCTCGTGGGCGAACGCGTCGACGACGACGTACGTGTGCATCTGTGTCTCCCGCTCGTGGTGGTGTCGTCGGGTGCCGGGCCGGCGGTCGGGGGCGGCCGCCGGCCCGGCGGTCCGGGGGTGGAACGGCCCGGGGCCTCAGGTCGGGCCGGCGGTGCCGGCCGGTGCGAGCAGCCGGGCCAGGCGGTCGCCCATGATGCGCGGGCCGTGCCGGGTCAGCACGGACTCCGGGTGGAACTGCACGGAGGCGAAGCCGGGGCCGCTCAGGGCGTGCACCTCCCCCGTGGCCGGGTCCCTGCTGACCTGGACGGTTCCCACGCCGTCCGCGGTGAAGGCGTCGTCGCCGGCGAGGAGCGTGAACGTGTTGTAGAAGCCGACGCGTTCGGCTGTGCCGAACAGGTCGATCTGTTTCTGCACGCCCTGGTTGGGCACCGTCCTGCGGCGCAGCTGCAGGCCCAGGCGCAGGCCGAGGACCTGGTGGCTGAGGCAGACGGCGAGGAAGGGGCGGTGTTCGCGCAGCAGGGTGTCGACGGCCTCGTGCAGGTGGCGCATCTTGGGGTGGGCGCTTGCCTGCGGGTCGCCCGGCCCGGGTCCCATCACGACCAGGTCGTGTCCTTCGAAGGCGTACGGTTCGTCGAAGCGGCGGACCGTCACCCGCAGTCCCAGGGCGCGCAGTTGCTGGTCCAGCATGGAGGTGAAGGTGTCCTCGGCGTCCACGACGAGGACGCTGCGTCCGGCCAGTTCCGGGCGGGCGGCGGTGGGTGCCCCGGTGCCGGCGATCCAGAAGTCGGCGATGGAGGCGTTGCGCAGGTCGAGGGCCTGGCGTACGACGGGGTGGGCGGCGAAGTGCTGTGTCTGCGCTCCGGCGCCGAGGGCCGAGACGAGGACGGCGGCCTTGGCGCGGGTCTCCTCGGCCTCGGAGGCGGGGTCGGAGTGGCGCACGATGGTGGCGCCCACGCCGATGGCGATGCGTCCGCGGGTGCTGATGTCGGCGGTGCGGATGAGGATCGCGGAGTCCATGACGCGCTCGCCGTCGGCGTCGCGGCCGATCAGTGCGGCCGCGCCGCTGTAGTAGCCGCGTCCGCCGGGTTCGTACTGGGTGATGATGCGGCAGGCGCTCTCCAGCGGGCTGCCGGTGACGGTGGGCGCGAACATCGTCTCGTGCAGGATGTCGCGTACGTCGCGGTCGGTGCGTCCCTCGATGAAGTACTCGGTGTGGGCGACCTTGGCCATTTCCTTCAGGTAGGGGCCCACGACCCGGCCGCCGTCGGGGCAGATGCGGGCCATCATCTTGAGTTCCTCGTCGAGGACCATGTACAGCTCGTCGGTCTCCTTGCGGTCGCCCAGGAATTCCAGGACGCCCGTGAGGGTGGGGCCGGAGGGCGGGTAGCGGTAGGTGCCGCTGATGGGGTTCATGACCGCGGTGCCGCCCTGGAGGCTGATGTGCCGTTCGGGTGAGGCGCCGACGAGGGTGCGGGTGCCGGTGTGGATGAGGAACGTCCAGTGGGCGCCGGATTCACGCTGCAGGAGGCGGCGGAACAGTGCGGGGGCGCTGCGGGGCCCGTAGTCGGTGATGTCGGCGAGGAAGGTGCGCCTGATGACGAAGTTCGCGCCTTCGCCGGTGCCGATCATCTCCTTGACGACGCGGCGCACGATGTCCTCGTAGGCGGTGTCGTCGACGTCGAAGTCGGCGCCGGCCAGCGGGGTCGGCACGTCGGGGATGCGGGCCAGCGCCTCGTGCAGCGGCAGCCGCTGCTGGCCGGTGACGGTCATCGCCACCAGCGGGGTGCCGTCGTCGGCGCAGGCGAAGCCCCGTTCGGTCAGCTGCCGGTAGGGCACGACGACGAGTACCTCGTGGTGTGCGCCGGTGCCGTCCTGGGGGCGGGCGGGCAGCGGGATGTCGGCCAGGGTGGCGGGCCGGGTGACGTCGCCGGTCAGCACCTCCACGGTGTCGGGGCCGCTCGCGCCGGGCCGGTGCAGCAGCGCGTACGGCTGTCCCGGTGTGTTCAGGGCCCGGGCGAGGAGGTCGTCGG
Source organism: Streptomyces sp. NPDC058295 (assembly GCF_042880655.1). Lineage (NCBI taxonomy): Bacteria > Bacillati > Actinomycetota > Actinomycetes > Kitasatosporales > Streptomycetaceae > Streptomyces > Streptomyces sp. NPDC058295. The sequence continues at coordinate 4,311 of NZ_JBHVYO010000022.1, forward strand.
TGTTCGCGGGCGGGCCGTAGGTCATGCGAACACCTCTTTCGCGGTGACGACGCGGGCGCAGCGCTCGGCGGCGTAGGTGAGGGCGGAGCGGTGGTACTCCTGCGAGAAGTCGGCGGTGGCGTCCGCGACGAAGAAGGGCTGGATGTCGTGGCTGAAGGCCTCGACGGCGGTGGCCAGGACACCGACGTGGGCGTACACGCCGCACAGGACGAGCTGGTCGCGGCCCGCGGCCCGCATCCGCTGGAGCAGGTCGGTGCGGAAGAAGGCGCTGTAGCGCCATTTGGTGAGCAGCCAGTCGTGTGCGGCCGGGGCGAGGGCGTCGGTGACCTGGCGGTCCTCGGGCGAGGTCCGCATGCCGGGGCCCCAGAAGTCCTTGAGCAGCCCGCGCTGCTGTTCGCTCATGCCGCCGGGCTGGGCGGTGTAGGCGACCGGGACGCCAAGGCCGGCGCAGCGTTCGCGCAGCTGTGCCGCGTTGCGGACCAGGTCGTGGCGCAGGGTGTCGGGCAGCGGCTTGAGGAAGTAGCGCTGCATGTCGTGGACGAGGAGGACCGAGCGGTCGGCGTCGGCCTTCCAGGACACGGCGGCCGGCGGCAGGTCGCCCTCGGCGGGAAGCGGGTAGGCGGAGATGGGGGGTATGCCGGTCATGGCTTGGGGTTCCTGTCCTGCTCGGTGCGTCGGGTGCTCAGGCGGTCCAGGACGCGATCACGGACATGGCCTGCCGCGGGGTGAGGCGGGGGTCGCACAGGGAGGTGTAGCGCTCGCCGACCGAGGCGAGTGCGGCTTCGGTGTCGGCGCACTCGGTGACGTCGTCGGGGGTGGTCTCCAGGTGCAGGCCGCCGGGGATGCCGCCCGCGTCGCGCACGGCGCTGACGAAGCGGGAGACCTCGAGCGCGACGGTGTCGACGAGTCGGGTCTTGTGGCCGCTCGGCGCGGTGACGGTGTTGCCGTGCATGGGGTCGGTGAGCCAGATGGCCGGGTGGCCCGCGGTGCGCAGGGCTTCGACCAGGCGCGGCAGCCGGTCGGCGACGGCGTCGGCTCCCATCCGTGCGATCAGGGTGAGTTTGCCCGGGTCGCGCCAGGGGTCGAGGCGTTCGCACAGGGCCAGCAGTTCGTCGGGTTCCATGGTGGGGCCGACCTTGCACGCCACCGGGTTGGCGACCTGGGAGAGCATGGCGACGTGGGCGCCGTCGACCTCGCGGGTGCGTTCGCCGATCCACGGCCAGTGGGTCGAGCCGAGGAAGAGCCGTCCCTGCTCGTCGGTGCGGAGCATGGGCACCTCGTAGTCGAGGAGCAGTGCTTCGTGGCTGGTCCACACCAGGGGGCTCACGACGTCGCGGCCGGCGCCGCGTTCGCGCCAGCCCAGGTGGCCGACGACGTCGCTGGCGGCCATGTAGCCGGTGAGGATGCGCAGCGGGTCGGCCCGGCGGCTCTCGGCGTCGGGTTCGGGGCCGTTGACCATGTGTCCGCGGAACGTGGGCAGTTCGGTGCCGCCGACGGTCTCGGTGGGCTTGGAGCGGGGTTTGGCGAACTGCCCGGCGATGCGTCCGGCGCGCAGGACGGGCTTGCCGGTGATCAGGCCGAGGGCCCCGGCGAGCAGGTCGAGCACCGCGGCCTTGCGGGCGACGTCGTGGGGGCGGCATTCCTGCGGGTGCTCGGCGCAGTCCCCGGACTGCACCACCAGGGCCTGGCCGTGGGCGACGGTGCCGAGCAGGGTGCGCAGGGTGGCCACGTCGTCGGGCTGTACGAGGGTGGGGCGCGCGGTGAGTGCCTCGCCCACCCGGCTCAGTTGGAGAAGATCGCTCCATTCGGGCTGCTGCAGCGCCCCGCGGACGCGAATATCGCGGATGACGTCCTTCATGCCGTACTCCGATCCAGCGGTGGCGTCGTGCCCGGGCGGGCCTCGTCAGGTGGGGATTCCCGTGCGCTTGATCTCGGGGACGGCGATGCCCAGGGCCCGCAGCTGCTGGAACGGATTCATGAACTCGCGCTGGCGTTTGATCTTGCCGTTCTCGAACTCGAACGAGTGCAGGAAGTGGTTTTCGTAGTAGCCCTCCGGATAGTCCCCGAAGCGGATCTTTCCGTGGCCGTCGCACTCCACCCAGAAGTGGTCGGGGTCGTCCGTCTCGAAGATCCGGACGTTGTACCACTCCCAGTCGGGGAAGCACTTCAGGGACCAGACGGCGTGTTCGGCGAGCCGGTCGCGGCCGTGGGTGGCGACGGGGGCGCCGGTGTCGGTGGTCCACAGGCCGCCGATGCCGTCCTCGGTGAACAGTTCGTGGCGGCGCAGCCGGTCCTGGCCCCTGGTGTTCATGTACTGCTCGACGACGGCGCGGTTGCTGCGGCGCAGTGCGCTCGCGTCGGTGACTGCGCGGGTGTCCACGGATTCGGACACGATGACCCCCTGGGTGTCTCGGGAAACGGGATGAACGCGAAAGCTGTCCGGGCGGCCGGAAGGAACGCCGGCAAGGTGGCGGGCGGGCGTGCGCGTCGGGGCGCGGCGGCCACGGGCCGCGGCGGTGGGGCCGGCGGACGGCGGCGCGCACCCGTTGCGCGTACGGGTGGTGCGCCCCGGGCCCGGTGGCGGCGTCGGTCCGCCGGGGCGGGGCGTGCGTGACGGCGGCGGCCGGCTTCGTCGCGGCTGTCACGCGGGAGTTCGCCGGTGGCGTCCCGCCCGTCACGTAGGTGCGCGGCCCGCGCACGGGCGGCGGTGCCGGGATGCGGGGGGCCGGTGCCGGAAGGGGCGGTGGTGCGGGCCGGCCCGCACGGGCCGGCGGGCGGGACGTCGGCTCACTGCCGCACACACGGTCTCATATGTGTTTTGGGCAGGAAATACGTGCACTCATAGTGACACGGAGGAAACGTGCGGGCCAGAGCGCCCCGAGGTGACCTGGGTCACTCCAACTGCCTTGTGCGGTACGGGAGTTGAGGGGAGCGGGCATGGCGGTCACGAGGTTCGCTGGGTCGCGCTGACCGCCATGGCGGTCAGCTGCTCCTTGGCGTGGTCGGTGGCGCCGCTCGCCCGCAGCACGGCCAGGGCCCGGTCGGTGCGCCGGGTGATGTCGCGTTCGACGTGGTCGACCGCTCCCACGTCGGTGATGACCGCGCGCATCGCGGTGAGTTCGTCGTCGGTGAGCTGGGTGCCGATCCTGGCCCGCAGGAACTTCGCCGCGTCGGGGTCCTGTGCGTCGGCGAACTGCAGCGCGGCGGCGAACAGCACGGTGCGCTTGCCCTGGACCAGGTCGCCGCCGGACGGCTTGCCGGTCTCCTCGGCGGCGCCGAACACGCCCAGGAGGTCGTCGCGCAGCTGGAAGGCGACGCCGATGTCGTGCCCGAAGGCGCGGTAGGCGGCGACGAGGGCATCGTCCGCGCCGGCGATCGCGGCACCGATGTGCAGCGGGCGCTCCACCGTGTAGGAGGCCGTCTTGTAGGTGTTGACCCGCAGCGGTGTGTCGAGGTCCTCGGCGCCCGCGGCCTCGGCCGTCACATCGAGGAGCTGGCCGCACAGCACCTCGGTGCGCAGGGCCGACCACACCGGCGCGACCCGCGCCTGGGCCGGCGCCGGCAGCCCGCCGGTGCGGATCAGGTCGTCGGCCCAGCCCTGGGCGAGGTCTCCGGCCAGGATCGCGGTCCCGGTGCCGAACAGCTCCGCGTCACCGTTCCAGCAGCGGTCGCGGTGCCGGCCGGCGAACAGCACGTGCGCGGCGGGGGCGCCGCGGCGGGTCAGGGAGGCGTCGATGACGTCGTCGTGGATCAGGGCGGAAGCGTGGAACAGCTCCAGCGCGGCGCCGGTGCGCACCACCGCCTCGGCGGTGGCACCGTCCGGGTCGCCGCCGGCGCCGAGCCAGCCCAGCCAGACGAAGGCCGGGCGCACGCGCTTGCCGCCGCGCAGTACGTAGCTCTCCAGCTCGGCGACCACCTCGGCGCAGGCCGGGCCGATCGCCGCGGCCTCGTCCCGGCGGGCGGCGAAGAACCGGCGAAGCGCGTCCTCGACGGCCTTCCCGGGGCTGGTTCGGGTGCTGGTCATGGAGTCAACTTCCCTGGTCGTCTGCGGAGCCGGACGGCGGCATCCGGCCCTTCGGCCAGGCACTGCCGCTTGCCGTACGGCTGGAGTCGGTGCTGCTTCTCGCCGGCCGCCGTCGGGCCGGCGCCGTGGCGGGACCTGCCGTCACAAGACCTCGTTGCGCGATGCCCGCCGGAGCCTTCCGCTCTGCGGGGGCCGGCCCGGGGGCGGCGTGGCCGCCGAACGCCCGTGCGGCCGGGCCGGCAGGTCCGTGCCGTTCATGGGCCTGCGCGTACGGCTCCGAGTATCGAAGAGGGGACTCAAGGTCCGGTCGAGTTCCGGCGAGGCGCGTGCCGTGCCCCGACGGTGCTGGAACCGCGCTGCAGACGGACTCGAACTTCCGCCGCGGGCACGGGACCCGGAGACCGGCCGCTCCTAGGATGCGCCGTGAGCCCCCGCCCGCCGGCGGGCCGTTCACCGGCGGGCGTTCACCGTCCCGCCGCCCGCCGCCCGCCGCCCGCCGGGCCGATTCGCCACAGGCCGTTCGCCGTCCCGTCGTTCGCCGTCCTTATCGTCCGCTGTCCCGTCCCGTCCCGAGGAGCCTTGGGTGAGCAGAGCCGAGGAGTTCGCGAGGCTGCGGCCCCTGCTGTTCGCGATCGCCTACCGGATCGCGGGTGACACGCCGGCGGCCCGGCACGCGGTGCAGGCCTGCCGGCTTGCCTGGATGGCCGCCCCGGCGCGGCCCGTACCGGCCGAGGCCCACCTGGCGGCCGAGGTCACCCGGATCGCGGTCGGGGCCCTGCACGCGGCACGCGCCGCGCGCGGGGAACCCGTGAGCCCGCTCCTGGCCGCCGGCCAGGCGGACCCGGACCGGCCGGCGGACCTGGCGGACGCGCTGTCGCTGTCGGCGCTGATGGTGCTGGAGCGGCTGTCCCCGCTCGAACGCGCCGTCTTCGTGCTGCGCGAGGCGTTCGGGTGCGGCGATACGCAGATCGCGGCGGCGCTGGGCTGTTCCGTGCCGGCGTGCCGTCAGCTCCTCGCGTCCGTCGCGGTGATCAGCGACGGCGGGCGGGCGCCGCTGCCCTGGCCCACCTGCGTGGCGGGCGACGGGAACGTCGCCGCGCTGGTCGCGGCGATCGTCCCGCCGCTGGTGCGGGTCGGTGTCACGGTGCGCTGGTGCCAGGTCGGCGGGCGGCCCGGCTGGGTCCTGCGCGACCGGCACGGCGCTCTCCTGCACACCCTGCTGCCCGAGATCCGCGACGGGCGGATGCACCGCCTGCACCTGGTCGTCCATCCCGGCACGGCCGCGCACGACGGTCCGGCCAACCGGTCCTGCACCCTCCCGCGCCGGGCCGGCCGCGCCCACTGAGCGGCGCCGCGGGGCGCGGCCGTGCCGGGTGACGGCGGCGGCCGGTGCGTTCAGTCGATGCCGCGTACGACGTGGGGTTCGGCCAGGTCGTCCTCGTCGACGCCGGCGAGCCGCAGCGGCGGGACGGCGGCCGGGGTGAGGTCCGTTCCCTCACCGGCGGGCCTGCCGTCCTCCTGCGTGATGTCGTGCACCCGGTGCCTCCCGCTCTCAGCCGGCCGGTGACGTGGAGCGGTGCCGCGCGAGGGCCGGCCGGGCGCGGTGCTCCTCCCCCAGGGCCCGGTGGATCTCGGGCGCCGCCGTCGACCGGTTGAGCGTGATGTAGTGCAGTCCGGGGGCGCCCTCGGCCAGGAGCCGCCGGGCCATGGCGGTGGCGTACTCGACGCCGATGCGGTGCCCCTGCGCGCTGTCGTGGCGCGCGGCGTGCAGGCGGTGTGCCAGTTCCTCGGGGAAGGCGGCGCCGCTGAGTTCGGCGAAGCGGCCGATCTGGCGGGCGTCGGTGGCCGGCATGATCTCCGGGATGATCGGGATGTCGCAGCCGGCGGCGGTCACCCGGTCGCGCAGCCGCAGATAGTCCTCGACGTGGAAGAACATCTGGGTGATGGCGTAGTCGGCGCCGGCCCGGCACTTGGCGACGAAGTGCCGGATGTCGCTGTCCCAGTCGGGCGAGCGCGGATGACGCTCGGGGAACGCCGCGACCCCGATGCTGAAATCGCCCAGCTCCCTTACCAGGCGGACCAGTTCGTGGGCGTGGGTGAAGCCGTCGGGATGCGCGCTCCACGGTGCGTTCGGGTCGCCGGGCGGGTCGCCGCGCAGGACGAGGACATCGCGCACGCCGGCGTCGGCGTACTGGCCGATGATCTGGCGCAGCTGCGCCACCGAGTGCCCGACGGCGGTGAGATGGGCGACGGGGCGCAGTGTCGTCTCGGCCACGATCCGTTTGGTCACCTCGACGGTGCGTTCCCTGGAGGAGCCGCCCGCGCCGTAGGTGACCGAGACGAAGTCCGGTGCCAGCCGCTCGACCTGACGGATCGCCTGCCACAGGGTGCGCATCCCGGCGTCCGTCTTCGGCGGGAAGAACTCGAAGGAGACCGTGGGCGCCTGCCGGGCGAGAGCCTCGCGCAGCGCCGTCACGGCCGGCCTCCGAGGCCGCTACCGGTACCGGCCGGGGCGGGCGCCCGGCCGGGCGCGTGTCCGGGCGCGTGTCCGGGCGCGTGTCCGGGCACGTGTCCGGGCGCGCCGGGCAGCAGCAGGCGGGCGGGCCGCCGGGGCCCGGCCGGTAAGGGGCCGGTGGTGAGGGAGCCGGTCACCGCGATGCGCACAGGAACTCCTTCGGTCGCTCGGGCGCTCCCACGATGCAGGACACCGAACGAGACGCGCTCGAAGCGCACCGGAACGGGCGTGGAAGGGCGGGCGCCCCGCGTCCCCGAAACGGGGGCGCGATGGCCGGCGACGGCGCGGCGCGGGCGCGTGCCGTACCCCGTGTCCCCGTGTCCCCGTGTCCGGGTCATGACCGGCCGGCCGGCGGGGCGTCAGGCGGCGTAGCGGTCGAAGGTGGAGCCGCGGCGGGGCCCTGCGGCCACGTCGAGCGCCGGGTCGACGGCGAGCATCGCCTGGTGCATGCGCTGCAGCTGCGGCGCGGGCTCCACCCCGAGCTCCTCGACCAGGCGGGTGCGCACCCTGCGGTAGACGTCCAGGGCGGAGGCCTGCCGCCCGGACCGGTACAGGGTCAGCATCGCCTGGGCGTGCAGTCCCTCATGGTGGGGGTGGCGGGCGATCAGCTCGGTGAGTTCGACGAGGAGTTCGGTGTGCCGGCCCAGCCGCAGATCGGCGTCGATGCGCCGCTCGACGGTCACCAGGCGGGACTCCTCCAGCCGCATCGCCTCGATCTGCAGGACCGGCCCGAGCCTGACGTCCACCAGCGCGGGCCCGCGCCACAGGGCCAGTGCCTGGCGGAAGCAGCGGGCGGCCCGTTCGTCCTCGCCCCGGTCGAAGGCCTGCTGCCCTTCTGCGACGAGCAGCTCGTAGACGTTCACGTCCACGGACTCGGCCGGGACCTGCAGCAGGTATCCGCCGTGTCCGGTGGCCAGTACGTGCTTCTCCGCGCCCGGCGTACCGGGGCCCAGCGCGGCACCGATGCAGCGGCGCAGCTGCATGATGTACGTCTGGAGCGTGGTCATCGCGCTCGGCGGCAGGTCGGCCCTCCAGACCTCCTCCATGAGTGTCGAGACCGGCATGACGCGGCCGCAGTACAGCGCGAGCAGCGCGAACACCTGCCGGGGCTTTCCCGCGGTCGGGACGATCGTCTTGCCGTCCACTGCGGCACGCAGCGGCCCCAGAACCTGAATCTCCATGACTTCCTCCGATCGTCGCCAGCCCCATGGCGGAAAGTCGTCAGGGCACTGGCACGCTAGCCACGCTCATGCGGAATTGCGGATTCCTGTAGTGGTATTCGAGCGGGGCTCAGCAAGGAGCCGCACAAAGGCAAAGAAGTGCAACAGCGGAGCGAAAGCGACGGTAAAGCCTGCTGTACCGGGGCGGGGTGGGGAATTTTTCCGGCCCGGCCCGAGAACGGCTTCACCCGGACGGGATCACGGACCGCGTCCCGGCCGCGATACGCGGTCCGCGGGAAGACGCCGGGAACGAAAAGAGACGCGGCAACATGCGGTAAATCCGCATATTGCCGCGCCGGGTCCGGACGCCGGGTTCAGCTGCGCACCAGGCGGGACTGACGGCCGCCGGCGGTGCGGGCGGGCCCGGTCTCGGGGCCGGCCATGAGGATCATCTGCTGCACCCGGCGCAGCACGGCGGACGGCTCGAGTCCCAGTTCGCGCACGAGCGTGACCCGGATGCGCTGGTACGCCTCCAGGGCCTCGCCGCGCCGTCCGGAGCGGTGCAGGGCCAGCATGTACTGCCCGTGCAGGTTCTCGTGGGTGGGATAGCGGTTGACCAGGACGGTGAGTTCGACGAGCAGGTCACGGTGGCGGCCCAGCCGCAGTTCCGCCTCGATGCGCTGGTCGAGTGCGCACAGCCGCATCTCCTCGAGGCGCCTGGCCTCCATCTCGAGCTGCGGCCCGGCCTGCACATCGGCGAACGCGGGCCCGGTCCACAGGGCCAGCGCCTCCCCCAGGTGGCGCGCCGCGCCCTGGAAGTCGCCGGCGCGCATCGCCCGGTAGCCGACACCCGTCAGGCGCTCCAGCTCCCGTACGTCGAGGGTGCCGCCGGCACTGTCGAGCAGATAGCCGCCGGGCTGGGTGACCAGGACCTCCTTGGCGGTCCTGGCCGCCCCGTCGCCCTCGCGCCCCTTGCCCAGGGCCGCCGTGATGAGTTCGCGCAGCTGGAGCACGTAGGTCTGGAGAATGGTGCGGGCGGTGCGCGGCGGGCGGTCGCCCCACAGTTCCTCGGTCAGCGACGCCACGGGCACCACCCGGCCGGCGTGGAGTGCGAGCAGGGCGAGCAGCTGCCTCGGCTTCGGTGCGGTGGGCATCACGGCGGCACCGTTCAGTGTGATCTCGAAGGTGCCCATTAACCGGATGTTCACGTGGTCTCCCCCAGTCTCGTGCCCAAGTGCTCCGGATTTCTTGCGAGCATCAACAGACGGCACCCCGGGAAACAAGCACCTCAAAAAACAGGGCGACCGGTCTGTTGCTATTAAAGCACACACCTGTGCCCATCAACGAATGATTCATACACGCAATTCCGCGGGCCGCAAAAATGCATTTTTCTGATGCGCTACGGACCCGAAAGCGGTTTCTCGCGCAACATCACGGAGTCCGGCCCCGGGGAAACCGCAGCCGGTGACGGCGATAAATAAACCGTATGGTCGGCTATGCGGGGCGGTCGGTCGGCGCCGGCGCGCGGCGCGGCGGTGCCGTCCAGGGACCCGATCCCGCGCAGAGCAGCCGGTCCAGGCAGTGCTCGGCGGCCAGCCGCGGCAGCAGCAGCTCCCACAAGCGGGTGACGCTCTGCGCGGACAGCCAGCGGGCGTCCGCGCTGCCGAGCACCTGGAAGCCCGTGGTCGCCGCGACGATGACGCGGGCGGCGTCCGCGGCGCACACCCCCTGCGCGAGAGCGCCGCTGCGCTCGGCCTCGCGCAGGCTCTCCTCGATCCAGTGCTGCCATTCGCGGCGCAGCGGGGAGTTGGTGCGGCGTGAGATGTCCCCGGCGAGTTCGAAGCCTCCGCAGGCCACCGCGTCCTGGGCCAGGTGGTGCATCAGCGCGTGCGTGGCGTCCACCACCGTCTGCAGGATGCCGCCGGGCCGGCTGCGCGCCGCGCGGATGATGCTCCGGACCACTTCGGTGGCCTCCGCCTCCACCGCCTCGGCGAGCGCCCCTTTGTGGGCGAAGTGGAAATGGAGGGCCCCGCTGCTGACACCGGCCCGCTCGCTGATGGCCCGGAGCGAGGCGTGCACGAAGCCCTCCTCGGCGAACACCTCCGCCGCGGCCTGGATCAGCGCACGCCGCGTGCGCAGGGCACGCCCCTGTCCGTCCATGTGCCGCCTCCTTCGCTCCGGGTCCCCGCGCGTCCGACGGCCGCGCGGCTGCTGCGGGGGCTGCCGTGCCTGCCGCAGACCGGCCCGGCCTGCCCGGTGCGCAGCACCGGACAGGAAACGGGCCCCCGCCTCGCGGGTCTCGCCTCGCGGGTTCCGGCCCTGCGGATCCGAGCCTCGTGGGTCCCCGCTTCTCGGGTCCCCGCCTAGCGGATTCCGATCCTGCGGATCCGGGCCTCACTGATCCCCGCTTCTCGGGTCCCGCCCCTCGGATTCCGGCCCTGCGGATCCGGGCCTCGGCTTCCGGCCGGACCGCTCACGTCACCGGCCGCGGCGTGCCCGGCGGCGCAGTACGGATGCATCGGCCCGGCCCGGTGCCTCTCGGACCCTGTGCTCCTCGGACCTGCCTGACTGGCCGTCGTCCGGCGCATGGCCTCGGGGTGACCGGCCCCGGCCGCCCTGCCGCCGGGCCGGGCGCCGGGGCCGGGCAGGCGGGTCCGATCGCCGGAGCCGGGCGGGCAGGTCCGATCGCCGGAGCCGGGCGCCGGGTCCGGGCGGGACCAGGCTCCGGGTCCAGGTGGGGCCGGGCGCCGGGGCCAGGCGGGCTGATCCGGGCGGGTGGGGCCGGGTGCCGGGGCCAGGCAGGCGGGTCCGGGCGGGCAGGGCCGGTCGCGGATCGCGGCGCGTCGCGCCGGCCGGCCTCGCGCCGGGCGGCCCGGTCCCCGGCGGGGCGGATGCGCCGGTGTCGCACGTGTCCTCCCCTCCCCCGGGTGCGGGCAAGCCCCGCGTGAGCGGCCGCATCCTGCCGGACCGCTCATGCGGTCGGGTGGGGAGGGGCCGGCGCGCTCTGCTCCGTCATCTCCAGCTGCGCGGGGACAGGTAGGAGGGGCTCCTGTCCCAGCGCTTCCAGCGCGCGGCCCGGTGCTGTTCCTTGGCGTCCGGCTGCCCTTCGCCGCTGCGTCCGGCGGCCAGCGCGACCAACGTGACGGTGACCGCGGCGAGTTCCTCCGCGCTCGCGCGCCCCCGCTCGATCCTGAACAGGCCGGCCGCTTCTTCGCTACCGCTCATCGGCACCTCCCTCGCCTCGGGCTCAGCGTCCGGTACCTGGCTCGAGGAAGGCTCGGGACTGTCTCGACGGGCGGGGCGGCGGGCGGGCGGGTGGGCGGGGTCCGGTGTGCGTCCTGGCCGCCGCCGTCACATCCCGCGGGGCGCCGTCGTCGTAGAGGTGTATCTGCCCACAACGCAAGGGACACGTCATGGAAGCCCGTCTGAACCTGTCCGCCGACCCGCTCGCCGGCAGGGTGCTGCGGCACATCAACACCGCGAGCATGGTGATCATCAAGGAGTCGGCGCTGCCGAGGACGACCCAGAACCTGGTGATGCTCCGCGCCAGTCAGGTCAACGGCTGCGGTTACTGCACCGACGTACACAGCAAGGACCTCGCGCACGCCGGGGAGAGCGCGGTGCGCGTCAACCTGGTCGCGGCCTGGCGGGAGTCGGACGTCTTCACCGAGGCCGAGCGCGCCGCGCTGGAACTGGCGGAGCAGGGCACGCGGATCGCCGACGCGGCCGGCGGGGTCACGGACGAGGTGTGGGCGAACGCCGCCGCGCACTTCGACGAGGAGCAGCTCACCGCGTTGACGCTGCTCATCGCTCTCATCAACGCCACCAACCGTCTGCTCGTCATCAACCGCCAGCCCGGCGGCGGTTACCGGCCCGGCCAGCTCGGATAGGCAGGAGCACGCGGCCGGACGGCCGGGCACGGCCGGGCGCCCGGCGGCCGGGCGCGGCGGGCGCCGGTCGTGCTGGTGCCGGAGCGGGAGTGGCGTCGGCACCGGAACCGGCCCCGCCCCGGGGATCCCTGCGCCTGCCCGGCCGGCGGGCCGCAGGCCGGGCAGGGCCGTGCGGTGCGTCGCACGGCAGGAGACGGGCTGGGGTGGTGCGTTGCGGGTGCAGGCGTGTCTGCGGGTGGAGCAGGTGCTCATCGGGCCCGGCGGGTGTGGGGGCCGGTGTGCGCGGTGCCGGTGTGCGGGGCCGGTGCCGGGTCAGGCCGCGGTGTCGTGTTGCGGCGGCAGGATCAGGGTGGGTTCGAGGGGGACGCGGACGGCGGGCTCCTCGCGGGCCGGTACCGGTGCCAGGACGGGCCGGGTGCCCCGTTGCCGGCCCCATCCCGCCTGGGCGGCCACCACGGCGACGTAGGGGATGACGAGCCCGCCGGCCAGGGCGCAGACGGCCAGGGCGGGCCAGCGGTTCCAGGTGGTGGCCATCACGACCACGCAGGCGGTGCGTACCAGCATGGCCGCGAGGTAGCGGCGCTGGCGGCCGCGCACGTCCTGTGACAGGCCGGGGCGTGCCCGGGTGATGGACGCGGGCCGGGGGCCGTGCCGGGGGGTGGGGTTCATCGGGCCTTCCCTGAGCGCTTCGGCGGTGGCTGTGGCGCCGGACGGGCCGGACGGGGAAAGCGGGCTCCCCGCCGGGCTCCCTGCGGAGCCGGGCGGGCAGCCCGCGCTGTGCGGAGGTGTCGCCGGTGCGGGCCGGCGGCGGTGGCGGGGCGGGGGGTCTGTCCCCTGGCCGCCCGCGCCGCCGGGTCAGTGCTGTTCCTGGTCCGGTTCGCGGCCGTGGAGGGAGGGCTGACGGCCGGTTTCCAGCTGCCCCTGCGATGAGCCGTGCCCGTTGGCCGAACCGTGGCCGTTCGCGGAGCCGTGTCCGTTGGCCGAACCGTGGCCGTTGGCGGAGCCGTGTCCGCCTGCGGCGTGGTCGAGGTGTTCCAGGGCCTGCCGCATCTCCTGCGGGGTCGGTTTGGGGACCTGTCCGGCGTGCAGCCAGTGGCTGAGCCGGTGGCGCAGCATCTGCTTGCGGGCCTGCGGGTTGCTCACGCCGTCGTGTTCGGCGGCGGGGGCCGGCAGCGGCTCGGGGATCTGCCGGGACAGCAGCATGTATTCCTGTCCGCGGTCCAGGCGGGCGTGGACCTCGACGAATTCGCCGTGCGGCAGCCGCTTGATCTTCCCGGTCTCGCGGCCGTGCAGGAGCTTGTCGCGGTCGCGCAGCTGCAGGCCCAGGCAGATCCGCCGGGTGATGACGTACGTCAGTGCCGGGACGAGGAAGAACCCGATCCGTACCGCCCAGGTGATCTGGTTCAGGGACAGATGGAAGCGTTCGGCCAGGATGTCGTTGGCGCCGCCGAACAGCAGCACCAGGTACAGCGCGACGAAGGCGCAGCCGAACGCGGTGCGGGCGGGATGGTCGCGCGGCCGGTCCAGGAGGTGGTGTTCCTCCTTGTCGCCGGTGATCCAGGCTTCCAGGAACGGCCACAGGCCGAGGACGAGCATCATCACCGTGGGCAGGATGACGGCGGGTATCAGGACGCCGAAGCTGACGGTGTAGCCGCCCGGGACGGTCCATTCCCAGGCGGGCATGGCCCGCAGGGAGCCTTCGAGGAAGCCCATGTACCAGTCGGGCTGGGAGCCCTGGGAGATCTGGTCGGAGCGGTAGGGGCCGTACGTCCACACGGGGTTGATCTGGGCGATGCCCGCCAGCAGCGCGAGGACCCCGGAGACCAGGAAGAAGAAGCCGCCGGCCTTGGCCGTGTAGTGCGGCATCAGGGGCTGGCCGACGACGTTGTTCTCGGTGCGGCCCGGGCCCCGGAACTGGGTGTGTTTGTGGTAGAAGACCAGGATCAGGTGGATGACGGTCAGGGCCAGCATGATGCCGGGGATCAGCAGGATGTGCAGGCCGTAGAACCGGGGCACGATGTCGGTGCCGGGATACTCCCCGCCGAACAGGAACAGCGTGGCGTAGGTGCCGACCACCGGGATGGCGAGGGTGACGCCCTCGGCGATGCGCAGGCCGGTGCCCGAGAGCAGGTCGTCGGGCAGTGAGTACCCGACGAAGCCCTCCAGGATGACCAGGACGAGGATCACGAAGCCGATCAGCCAGTTGACCTCGCGCGGCTTGCGGAACGCGCCGGTCAGGAAGTGGCGCAGGGTGTGCGCGCACAGCGCGGCGATCATGATCAGGGCCGACCAGTGGTGCAGCTGGCGGATGAACAGGCCGCCGCGTACCTCGAAGCTGATCTCGACGGTGGAGGCGTAGGCCTGCGACATCGGGATGCCCTGGAGCGGCACGTAGGGGCCGTTGTAGACGGTCTCGGCCATGCTCGGATCGAAGAACAGGGTGAGCCAGGTCCCGGTCAGGATGAGGATGATGAAGCTGTAGAGCGCGATCTCGCCGAACATGAACGACCAGTGTTCGGGGAAGACCTTGCGGGCCAGGAACCCGAAGTTGTAGATCCCCAGCCGCCCGTCGGCCCAGTCGGCGACCCGCTCCCCCTTGGGCGCTTCGGTGCGCCCGCTGGGCGCAGCCTCCTCGATCGTGCTCATACCCGCGCGCCCTCCTGTCGCCGCTCGGCTGTCACGGGCACGCCCGGTCCGGCCGCCGGGCGGCCCGTGGCGGGAGCGGCCCGCCGCGGCGCAGGCGGGCCCGTGCCCTGAAGCGGTTCGAACGCTATCCACGCGTGAGGAGGGCGAACAACCGGGCTCAAGCGATCCTCAAGCGGTAACTCGGGGTGCGACTGCGGCCGCAAGGGGGCTGGTGTGCGGGCGAGTTGGCAGCCGGCCGGGCGGGCGGCGCTCCTGTGCGGGCGCAACGGGCCCTGCGGTGCGGGCGGGTTGGCGGTGTGCGGGCTCCGCCGGATGGCCAAATTGGTTTGCGTCGGGGCTGGTTGCTGCATGCCGGTCATCTTCGAAGCGTAGGACCGCACCCCTGCGGCAGGCGACGGTGCGAGGTGGCCATGCGGCGGGAATCCGCCACCGGGCGGACCGTCGGCGCGGCGGGTGTTCACGGCCGGTGCAGTTCGCCGGCCGGCGCCGCGGCCGGCGGGCCGGCGGGCCGCGGCCGGGCGGTGCCGGCAACGGCGCCCGTCCCGGCGGCGGGTGCATCCGGTGCGGCGGGGCGGCGCTTTCGCGCCTGCGGGCCGTGGGTGAGGCTGGGCGGCCCCGGCACCGGCTCGTGCGGGGCGCGCAGTGCGGCGCGCAGCGCGCCGGGGCGCAGTGCGGCGGCGGGCGGGGCGGGCGTCTGGTGCTGCTGGAGCAGGAGTGTCGCCGCGTAGGGGTCGGTGGTCGCGGCGGCCGCCATCCGGGCCGCGTAGCGCCGGCCGAGCCGGGTGCGCAGGCCGGGCGGGCGGGCGGGGTCCTCACGTGGCGTGTGCGGGCCGCGGATGCTCGCCTGCCAGGCCGGGGCGACGCGGTGGGCGAGGGCCCGGCGCAGCCGGTGGCCGAGGCCGACGGCGGTTCCGTGGGCGGTGAGCATGTGGTCCAGGACGAGGGCGCACTGCACGGCGAGCGTCATGCCGTGACCGGGGCCGTGGCCGTGGGCCGGGGGGAGGTCGGCGAGGGCGTCGCCGACGACGAGGAACTGGTCGGGCCAGCGGCGCAGTTTCTCGTAGTGGTGCCAGCGGTGGGTGGTGCGGGCGCAGCCGTAGACCGGGCCGAGCGGTGTGGCGGCCTCGAGGAGGTCGCGCAGCAGGGGGTGGGGCAGGGCGCCCGCGGCCCGCAGCAGGCTCTCGTGGTCGGTGGGCGGCGCGGTGGCGTCGGCGCAGCTGAGCGAGACCGACCAGCGGCCGCCTTCGACGGGGTCGAGCGTGCCCTGGCGGGGGTTGCCGGGCGAGGCCATGAGCAGCAGGCTCTTGAAGTCGGCGACATGGCCGACGGGCGGCGCGAACACGGCGGTGGCGCGGGTGGCGGTGGCGGTGGCGGCGGTGTGCGGGGGCGGCGGGTAGCCGAGTTCGGCCAGCCAGCGGGGGGCGTGTGAGTGGCGTCCGCAGGCGTCCACGACGAAGTCGGCGCGGATCAGTCGCCGGGGTGTCCAGCCGCCGGGTGCCTGCCGGTCCCGGCCGCGGGCCCAGACGCCGGTGACGGTGTCGTTGCCGCCTTCCTCCAGGGCGACGGCCTCGTGTCCGGGCAGGAAGGCGACTTTGGGGTCGGCGCGCAGCCGGTCGCGCAGCACCGAGTCGGTCAGGTCGCGGCCGGCGCTGAGCAGCGACAGGCCCGAGTCGAAGCGGGGCAGCCAGCCGCCGGGGCCGAGCAGCAGCATGTCCTCGGGCATGCGCACGCGGACCGCTCCGGCGCGGGTGAGGTCGGCGAGGACGCCGGGGAAGAGCTGCTCCAGGCCTTGCTGGGCGGGGGTGGTGAGGCTGTGGGTGTGGCGTGCCTGGGGCAGGCCCCGGCGGCGCCCGGGGCCGCGGGGAAGCCAGTCGCGTTCGATCACGGTGACCCGGTCCATGAAGTTGGCCAGGGCCCGTGCCGCGGTGAGCCCGGCGAGGCTGGAGCCGATCACGACGGCGTGGCCGTGGCCACCTGCGTCCAGATGTGCGTGCGGACTCAACTCGGCGGCCCTCCCTGAGCGTTGTGGTTGCATCATGCGGTGCGTGGCCGTCCGCGGGCAGGGCGCGTTCCGGCCGCCCGCGGGCCGCCGGCGCCGCCGCGCTCGTACGGAAGACGGCCCTGCAGCCCGGGGCCGGGCGGGCGACATGCCTGGTGGGGCGGGTACGCCGGGCCGGCGGGCGGCCGCGCCCCGGACGGCCGGACGGCGCCGGGTGGCGGCGGCCGCCGGGCCGGGGGTTCAAGCCGATGTCGAGCGATTCACGAGCCGGACCCGAGCACGCGTCGAGCGCACGGCGTGCGGCACATGGCTCAGGGCGTGCGGCACACGGCGTGCGGCACATGGTTCACGGCGTGCGGCTCACGGCGTGCGGCACATGGTTCACGGCGTGCGGCTCACGGCTCACGGTGTGCGGCTCAGCGCCGGGGGCGGGCGCGGAGGCCTGGGTCGAGGGGTGGGCGCGTAGGCCGGGGCCCAGGGGCCAGGCACGGCGGCCGGGAGCGGAGGCCGGGGGCGGAGGCCGGGGGCGGAGGCCGGGGTTGGGGCGCGGGCGCAGAAGCCGGGGCCGGGACCCGGGGGCGGGCGCGGAGTCCGGGGATGCGGTTGGGGGTTGGAGGCCGGGCACGGCGGCCGGGGGCCCGGGGACGGGTGCCGGGCGCGGAGGGCCGGGGGTCTGCCGGTGCCGGCCGGATCGGGGAAGGCGTCCGGCACTCAACCGCCCCTCCCCCGGGCCGGGTACGGGAACCGGGGAGCCGGAGACGGGTGCCGGGCGCGGAGGGCCGGGGGGCTGCCGGTGCCGGCCGGGCCGGGAAGGCGTCCGGCACTCAACCCTCCCTCCCCCGGGCCGGGGCGGGAGCGATCGGGCGGGAGCACCGGAGCGGCGGCCCTCGCCTGCGCCGGGCCCGTACCTGCCGCGTACGGCGCGGCGCGGCGTGCGGCGGGTGGTGGTGCGTGCCGGGGAGGGGGCGGGGGGCGGGGGGTCTGGAGTTCCCCTTTAGACGCGATCCATTGCGAATGGTGCGCGTTGACACTCTCATTTGGCCCGTGGAAGTCTCCCGAGTGCACCCATAGTCACGTCTGGGCAGCATCGGGGGGTCGGAACGCACATGGCGTGTTTTGTCCGCTGACACATCAGGGCCGGTATCCGCCGGGCCGGATCCGAATACTTTCTGCCGGGATTTCCCGGTCCAGACCGTCCGGTCGTCACCGCGGCGCTTGTCCGTGGTCCCGGTGCGGGTTCCGGCCGCAGCGGCCCTTTTCCCTCTTTTTCTGAGGGTCACCGATCCGACATCGAACGCAGCGATCAGCACGGGGAATCGATGTGATCCGTGCCGGCTGCCGGGTGAGCCACCTCATGAAGGAGATTCATGGAGTTTCACGCATGCCCCGGACATCACACCCCACAGCTGCGCGCGGCGGCCGGGTCCGTCCTGTGTGCCGCGTGCATCGGGCAGGTGGAGTGCGGCCTGCGTACGCTTCCCGGGCTGTACCGGGAGAGTCTGCACAGCGTATCGCCGGTGTCCAGGCGGCCGAGCCGGACGAAGGTGTCCGGGAGCCGCAGCGGGGACCAGCTGAACGTGTCGGCGCTCGACACCCGGCAGAACATCCTCGCCGTTTTGGAGTCGTGGTCGGAATTCGTTGTGGAACAGCTCGGGAAATCCGCCCCGCAGCGGTCGGTTCCGCAGCTGGCGCGGTTTCTGCTGCTCCATGTGGGGTGGCTCGTGGCGCAGCCGGCGGCCGGTGACTTCGCGGAGGAGATCGAGGCTCTGCGGGCGGAACTGCTGGGCGCGGTCGATCCGGGACCCGGTGATTTCCGCGCCCTCATCACGGAGTGCGTGGTGGACAACTGCCCGGGGACGATCAGTACCTCGTCGCATCGCGCCGGGAACACGGGCGGGAGCAGCATCGGGTGCTCGTCGGGGCATACCTGGGAAATGCATGAGTGGATTTTGCTGCGGCCGCTGGTGGAGCGGCGGCGGCAGGCGGTCAGCGCATGAGCAGGCCGCCGCGTCACCGGCTCGTTCCCACGAATGTGGCCGCTCTGGCGGCGGGTGTGTCCGAGGCGACCATCCGCAAGTGGGTGAGCCGGGGGAAGATCACGCGCTACGGCACGCCGGGCCGCTCGGAGTTCGACATCGACGAGCTCACCCAGATCGCTCTGCGGCGCCGGCCCTGACACCGTAGCCGTCCCTGCGGTGCGGCGGCCGTGGTGTCGCGCGGGCCGGCGGGGTATGCGGGTGCGGGCCCCGCCGTGCGGGGGCGAGCGCGGCCGTGCGGGTGCGCGCGCCGGGGACGGTGCTTTGCCTGACCGGCCGGGAGGGCGGCCCTGGGCCGGGGCCGCGGGCCGCGCCCGGTCGCGGTCGCGGCCGGCGCCGCCCAGGGGCAGCTGCCGGGAGGCGGTGCAGCCGCGGTGTGCCCCGGCGGCGTCGACACCGTCCCGTCCTGGGCAGCTTCCGGGCGGTGGGCTCCCCCTGCTCTGCCGGCGCCGCCACCGGGCGGGGCCGGCGGACTTGCCGGGCCCGGGCCGTCAGGAGGGAGACGGGCCGCCATGCCCGGCGCGTGCCGGGCAGTGGGCGCCACCGGACCGGTGCCGGACCGGTGCCGCGCCTGGACCCCGCACCCTGTGCCGCCGCGCTGTTACCGGAGTTGCCGCGGCGCCGGGCCGGCATGGCCCGCGGCCGCGCAGCGTCGGACGGCCGCGGCCGGGGGCCCGCAGCGGCGCGAGCGGCGCGGAGTCCGGCTGCCGGCCGGGCCGGCAGCCGGGCCAAGGGCCGGCCGGGGTACAGGCCGGCCGGTGGTGAGGTGGTCGGTGTCAGTGGGCCGGTGTGAGTCCTGGGTGTGGTGTGGGGCTCTGTCCGCCCGGTGGGTTCGTGCCGGTGGTGCCGGTGCTGTGCTGCGGGCCGGCGCCGGGGGTGGTGGCGGTGCAGACGAGTGCGGCGCGGGCGATGGCGTCGGAGTCGGTGAGGGTGACGGAGTTGACGCCGGGCCGGATGCCCGCGGCCGTCACCCAGTGCACCGACTCGGTGGGCACGCCGAAGGCGAACCGGCGCGGGTGCGGCCGCCCGGCCGCGTCGATGAGGCGGAACGGCCGTGCGGTGACGGCCAGTCCGTCGCTTTCGTAGGCGTCGGCGCGGCGGGTGCGGATGC
This sequence comes from Streptomyces sp. NPDC058295, assembly GCF_042880655.1. Lineage (NCBI taxonomy): Bacteria > Bacillati > Actinomycetota > Actinomycetes > Kitasatosporales > Streptomycetaceae > Streptomyces > Streptomyces sp. NPDC058295. The sequence goes on from NZ_JBHVYO010000022.1 coordinate 23,692, forward strand.
GGTAGGCGGTGCACTGGCCGGTGGCCAGCAGGTGGCGCAGGAGCGGGTCGCCGGTGCGGCTGAGGGTGATGTCGGGCAGGCGGGCCTCGACGAGGGCGTCCACCCGCAGCGCCGAGCCGGGTACCAGTGGTGACCTGACGGTGTATCCGGCGCGGCCGGCCCCGGCGTCGGCTTCGGCGCCGTCGTCGATGTCGATGTCGATGTCGACGTGTACCTGCGGTCCGACGACGTGCAGCACGCCGGCCTCGATCAGCGCGATCATCTCCTCGACGCGCCGGGCGGGCGGTCCGATGGAGAGGTAGGCGTTGAGCGGGGTGTACCAGCGGTCCAGGTCGGTGCGGTAGGAGTCGCCGTGCAGGCCGCCGTGGTCGACGGCGAGGCGGATCTCGTTGCGCAGGTCGCGCAGGACGTCCAGGGCCGCTTTGAGGGGGCCGCTGACGTTGCCGCAGTGGGCTTCGGCGACGTCCTCGCGCAGGTGGTCCAGGAGCCAGCCGGTGAAGTCGCCGGGGCCGGTGAACTCGCGGTCGCGGTAGGGGCGGGCGATCAGTTCCCAGTCCCAGCGGTCCTTCTCGCCGATGCCGTAGGCGGCGATGACGGCGTCGGTGTGCCGCTGGTGCGGGCCGGCCGCGAGGTAGTCGTCCTGGAACTGCTGTGCCTCGGCGGTGTAGCCGCGGGAGGTGAGCAGGGTGCGGTAGTAGACGGTCTCGACCTCGCGGGAGATCAGCGGCCACAGCTGGTCCTTGAAGTCCAGGCCGGTGCTCTCGTGGGTGCGGCGCAGCCGGGCGATGCGTTCGGCGCTCAGCAGGAGGGGTTCGTGGCGGCCGTGGGGGCCTTTCTCGTTCTCGCCGCGGGCCTGGTAGGGGATGCCGCGCCGGGATGCGGCGTGGATCTGCGGTTCGTGTCCGCTGGGGTGGTAGACGAGGTGGCCGCCGACGCGGGAGAAGGTGCCGCCGCGGCCGGCGGTGAGCTGGGCGAGGTAGTCGAAGAAGTTCAGGCCGAGGCCGCGCAGCAGGACGGGCGTGCCGGGGGGCAGGACGTCGAGGTCGACGTCGGCGGGGTTGGCGGGCGCGATGTGGAGCAGTCCTGCCTGCCGGGCCCGGGCGGTGAAGTCGCGTTCGGCGGCGTCCGCGCGGGCCGGGAGGTGTCCCTGGCACAGGATCACCGCGTCCAGGCCGTCGAGGACGGTGTGGTCGGCGAGGGTCACCCGCTGCAGGGTGGGGTCCTCGGTGTCCGGGTCGTCGTCGAGGGCGACGGCGAGGTGGGGGTGGGTGCTGAAGGTCAGTCCTGCGGGTGCGCCGGAGGTGACGCGCTGGTAGGCCCAGTGCAGGTAGCGGCCGTAGAAGGCGCGGGTGGGGTAGGTGTCGGGGCCCAGGCGGCGGGCTTCGGTGAGGGCTTCGGCCGGGTGGTCGTCGCCGAACTCGCCCGCGCCCAGGGCGACGGCCCACTCGTGCAGGCTGGGTCCGGGTTCCAGGGGGCCGCGCAGGTCCACGCTTTCGTCGGTGAACACCGATATCTGTCCGGCGACGGTGTTCATGAGCAGGTGAGGTGACTGGTCGGTGCGCCACACCTTGCCGGGGCCGGGCGGGTAGGGGTCGACGACATGGACGTGGACGGTGCTGGGCTCGGGCTGCGAGCGGAAGTTGGCGCACAGCCGCTCGAGAACCGACAGTCCGCGCGGGCCGGCGCCGATCACGCACACAGAGCGATGTCTCGTTGTCATGTTTCCTGTTTCTGCCGATGTCGAGCAACAGAGCGAGGGCTGGCGGGCGCAGGGCTGCGGGGGCTCCTGGGGCCCCGTCACCACTCGAGGAGCGCGAAGCCCGCCGCCATGCCGCCGCCGAAGCCGGCCAGCAGGACCAGCTCGCCCGGGCGCAGGGCGCCGGCGCGGGCGGCCTCGTCCAGGGTGATCGGGACGGAGGCGGCGCCGGTGTTGCCGTAGCGGGTCAGCGTCAGGTGCATGGTGGCGCGGGACAGGGCCAGTTCCGCGAAGACGGTGTCGAGCATGACGCCGTTGGCCTGGTGCGGGACGAAGTGGCTGATGTCGTCGGGGGCGACGCCGGCCTCGTGCAGGAACTGCTTGGTCAGCTGCGGCAGGCGGTCCTCGACGAAGCGGCGTACCGCTCGCCCGTCCATGGTGAAGTACTGTCCGCCGGCCTGCAGGGCCTCCTGGCCCAGGGGCAGCCGGCTGCCGCCGGCGGGCACCTGGATGAGGTCGGTCAGTTCGCCGAAGGTGTGGTGGGCGACGTGCCGGACGCGGGCGCCGTGGCCGGTGCGGCCCAGGACCATCGCGCCGGCGCCGTCGCCGAACAGGACGACCGTCTTGCGGTCGAGGGGGTTGAGGATGCGCGAGTACAGGTCGGCGCCGATGACGAGGGCGTGGCCGCCGTGCCGGGCGAGGATGCCCTCGACCGCGGTGAGGGCGAACACCTCGCCGGAGCAGACGGCGTTGACGTCGAAGGCGGCCGCGCCGGCCGCGCCGAGGCGGTGCTGGACGTAGGCGGCGGTGGGCGGCTGCGGCCGGTCGGGGGTGGAGGTGGCGACCACGATCACGGACAGCTGGCCGGGGGTGATGCCGGCCGATTCCAGCGCGGCCCGTCCCGCGGCCGCCGCCAGGTCGGAGGTGGCCTGGCCGTCGGCGGCCCAGCGGCGCTCGCGGATCTGTGTCTTGCCGGTGATCCAGGCGTCGTCGACCCCGGCCGCCGCACCGGCCTCGTCGTTGGAGACAACCCGGTCCGGCACATAGGCGCCCGTACCGAGGATCCTGACGTCGGTCATGCTCCTGCCCTCCTCTCACGTGGTGGTGCGCTGGCTGTACGAACGGCCGGCGGGTGCGCGGCCGTGACTGACCCGGACGCGGTCGGCCCGCGGGGGCCGGCGCCGGTCCTGGTCCTTGCCGATCCGGCACCCGGGACGTCACTTGACGGCGCCGGGACGGCCCCTGCAGGTATCGGGGCGGCGTGTGCCGGCGGCCATCGGGGCGGCGTGTGCCGGGAAGCTGTGCGGCCGTGTGCCGGGAAACTGTGGGGCCTGGCCGCTCCCGCTCAGGCAGGTGCGGAGCCGGCCGGGCGCCGGGGGGTGCTTGTACCCGTGGTCGTGCCGGGCTTCGTGCCGGGCAGATGCGGATGCGGGCGCGGGGCGGCCGGGCGGGTGGCCCGGACGGCTTCGCCCGGCCGCACAGTGATCCGCCCGGCCTGCCGGCCGCGTTCACCCCCCGCAAGGCCGTGGCGGCAGCGGGGCGCAGGAGCACGCCGGCCGGGGTGATCGGGGTGAGGCGGGGCGGCGGGTGCGGCCCGGCGGCCGGCGGCGAAGGCGCCGGGCCGGACCGGGCGCGGCCGGGCTGACGCGCGGTCACCGGGCTGCGGCGGCGCGGGCCGCGAGCATGCCCGGCGCGGCCCCGGACCGGCGCGGCAGCGAAGCGGACTGCCGCCCGCCTGCCGCCTGCCGCCTGCCGCCTGCCGCCTGCCGCCTGCCGCCTGCTGCCTGCTGCCTGCTGCCTGCTGCCTGCTGCCTGCTGAACGCTGCCGGTCCGGTGGCGGTTCGTGTGCGGGGAGGTCCGTGCCGCGGGCAGGGTGGAGCGTCCCCGGGCGGGGCCACCGCCCGCCGCAGTCACGGCAGTTGCGGGGGCGCGCCGTGACCGGCCGGGATCCGGCGCGGCGCCGGGCCCCGGCCGGTGAACGGGGGCGGTACGCAGCTGGGGCGGCTGTGAACACAGCTGCCCTGAAGGGAAGTCGGCGTCCGTACGGTGCCGGGGCCGGCGCCTCGGGGCGGGGTGCCGTTGTGGCGGTGTGCGTGAAGTCCGCACGGCACGGCGGGAGTTGCCCCCGCATGCAGGCCGCCCGGCGGCGGGCCCGCCGTGGCATGCGGGCGGGGACGCACGAGGGGGAAGGGCGGTGCGGTGGCGGGCTGGGGTGGGTCTCGCCGGCGGGAAGGCGGCGGCTGCGGTACCCGGCCGGACCGGAACGACTTCCGGGCAGGGGTAGCGCCCGGGAATAGTGACACGGGTGGCGTCCCCACGCCAAGAGCCTCTCGAAGTGATGCAGGTCACCCGGGTGGTGTTCGCGGGGTGCCGGGAGTGCGGCGCAGCGGCGGCGACGGCGGGTCCCCCGGTCACGGGCGGGCCGGGCACGGACCGGGTGAGGCTGCGTCAGCTGCGGGCCGGCCGGCCCCCTCCCCCTTCCCTCCTCTCCCTTCCCTCCCCCCTCTTCTCTCCCCCCTCTTCCCTTCCGTCTTCCCTTTTTCTGGGGCCGGGGAGGCCGGCTCGGGGGCTGCCGTCAGGAGGAGTTGGCGGGGCCGGCATCGGCCGCCGCCTGGTGGGCGGCTTCGGCGACCGCGTCGCGCGGCCTGAAAAAGGCCACCTTGTCCATCAGCAGCAGGACGAGCACGGCCGCGGCGCCGAGTACGCCGACGGCGCGCAGCGCCAGGGCGTGTCCGTCGGTCTGTGCGCTCCGCGGAAGGATTCCGTCCGCGACGCGGCCGTCGGCGTGGCGCAGGGTGAGCGGGACCAGGGTGGCCAGGCCGAGCAAGGCGCCGATCTGCTGCATGGCGCCCTGCACGCCGGAACCCAGGCCCGCGTCCTGGCCGGTGACCTGGTTCAGCGCTCCGCCGGTGAGGCGGCAGGGCGGCCGGATCCGCCCTGGCGGAAAAGGCCGGCCGGCTCGCCGTTGGGCACCTGCGCGGGCGGCTGCGGCTGCGGCACAGCGTGACGCGGCAGGACGGCGCGGTGCGGCGGGACGGCTCTACGGGCGTGCCCTGCGGCCGGGTTGGGGACGCAGGAGCCTACGACGTGCACGATCGCGTCGGCCGGCCGCTGGATCGTCGGGTCGGGGCCGGGTCTCCACGGAGGTGGTCGGCCTCGCCCTCTTTGAGAGCCTGCGACGGCCGGCACCGCGAGTGTCCCGGCCGCCCGGCAGACGTCCCCTGCCGCCCCGGCGGCCGCCTCGCGGCCGGGCCAGGTATGCCGACGGCCCGCGAGGGTCCTGGGCCCGAAGCCGCGGGCACTGCCGGCCGTCATCCCCCCGGGCCTGCCGCCAGAGCTCCGCCCCGGCGCACCCGGCGGCAGAGAACGCGCCGGGCGGCCCCTCGCCCGCCCGGCGCACGGCAGCCCTGCCGCGCGCGGCAGGGCGGGCAGGCCCATCGGGCGCGGAGCCTGCCCGGGACACGGCCGGAGCGGGCCCGACTCCCACCGGGCCGGGCCGGGCCGGTGGGCGGTGAGAGGGGTGACGGCCGGCCGGGGCAGGCGGGCGGGCGGGCGGCAGCCGACGGTAACGGCGGGTGGCGGGTGGCGGGTGGCGGGTCAGTGTGTGCGGGCGACCAGCCGGCGCTCGCCCGCGTCCGAGGTACCCGCCCCTGCCGGGGGCGTCTCGGCGCGCGCCATCAGGATGGAACGCTGCAGGCGGCTCAGCGCCTCCGAGGGCTCCAGGCCCAGCTCGGAGACCAGTGTCGCCCGCAGCCGCTGGTACACGTCCAGCGCCTCGCTGCGCCGCCCCGAGCGGTGCAGCGCCAGCATGAACTGGCCGTGCACGCTCTCATGCATCCGGTACTGATTGACCATCACCGTCAGCTCCGGCAGCAGCTCCCGGTGGCGGCCCAGCCGCAGATCGGCCTCGATGCGCTGGTCGAGCGCGCACAGCCGCGCCTCCTCCAGCCGCCGCACCTCCATCTCGGTGCGCGTGCCCGCCTGCACGTCCGCCAGCGCGGGCCCCTTCCACAACGACAGCGCGTCCGCCAGCAGCTGGGCCGCGCCCGTGTAGTCCTCCGCGTCCATCGCCCGGTACCCCGCGGCGGCGCCCCGCTCGAACTCCCGGTAGTCCACCCGCCCCGAGCGCACCACCAGCCGGTACCCGCCGGGGACCGTGGCCAGAACGTCCTTGGCCGTGTGCTGCTCGTCCCCGCCGTGTGCCAGCGCCCCGCCGATCAGCTCACGCAGCTGCAGCACATACGTCTGCAGCGTCGTGCGCGCACTGCGCGGCGGCACCACCCCCCACAGCTCCTCCACCAGCGCCGGCACCGGGACTATCTGACCGGCGTTCAGCGCCAGCAGCGCCAGCACCTGCCTCGGTTTCGGAGCCGTCGGCACCACCGACACCCCGTTCTCGCGCACCGACAACGCACCCAGCACTTCGATGTCCACAAACTCCCCCATGAGTCCAGGCCACAGACCGCAGCTCCCGGGCAACACAACTACCGCCGCCAAGGGACCCGGTGCTCTGTTTGTCACTCGAACCCCCCGATAAAAAAACAGCACAGTCGGTCTGTCAATCTTGGGCGGTCATCAGCCTCTCCCGACGACAGGATCCAGCCAGCTAAATATCAAACTGACGTTCACTCAACCCTGCCCCGGCCAGGAGAAACCGCAGGGCGAGGGGGAAGTTCCGATTCCATGACGCACAGAGCAGCGAAAACAAGGAGCCATTGGAAGTCCGGATTGGTGCGGCCGGAAACATGCGCGCCCCCGGCCCCGCACAAAGCCCTCCGGGAGAGGAGCGGCGGCCCTCCTCGCCACAAGGTCCGGATCCGGCCACGGCACGGCCCCGTCTCCGCCAGAAAGATACCCACCGGTCTGCTTGTCCGCGGTACGGCCGGGCCCGGGCGCCCGGCACAACGGGGCAGGCGGGGCTGCCCCGCTGCCGTGACCCCTATTTGGCGCGGAACACCCCCTCATGCCGGCCGGCCCGACCCACCGCGCCGACCGCTGGCCGCAGACCACCGACCGCTGGCCACGGCGCGCGGGCTGCGGGTGACGGGCTGCGGGTGACGGGCGGAACCTGCCCGGCCCGCCCTTCGCCGAACGGCGCGCCGAGCCGGCCCGGGGCCGGCACCCCACCGCCCGCTGCTCCCGGCCCCGGACACACCTGCCGACAGGGACGCACACCCCGGCAGCCGCACCCCACGACGACGACGGGGCAGATACGGCAGGACACGGCAGCCGCCTCACCACCACCGCGCCCGGCGGCCCGCACATCCCGGCCGCCACCGACGCCCCTCTCCCCTCCCCCGCCTCCCCGCCCGGCCCGGCACACCGCCCACCGGCGCCCCCGCGCACCGCCCGGCGCCCGCACCGGATCCGGGACGCACCACCCTGCGCCGGCCGCACCCGGCACATCCCGGAACCGGACAGCCACGGCCCGGCGTGCCACCGCTCCCCCGCCCCACAGCGCCCGGCGTGCCACCGCTCCCCCGCACCGGACGGCCACGACACACAACACCCCAGGTAGAGCGACCCGTTCGCCCGCCCGCGTACAGCGGGCACGCAGCACCCCGGGTACCGCCGTCCGTTCGCCCGCCCGATGCAGAGCGGGCACGCAACACCCCCGGGTACCGCCGTCCGTTCGCCCGCCCGCGCAGAGCGGGCACGCAACACCCCCGGGTACCGCCGTCCGTTCGCCCGCCCGCGCAGAGCGGGCACGCAACACCCCGGCTGCCGACGCCCGTTCGCCCCGGGCAGGCCGGGCGGGCCGGGCGGGCCGCGTCAGGCTGGTCGCGGCCCGCGCCGGGCCAGGTCGGGCGGCGCCAGGCCAGGGCGGGCGGGACCCTCGCGCCGTCGCGCCGTCGTGCCCTGCGCGACGCGCCCGCCGCCCGTACCGGTCCGGGTACGGGCGTGCGGCGCTGCGGCGGGCCTGCGGGAACCGCGGCCGGCGCCTGGCCGTCCGCGGGTTCCCGCCGTCCTTTGTCTTTTCCGGCCTTTTTCTGGACCCGGTCCGGCACTTCGCTCAAGAATGGCTCTGCGATCGCTCAAGATACGCAGCGGAAGGCTTCTCCCGCGTCACGGCCGGCGGCGTCCGGCCCGCGGCCGGGCGGCCCGCACCGCTGCGCAAGACCCGCAGCTCCAGCACGCCTCGCGGTTCAGCGGACGATCACTTGAAAATCCGGGAATACATCACTCCATTTATCGTGCGAGCGGAGCTGCCCCTTCCCGGTGGAAAGTAAACCGGCTGGTATGTATCTTCGGTTTCCGAGGGGGCTGCCCCTCGCAATTCAAGGCCGAGGCGGCTCAGGGGGAGCTATGTCTGCGAGCGTGTTCCGCATACACCGCGCAATATCCGGCGCAGTACACACACAGGTCGGCGTGGCCGTGCCGGCCGGGGCCGGTGAGGCCCTTGCGCCGCCGTCCCTGACCACCACCGTGCCCAAGGAGTTCGTCCACCGCGCCAGTGTCGCCGAGGTCCTGCTCACCGACTGGGCGCGGGTGGAGGATTCCCGCTTCACCGTCGCCGCCCAGTGGCCCCGCGCACACAGCTTCTTCGCCGCCGTGGACGGCTGCCACGACCCGCTGATCGCCGCCGAGACGATCCGCCAGACCGGGATCCTGCTGGCACACGCCGAGTTCGGCGTGCCGCTGGGCCATCACCTGCTGGTGGAGGACCTGGACGTGCAGGTGCGGCCCGCGCACGTCCAGGTCGGCCTGGCGCCGGCCTCGCTCGACATCGACGTACGGTGCTCACAGATCAGACGGCGCCGCGGCGGCGCCCTGAACGGCTGCCGCATCGAAGTGGACATCTACCGCGAGGGCCGGCTCGCCGCGACCGGCGGCGGCTCGTTCACCTGCGTCGCCCCGGCCGTCTACGCGCGGCTGCGCGCCGGCCGGACGGCGGACGGCCGCCACCACACCCCCGCTCTGAGCGCCGCACTGCCCCCGCACAGCGTGGGCCGCACATCGCCGGCGGACGTCGTCCTGTCCCCCTCCCCCGCCGGCCGGCCCGGCCACTGGCAGCTGCGGGCCGACACCCGCCACCCCGTGCTCTTCGACCACCCCGTCGACCACGTGCCCGGCATGGTCCTCCTCGAAGCCGCCCGCCAGGCCACCGCCGCCACCCTGGAACGCGCCTGCCTGCCACTCGCCCTCACCAGCGAGTTCCTGCGCTACGTCGAACTCGACACACCCTGCACCATCGAGGCACACCGCACCGCACCCCCGCGCCCCGACCGCGAGGAGAGCGTCCAGGTCAGCGCCCACCAGGACGGAACACCGGTGTTCCGCTCCACGGTGACCATGGCACCCCGCACCATGTGAAACACCCCCCGCCGGCCCCGGCCGCGCACAGCGTGCCCGACACGCCGGCGCGGCCGGCACCATGCCACACCCCACCCGCCCCACCCGCCCCGGCCACCTCCACCACCGCGCCGCACCCCGCCCCTTGGGCCGGGACAGCCGCCACCGTGTCCCGCCCCGCCGCTCCGGCCGGGGCGGCACAGACCACGCCCCGCCCCACCCCGCACCGCCGGCGGACATCACCGCCCCCGCGACCTCCCGACAACCGCCCGCCCCGGCACAGCAGCCCCGGCAGACCCAGCAGGCACGGCCCGCCCTGCAAGTCCGGCGGGCGCGGCGGGTCCCGCGGGCGCAGCAGGCGGGGCGGGTCCCGCAGCCACGGCAGGTCCAGCCGGCCGGCAGCCCCCACAGACCCGGCAGGCCAGCCGGCCGACAGGCCCGCAGGTCCAGCAGGCGCGGCAGGCCCGGCAGGCGGGGCAGGCGGGGCAGGTCCCGCAGGCACGGCAGGTGGCGCGGGTGCAGCCGGCAAGGCAGCTCCCGCAGGTGCGACAGGCGTGGCAACTCCCGCAGCCACGGCAGGTCCCGCAGGCACGGCAGCCCCGACAGACCCGGCGGGCCCGCCCCGCCCGCAGGTCCAGCAGGCGCGGCAGGTCCCGCAGGCGCGGCAGCCGCGGCAGGCCCCGCCGGCACGGCAGCTCCGGCGGGCCCGGCGGGTCACGCAGGCGCGGCGGGTCCAGCCGGCGGGGCGGGCGTTGCGGGCGGGGTGAAGGCCTCGAGATGATCCGCGGCCCACTGCGCGAAGGAACGCGCCGGGCGGCCCGTCACCTCACGCACCGTGTCCTCCACCCGGGCCTTGGCGCCCGCCCGCTGCCGCCCGGCGCTCTCCAGCAGCGCCTGCGCGACCGGCTCCGGATAACGTTGCGCCCAGGCGGTACGGGCCTGATCCGCAGTCAGTTCCACAAACCGCAAAGGGACACGCAGGAGCCGCCCGAGCTCCTCGCTCTGCCCGGCCGCGGTCACCGCCTGCGGCCCGGTCAGGGTGTAGGCGCGCCCGGCGTGCCCCTCCTCGGTCAGGACCCGCACCGCGACCTCCGCCACGTCCCGCGGATCCACACAGGCATGGGGCGAGGTCCCGTACAGCGCCCGCACGGTACGTTCGCCGCGCACCGAGGCCGCCCAGGCCAGGGAGTTGGACATGAACGCACGCGGACGCAGCAACGTCCACTCCAGGCCGCAGCCGCGCACCTCCTCCTCCGCCGCCCGCTGCCAGCGGGTGATCACATCGTCCGCCCCCGGATCCAGGACCGCCGCCGCGGACAGCTTCACCACCCGCCGCACCCCGGCCCGCCGCGCCGCGGCCACGAACGCCGCGTCATCCCCGCCCCCGACCCGGGTCGTCACCAGGAACGCGGTACCCACCCCCGCCAGCGCCCGGGCCAGCGAACCGGGATCCTCATAGTCACCCGCCACCGTCTGCGCCCCCGCCGGCGCACCCGTCACCCTCCCCGGATCCCTGGCCATGATCCGCACCCGCACACCCGCCCCGAGCCGGCGCACCACTTCCCCGCCCACCCTCCCGGTGGCACCCGTCACCAGAACCACCCCACCCCCCACAGCCCCGGACGCCCCCGTAGCCGCAGCCGCAGCCCCGGCTGCCGGCGCAGCCCCGGATGCCCCCGCCCGCCGCGCCTGTGCCCCCGCAGCCCCGGACGCCCCCGCAGCCCGCCACGCCCGTGCCCCCTCGTCATGCACGCCCGTTCCTCCCCGCTCCCGCCGCGCCCTGCGCACGGTTTCATTGAATCCAGTACATCCAGGGGTGCTGTGCGAAACACACCCCCTGTAATGTACGAACTGGACGGTTTTTTTACTGGGTCTCCGGGCTCAACGACGACAAGGAGGCCGGGCATTGGTGAAGCAGGACCGGGCGATCCGCACCCGGCAGACGATCCTGACGGCAGCGGCCAAGGTCTTCGAGGAACGCGGCTACCAGGCCGCCACGATCAGCGAGATCCTCCTCACCGCCGGCGTGACCAAAGGCGCCCTGTACTTCCACTTCCCCTCCAAGGAAGACCTCGCCGAAGGCGTGATCCACGAACAGGACCACGACCTGCCCATCCCGCTGCGCGCCTGCAAAGTCCAGCAGCTCGTCGACACCGTGGTCCTGCACGCCTACCGCCTGCGCACCGACCCCCTCGTCCGGGCCGGCGTCCGCCTCGCCCTCGACCAGCAGGCCCAGGGCCTCGACCGCAGCGGCCCCTTCCTGCGCTGGAGCGACGTCGGCATCGCCCTGCTCCAACAAGCCCAGGCCCAGGGCGAACTGATGCCCCACATCATCCCCGCCGAGACCGCCGACGTCCTCGTCGGATCCTTCGCCGGCGTCCAGGCCATGTCCCAGGCCATGTCCGCCTACCAGGACCTCCCCCACCGCGTCACCGCCCTCCTGCGCCACGTCCTGCCCAGCGTCGTCGTCCCCTCCGTACTCGCCGCCGTCGACATCACCGAAACCAGAGGAGCCCACGTCCACACCGAACTCGAAAACCTCCGCACCACCACCCCACACCCCACCCCCGTCAGCTGACCCCACCCCACACCCCGCCACCGGCCACACCCCGCCCCGGACGCCGTGCTTCCGGGCCGCGCTCACTTCCCCGCAGCATCCCCGGACGCCACGCCTCCTACTGCGCGCCAGCCACCGTGCCCGCGGACGCCGCGACGGGCGCCACGTGCCGGGACACCCCGCACCCGGACGCCGGGTCTCCGGACTGCGCTCAGTCCCCCGCAGCGTCCCCACGGGACTGCACGCCAGCCACCGCGTCCCCGAACGCCCTGCTCCCGGACACCTCGCCCCCGGACGCCGTGTCCCCGGGCCGCGCTCAGTCCCCTGCACCGTCCCCGGACACGGGCTGCACTCCAGCCACCGCGTCCCCGAACACCACGTCCGCCGTCGCGCCGGACGCCTTGCCCCCGGCCGCCGCGCCCGACACCACGCCCCCGGACACTCCACTCCCGGACGCCACACCTTCTGACTGCACGCCAGCAGCCACCGCGTCCCCGGACACCGTGTCTGCGGCCCCCGCCCCGGCCGCCGCATCCCCACGCTGCGCTCCGGGCGCCTGGTCCCCGGGGCCGAAGTACGCCCGCAGGGCGTCCTCCAGCTCGCCGCCCCCCGCCGCCCACCCCGCATACCCGTCCGGACGCACCAGCAGCGCCTCACAATCCACTTCCGCCACCGCAGCCGCCCGCACCACCCGCACCAGCCCCGCCCACGGACGCGCCCGGCACGCGAAACGCCCGGCCCCCTCACCGAACAGCAGCAGCAACGGCCGCCCCGCACCCAGCAGCCCCACCACATCCGTACGGCCCTCACCGGTATCCAGCACCACGTTGGGCACGAACCGCCCCTCCCAGGGCGAACAACCCCCACCACGGGCAGGCAGCACCGTGTCCTGACCACTGACCATCGACGCCAGAACCGAACCCTCCGACCCCCCACGGACCATCAGCTCACCGAACAGCTCACGCAACGGATCAAGCCCCGGATCCGGCCGCATCAACGCCAACTGAGCCCGCGTCTGATCAATGACCCGCTGCGCAGCAGGCCGCCGCTCCGCACCATACGTATCCAGCAGACCCCCGCCCGCGGTCCCGGCCAGCGTGAACGCCAGCTTCCAGCCCAGATCCAGCGCATCCAGCAGACCCGCACTCAGACCCTGCCCCCCGATCGGGAAATGCACATGCGCCGCATCCCCCGCCAGCAGCACCCGCCCCCGCCGATACGAAGACACCAGCCGGGCAAAATCACTGAACCGGCTCAGCCACCGCGGCTCCCGCACCGCCACCTCACGCCCCGCGATGAACGACACCTCCCGACCGAACTCCTCCAGCCCCAACGGCGCATGCCGGTCCGGATGCGCACCCGAACAGTTCAACGTCCGAAGACGCATCACCCCACCACCCACATCCCTCACCAGGATCCAGCCCCGCCCCGTACGGTGCCAGCCCGCACCCAGCCCCTCCCCCGGCCCCACCCGCACATCACCCGCCATCGCCGACACCGTCGCCGGATACGACCGCGAACCAAACCCCCCCAACTCACGCACCACACTGCGCGCACCATCCGCCCCCACCACAAACCCCGCATCAAACCCCACCACACCCTGCGGCCCCTCGGACGGCGCCTCGCCCGTCGGCTTCTACAGCCGTGAGGGTCTGGCCGACCAAGTGGGCACAGACCAGGAAGGCAGCGGCTTCAGCGGACTGGTCCTGACCTACGTCGTCCGCAGTGAGACGCGGGTCAACGAGATCATGGCGGAGGTCGAGAAGGCCAGCGCCACGGTCCTCAAGCCCGCCGGTGCTCTGCCATGGGGCGGGTACGGCGGCACCTTCGCCGACCCGGACGGCTACATCTGGAGTCTCGGCTACAGCGCCCAAGGAACCGACCAGCCCTACGCGGAGTAGCCGCGCTCTCTTGCCTTCACATCGTCGATCCGCCACTCCTGGGAGGCGGCGGAGCTGTCGGTCTGCTGCTCGGCGGCGACCCACCCGCCCTGTCCGTTTTGGCCGTGTCCGGATTCTCCGCCGCGGTCCGTTGCAGCTCCAGCAGCTCTTCCACCGAGAGCTTCAGCGTGCGGGCCAGTGCAGCCACCGTCTGTTCGGTCGGCGCAGGGGCTTTGGGCGAAATCGCCTGTGACACGGTCGTACGGCCCAGCCCGGTGCGATCGGCGAGCTGGGTTTTATTCATCCCGGTCCGTGCCAGCCCGCCGGCCAGCTTCTTGCGCAGTTCGGTGAGTGCCGGACTGTGGCCGTTCTGCTCGTCGTGCACGAACCCGCCCCGAGTTGGTGTGTTCGCTGGCGTTCATCTTCCTCCCGGCGAACCACGGCGCACATCACTTCCTCGAGCGTCGACCACGCCAACACCCCAACCTGTAGTGGGAGCTTGCCGTGACCGTTGCCGTCGTTCTTCTCACCGCTGCCGTCGTGCTCGTCGTCGCGCTACTGGCCGCCGCCGGTGCGGGCAAGCTCGCCCGCCTGGACGGCGCCCCCTATCCCGCCGCCCTGACCCGCGCGGCCACCGCCTTCACCGCGGTCATCACCCTCGCCACTGCCGTGAGCGGCGCCCTCGCCGAACTTCCTCACCTGACCCGTGTGGGGCGGCCCGGAACAGCCAGCCGCCGTCGAAATGGTCGGCCCTTCTTCACGTCGCCGGTCTCACCGACGACCAGCACCGCTGCTTCGTCGTGGAGGTGTTCGACGACGTATTCGCGTACGTGGTCGCGGATGGCGCCGGCGTCCCAGACAGCCACCAGACCCCGTCGACGTCCACGGTCACCGTCCCGCCCGCATCAGGCGCTTCCCGGTCGGCCAACCGCCAGACATGTTGACGGACTTCAGCCCACGCGGCACGGATGGCCCGCAGGGCCTTCTCTCCGGAGGCTGCGAGGGCGTCGATGAGGCGGGAGACCGTCGGGTCGGAGGCCACCGGCCCGAACACGGCCGGCTCGGCCCGCAGCATGGCGACGTCCGCGAGGCAGTCCCCGCCCAGCGCGACCGCCAGGGCCACGTCCAGCAGGATCTTGCCCGAATCGTGCATCGCCCGAGCCTTCTGCCACGGCGTCAGCGCCCCTGATATCGCGGTGTCCAAGCCAGCCTTGCGGACGGTCTCGACCAGCAGCACGCCCCCGGCCTGCGAGACCACCGCCCGGCCGCCGCCCTCGATGCGGACACGCGGGTACGACCCGAGACCGGACCTGGAGAGTGCTTCTTTCCGTGCAGCCAACAGGACCCTAGACAAGCCCCATCGTTGCAGGTCAGGAGCACTCTCCGCTTATTTGATCAGGCCTCGGCCACCCCACATCGTGAAAGCGCGAGGCTGGCGCGGCGCCAGCAAAGGACCCAGTCCACGACGGCAGTCTCCCGTGCTCAGACAGAGAAGGTTCAGCTGGTCCACGTCTTGATCTGGGCCGCGACCTCGCGTACTGGGAGTCCGTCCCTGGCCGCCCGGGCCAGGGGGATGACGGTGTTGAGACCGGGGCTGACCGGCAGCCCACACGCGGCCAGATACGCGGCGGTCACGGTGGCAGCGAACAGCAGGTTGCGGACCTCCAGACTCGGCTGCCGCGCCAGCTCGCACAACAGCGCCGCGGCCCTGTGGTGCGGCTCGGGGTAGACCTCCTGGCCCAGGATCTCCGCACGGTGCCGGGCCTCGGCGGCGACCGGCACGCCGTAGTCGACGACCTGGGGATCCCCCGGGATCTGCTGCGCCACCGCCAAGATCCACGCGAGGTCGACCGGGCCCCGGCGCGTAGTGCCAGGCATGAGGGAGATCACTGACGCGCACGTGGCAGAGCCGGGCCTGGCCGTGGTGGAGGTCGCGGCAGCCGATGACGTGACCGCGCTCGCGGTCCAGGAGCTGCTCGCCGCGCGGTGCGCGATCGCACCGGCGGACCGTACGACCCGGGAGCCCGACGAGCCCGGTGTACGGCTGCGCTGTTTCCTGGACCTGCGTCAGGAGCCCGGCTCGTAACACTGTGGGTTGCCGCGTCCCGCTGACGAGCCGTGGTCGGGCTCATGACCGGGCCGGTTGTCGGGTGGGCACGCGCCCGCTCGGTTTGCGGACGGACGGGCCGGGTGGAAGGCATGGGGCTGTGACGTGGACGCTGCCGGAACCGATGCTCGCCACCCCTGTGTCCGACCGGGTTCTGCGGCCCGGGTGGGCGGGAGAGCCGAAGTGGGACGGATTTCGGGCTCTCGTCTCCGTCGACGCGGGCCAGGTAGTGCTGCGCTCCAGGCGCGGCACCGAAATGGGGCCGGCATTTCCGGAGGCCGTGGCCGGGGCCGTGCAGCTGCCGGACGCGACCGCGTTGGACGGCGAGCTGGTCGTATGGGATGCCGCAGGACGGCTCGCCTTCGAGCAGCTGCAGAACCGGCTTCAGCGGCGCGGCGCCGGGGCGGCCCGGGCGGCGGATGAGCGGCCAGCCCACTTCGTCGTGTTCGATCTGCTGCGGTTGTCCGGGACCGACGCGACCAGATGGCCGTATCGGCGGCGCAGGGCCCGCGCTCGAGTCCGTGTTCGCCGCCCGTCAACTGTCCGCCCCGTGGGCGCTGTGCCCGTCGACTGTCCGCCCCGTGGGCGCTGTGCCCGTCGACCACCGATGCCGACGTCGTGCGCGAGTGGCTGACGTGGGCGTCGGTCGGGATGGAAGGCGTGATCTTCAAACGGCTGGACGGCGTGTACGAGCCGTCGGTCAGGGGCTGGTTGAAGTACACCGGTCCGTGAGACGAGCGAGGCGATCGTCGGCGCGATCACCGGCTCTCTGGCCGTTCCCCGCCCGCTGCTGATCGGCAGGTACGACGACGGAGACCGCTTTCAGTACGTCGGCCGCACCACCACCCTCGCCCGGGCGGCAGGTGCTGCGGTGGCCGGCCTGCTCGCTCCGGGGCGGCGCGGTCATCCGTGGACAGGCTGGTCGTTCTCCGCCGGGTGGGGCAGCCAGGAAAAGCTGAACGTCACGCTGGTGGAACCCGAGGTGGTGGTGGAATTCGGCGTCGACGTCGCCCGCGACGCCTCCGGCCGGTGGCGGCATCCCGCACGCTGGCACCGTGCCCGCCCCGACCTCTCCCCCGCCGACGTTCCCCGCCTGACGTCACCGCCGCGCTGACGGCGGCCGGGCGCGGCGGCCCCGCCAGCGCGCACCCGGCTGAGCGCGCCCCGATCCCCGGCTGCGTCCGCGCCGCCCATCCCGCCCCCTCTCATCCTCAACTCCAGCCAGGCATGGGCGCTCGTCCCCAGTGGGGTTGGGAAGCAAGCCCCCCGCAGGTGTCCTCCGGAAAGCTACTGCCGGGGGGTTCACGTGTAGTGACGCGCTGGAATCGGATGGATGGTGGCAGGGAACCGGGGCAGGCGTGTGAGGGTGCTCCTGTCCGCTGTCTTTCTCGGTGATTGCCTTGGCCTCATCCGTCCATCCCCGTCCTCAGTCCACGGCGTCGGCCGATGAGCTGGTGGAAGAGCTGGAACGGTTGCAGGCGCAGAACCGGCAGTTGCAGCAGGCTCTCGCCTCGCACGCCGTCGTCGACCAGGCCATCGGTGTCCTGACCGTCCTGGGACAGATACCCCCGTGCGACGGGTTCACGGTGCTGCGGGAGGTCTCCCAGCACACCAACATCAAGCTGACCCAGGTCGCTGAACAGGTCCTCAAGCACGGTCAGGGCGCGGCGTTGCCCGATGTCCTTCTCGGGGAACTGCACGCGGCGCTGGCCCGCCACGCTGCCTCACGCCTCGTCTGACAGGGAGCGGCCCGCGTCGTCCTACAGGGGCGGGCGTCCGGCGATGGCGTCGCCGGGGTCGTCCGGGAGGGGGATGCGGGCGGTGATGCGCTTGCCGACTGGCTCGCGCTGCGCTGCGAAGCCCTGGGCGACGGCCATGACGATCTCCAGACCGTGCTGGCCCACCCGTCCCGCGTCGGCGGCCCTCGCCACCGGCAGCACCGGATCGCAGTCCCACACCACCACCTCGACCGCGTCGCCGACGATGCGCAAATCCATCAGCGCCGGGCCCGGCGCGTACTTGCGGGCATTGGTGACCAGCTCGCTGACCACCAGCTGGGTGAGGTCCACGGCACGCTGCGAGACCGGCAGGCCGTACTCGGCCTGCACACGGGCGAGGAAGCCGACGGCGAGATGGCGGGCACGGGCGATGGACGTACCGGACTCAGCGACCCCAACGCCGACGTCGGTAGTAGGCCACCGTGACCACCGCGAGCAGCGGCCCCCAGGCCAGCAGTGGCAGATAGCAGGCGGTCATCAGCCAGTAGTGGGTGCCGTCGGGTGATCCGACGGCACCCATGTTGTCCGCATCGTTCCAGCCGAATGCACCGGTGAACGTGATGAGGGTGACGAGCGCCGCACCGAGCGAGGCAGGGATCACCGCGGCCGATACGGGAATTCTCCGGCCGCCCAGGACCGGTACCCAGCGCGGAAGTTCCTCGCCCCATGTGTGGACCAGGCCCAGGGTGAGCAGCCCGAGTGCCTCGGCGAACAGGCTGAGTCCGATCAGATAGGGGGACCCTTCGCCGGGAAAGTTCTCCGGGCGAAGGACCTCATCGGTGAATCCGGAGTCCCAGCCCAGGGCGATGGCGACACGCCACAGCCCGGACGGCACCAGGGTCAGTGCGGCGGCGTGCGCCGCTAGGCGGACGGAACGGGGGACCTGGGGCGCGGCCGGTACGGGCGTCCCGGCGGCCAGGGTGTCAGCCACGGCGGATCGCCGCCTCGGGCTGCGCGGGAGACTTGGTGATCTCGGCGTGGACCACCTTGAAGCCGCCCTTGATCACGGTCGTGAACGGTGCGGGGGCCATGCACGTACCGGCCTGCGGCCTTACGGGCTGGCCGTTCTCGTCGACGTGCTCGGGGTCGACGTTCACCACTCCCCAGGAGAAGCCGAGCCGGTCCGGCTCGCCCTTCCCGCCCTGCTGGACGCTGATGCCCAACCGGGCGCCGATCTCCTCGACGTTCGACTTCGTTACGACTGCGGTCAGGGTCGCCGTCCGGCCGCTGGTGACCAGGCAGTCCACCTGGGCCTCCGCCCACCCTGTGGCTCCGCCCCGGGGGGTATGGGAGATCTTCAGTGTGCCCCGGGCATCTGTGGGCAGTCCCTCGGGAGCCTTGGGGGGCACCGGCCGGGTGAACGGTGTCTGTTCGGCGTGGATGGTGAAGCGGATGTCGTCGTTGATCGACTCGATGTAGGAGATTTGCGCTTCTCCATGGACGCTCGCGGTCTTCGCCGGCTTCTTCTCGACGGACGCAGGCGGGGCTGCAGGAGCGGGCCCGGCAGCTACCAGTCCGGCGAGGACGGCGACGGCTGCTGTAGCGCCGATTGCGGCGTTGCGCATGATGAACTCCCTTGCTTTGCAGGGTATTTGTATTGCCGTGGTCGGTTGAACGGCTCAAGCTTCACCCCTGGTGCGCCTCGTTCCCATCCGCCGATCGGCACAAGGATCGCGCCGCCACCCGGCCCTCCTATGCCGTTCGGCAGAGAGCCCCGCCACATCCGCATCCGTACGCTGATCACCATGTGGGAATCAACCGGCCCGGCCGTCCAGGTGCTTGGCGCTCTGCCGTCGCTCGTGGCCGTGGGCACGCTGGTGTGGGCCGTTGCCCGCCCCCGTGCCGCAGTTCGTCAGCGGCTCGGCCGCCTCGCCCGCCCGACCACGGTCTGTGCGGCCCTCTCCCTGACCGCCAGCTTCGCTCTGCCGAAGGCTGGTTTCGACTCCGGCTGGAAGCTGGCGGAGACCGCCCTCCTGCTGCTCCTGCTGGCCGTGGTCACCCGCTGGTCACCCCTGCGCGAACTCAAGTCGGCCCTCCCGCTGACCGCCCTTGCGGTGACCCTCTGGCCGCTGCCGCTGGTCGACGGGGAGTCCTTCCTGGAATCCATCGGAATCGCCGCCTTCTGGCTGCTTCCCGTAGCCGCCGCGTTGGTGGCCGGCGCCTACCCCCGCCGCCAGGAACTGCGTCGCCGCAGCGCGGTGGCCCAGGCCCGCAGCGCCCAGCGTCTTCAGCTGTCCCGCGACCTGCACGACTTCGTCGCCCATGACATCAGCGGGATCGTCGTCCAGGCCCAGGCGGCCCGCTTCGTCGCCTCCACCGACCCCTCCCACACGGTGCTCGCCCTGGAACGCATCGAAAAGGCGGGCCTGAGCGCCCTGGCCGCGATGGACCGGTCCGTACAAATGCTGCACGGTCCGGAGGCGCCCGCCACCGAGCCGCTCCCCGACGTGTCCCAACTGCCCTCGCTGATAGCGGACTTCACTTCAGCGGGAGCCACCGAGGCGCATCTGGACCTGCCTCGCCGGGCCACGGAGGCGCTCTCCCGCGAGGTAGGCGCAGCCGCGTACCGCATCGTCCTCGAGGCACTGACCAACATCCGCCGGCACGCTCCCGACGCCCCCCGCGCCACCGTCACGTTCACCCCCACCGCCACCACCGTGGAGATCCGGGTCACCAATGACCGCGGCGCCCGCCCCGCCCCGGCCCGCCGCCGCGCTTGGCGGGGCGGCCTCGGCCTCCCCGCACTCACCGAGCACGCCCAGGCCCTCGGCGGAACCCTCTCGGCGGGCCCGCACGGCGACGGCGGCTGGCAGCTCACCGCCGTCCTGCCTGCCACGCTCCCGAAAGCGACCTTATGACGACGCCCCTCGGCCCGACCCGCATTCTGATCGCCGACGACCAGGAGGACGTATGCAGCGCCTTCCGCCTGATTCTCGGCTCGCAGCCCGACATGACCGTGGTCGGCGAGGCGGCGGACGGTCTCACCGCCGTTGACCTCGCCCGCACCCTGCGCCCGGACCTGATCCTCGCCGACATCCGGATGCCGGGCCTGGACGGCCTCGAACTCACCCGCCGCCTCGCCGGCCCGGACGTACCCGACCCGATGCGTGTCCTCGTCGTCACCACCTTCGACCACGACGACTACGTACGCACGGCACTGCACGACGGCGCCTGCGGGTTCCTGCTCAAGCGCTCGGGCCCCGGGCTGCTGATCGAGGGTGTCAGAGCGGCGATGGCCGGGGACATCCTCATCAGCCCCCAGATCACGGTCCGCCTGCTCCAGACCCTTGCCGCCGCCCCAGCAGCGCCCACGGCTCTGTCGCCTCTCACCGCCCGGGAGCAGGAGATTGCCCGGCTGGTCGCCGAGGGCCTCACCAACGCCGAGATCGGCAAGAAACTCTTCATCTCAGCGGGCACAGCCA
Source organism: Streptomyces sp. NPDC058295 (assembly GCF_042880655.1). Taxonomy (NCBI): domain Bacteria; kingdom Bacillati; phylum Actinomycetota; class Actinomycetes; order Kitasatosporales; family Streptomycetaceae; genus Streptomyces; species Streptomyces sp. NPDC058295. The sequence continues at coordinate 44,425 of NZ_JBHVYO010000022.1, forward strand.
AGACCCACATCGCGAACGTCCAGGCGAAGCTGAAGGCCCGCAACCGGGTGGGCATCGCCGCCTGGGCCTGGGAAAACGGTCTAGCCGGCCCACTCCCACGGGAGTAGGGCGCATGCCCGAGACGTTCTGGCAGAAGTGCGGGTGAGACGGGCGCATGAGTGACCGCGTCTTCGGCCTCCTGCACCGCCCCCTGAGCGCGTGGCGCATCCGTCGGCAGGCGTTGCTCGGCTTGGACCACAGTGGATCCCCTGCGCCGGACCTCCCTCAACGCCGTCCAGCGCGAGGCCCGGCGGGATACGGCAGCAGTGCGCGGCCTGTTCCTTCGGCCCGTCATGCACCAGCGCGCGAACAGTATCGCGGCCACCGCTGACAATGCGCTGGCGGCATAGACCTCATGACCGGCCACTGGCTCCTCCTGTCCGGCGACGACGTAGTCCGTTCGCGTAGGCCTGGCCGAACTTGGCGCACAGCGGCGGATGGTCTCGTACGAGACGATGATCCCGCGCTCGAACATCAGCTCCTCGACCTCACGGAAGCTGAGCGGGGACCGGAAGTACAGCCACACGCAGTGGGAGATCACCTCGACCGGGTACCGGTGCCACGCCGCCTTCCAGCAGCGCGACCTCGCCGACAGCGACTACGTGTACGTTTGGGCGGACGGGGTGCACCCCAAGGTCCGGCTCGGGCAGACGCACTCCTGCGTCCTGGTCCTGCCGGGTGTGCGCCCGGACGGCACCAAGGAACTGATCGCGCTGGCCGGGGGGCTGCGCGAGTCGACCGAGTCGTGGGCCGACCTGCTGCGCGACTGCCGCAGGCGCGGCATGCGCGACCCCGAACTGGTCGTCGGCGACGGCGCGATGGGGCTGTGGAAGGCGCTGGCCGAGGTGTTCCCGGCCGCCCAGCACCACCAACAAGCCCGCCCCCGATCGCTTACACCACGAAGCAACTGGCCAGGTTCCGTGCGCTGCTGATGAGCACGAAACACATCCCCGAGTCCCCCTTGCCTGGTCCCTGGGGGCGCCGCGTTAGGGGAGGCGGGACGAGCCCGGGGCACCTCAGTGGGCTCGGCGGCCGGAGCGGAGGCCTCTGCGGCGGGGAAACGGCCGGAGAACACCGTGGCTGCAGCGTCGTCTGCCGACGCTCGTCGTACTCCCACCGGGGGCACGATAGGGCTCATGATCGGGGATACCCACCCGATCGCCGACGACCGCCATGCAGCCACGAGCCTGTTCGACAGCTTTCAGGCAGTGGGGAACAGCATCCGCACGAAATACTGGGTGTCGTAGAACTCTCGCATGGCGCTGATCTTCCCGTCCTGGACAGTGAAGTGGACACTGGACTCGATGGTGTATGGCTCCCCGCTACGGGCCGTCGAGCGGGCAGCACAGTGGACCACGACCCGGTCACCTTGCGTGATCGTCTCTATCACCTCGACTCTGTACGCGGCCTCGGGTGCAAACAGTCCGCCCATCGGGATCATGAACTTCTCAATGATCTCGGTGATCCCCTTCCAAGCCCCCGCCAGAGGATGGTCCCCAGGAATGGTGAAGACGGCATCGGGCGCGATCATCGCGAGCAGCGCGTCCATGTCCCGGTCGTTCAATGCCTGGAGATACCGCAGGACGGTGGTCTCGGCTTCGCATGTGGAAGAAGTCATGACGATGTCTCCAGGGGGGCGAGGTGAGGTTTGAGGGCGTCTTCGAACGGGCGCATGAGCACGGACTGCGGGGCGAATCTCAGGTACAGATTGCGCAGAGCACACAGCACGGGATTGTCGAGCTGTTCGACTGTGGTGAACTGGCGTGAGGCTTTGACCAGGCGGTAGGTGCGTTCCCGCCGCAAGCTCTCGTAGGCGCGCAGGGCGGCGACCGGCTCCGGGTACGCCTTCAGGCACTGGGCCAGGACCACCGCGTCCTCGATTGCGCTGCTGCCGCCCTGCGCGAGGCTGGGCATCATAGGGTGCGCGGCGTCGCCCAGCAGAGTCACCGGTCCGTCTCCCCACTGTTCGAGGAAGGGACGGTCCCGGGCGGGCACACCCAGGATGTCCTCGGCCCGCGTCGCCCGGATCACTTCCTGCACCTCGTCGGCCCAGCCGGCGAATGCTCGGACGATCTGCTCCTTGTCGCCCTCCCAATGGCGGGCCGAGTCGGCGGACATGTTCTGTGTGCCCCACCAGTAGGCGCGTCCGTGGCCGACGTCGTGCAGTCCGAAGCGGCGTCCCCGACCCCAATAGTGGGCGTTGAAGCCCGTGGTGAGTTTCGGATGCCGAAACGGCGTGACGGAGAGCCAGCAGATGAACTCGCTGTCCCTCGGTGCCTCGGTGCCCGCGCGGGCACTGCGGACCACCGAGTTGATGCCGTCGGCTCCGACGAGGACGTCGCCGACAGCCTCCCTGCCGTCCTGGAACCGAACCCGGACCCCTGTCCCGGTCACCTCGTAGCCCGTGGCGACGGCGCCGAGGGTGACCCGGCCCTCTCCCCACGCGTCCAGCAAGGCGGCTTGCAGGTCACCCCGATACAGGGCGACGCTCGGTGCCCCGATCCGCTCACAGGCTGCGCGGAACGGCAGCGACCGTAGCAACCGCCCGCGCGCATCCAGAAGGTCGCTGCGCAGTACGGTCTGGCCTCGCTTCTCCAGGCCGAGGTCGATGTCGAGGGCGCGGAGCGCCAGTACGGCGTTGGTCATCACGGACAACCCCGAACCTGCGGGCCGCAGGACTTCGGCGCGTTCGTACACTTCCGCCTCGATACCTACGCGTTGCAGGGCGACGGCGGCCGCGAGGCCACCGATCCCCGCTCCGATGACGAGGACGCGGGGCGATGCGGTGGGCTGTGGCATGTCATCCTCCTTCCGGTGGTCAGGGATGCAGCGGTTGCAGCCTCGAGTGGGCCGGGTGGTCGTCCCGGCTCGGACCGGTCACGCGGATCAGGGAGCCCGCGATCCGGGCCACCTCTCGCACATGCGGTTCCTGCATCAGAGTGAGGTGGTCGCCCGGCACGGAGACGACGTCGACGGTGCCACTGGTCATGGTCCGCCAGCCGTTGGCCGGCTCCCGGTGCTGCGAACTCGCGGCGCTGTGCATGCTCAGCAGCACTTCCGGCAGTGGTTCTTCGGCCCGCAGCAGGGTGACGTCGATGGACGTGTCGCGCGGCCGGTACCGGAGGACGGAACGCCAGTGTGCGGCGTACATGCGGAACAACCGGCGTACCAGGGCCTCGTTTCCGTCCGCTGACAGGACGCCCGTATCAGCCGCGATCCGGGCGATGAAGGCGAACTTCTCGTCGAGGGTGGTCAGTTCGGGGGGAAATCCTGCCAGGACGGAGGTGTCGTCTCCGCCGAGCAGGAGCAGTTCCCAGAAGAACCAGCCGATCAGCGCCTCGTCCGGGTAGGCGTCGCGTCGGTCTCCGGTGGCGAGCGCCACAGTGTCCAGCAGCAACACGGGGCGGATGCTCTCGCCGGACGCTCGGAGCCGACGCGCCATCTCGAAGGCCACGAAGCCACCGAAGGACCAGCCGCCCAGGGTGTAGGGGCCCTCCGGTTGTACTCGGCGCAAAGCGGTGAGGTATCTGTCGGCGAGGTCTGGTATGGAGTCCGATGGTGTGCTGCCCGGCTCGGCGCCGACGGCCTCGAGCGCGTACAGGGGCTGGTCCGGCGGCAGGTGCCGGGCGAACGGCAAGTAGCACAGGACGTTGCCACCCATGGGGTGGACGAGGAAGAGCGGCGGCCGGGTTCCGCCCGTGCGGATCGGCACGACGGGGTCGAAGGATGGGGCCGCACCGGTGGACCGGAGCAGCTCGGCCAGCGCCGCCACCGTGGGAGCGGTGACGAAGGCTGACAGGGGGACGCTCCGTCCGTAGCGCTGTTCGATCTGGGCGACGAGGCGCACGACGGTGATCGACGTGGCGCCGAGGTTGAAGAGCGACTCGCTTCGCGCGATGGCGTCGCTGCCGAGCAGGTCGCCGGCCATGGCCGCGAGTGCGCGCTCCAAACGGTCGCGGGGTGCGTCCTTGGGCGCCACCGTGGGACGGGTCAGAGGCATGCCGCGCAGGGCTCTGTCGTCCCGCTTGCCGCTGGGCGTCAGCGGCAAACGGGGTAGCCACTCGAAGTGCGCGGGCACCATGTACTCGGGAAGGGTGGCGCGCAGCGCCTCCCGGAGCGTATGCGCATCCGCACACTCGCGCCGCCCGGCCAGGAAGGCGACGAGAACGCTCTCGCCGTGCGCCCGCTGCCGAGCCACCACGGCCGCCTCCGTGACGTCGAGGGCCGGGTGCCGGGCAGCGATCCGGCCGATGGCCAGTTCGACCTCGGCGGGCTCGACACGGTAGCCACGGATCTTCACCTGCTCGTCGTCGCGTCCTGCGTAGACCAGGGTGCCGTCGGGGCGAACCAGTGCCAGGTCACCGGTCCGGTAGACGATGCCGCGGGAACCGGACGGCGAGGCAAGGGACACGAAACGCTCGGCGGCCGGGCCCGGGTCACCCAGGTAGCCATCGGCGAGAGCGACTCCCCACACACACAGCTCGCCCCGCACGCCGGTAGGAACAGGGCGGCCCCACGGGTCGAGCACATGGACCTCGACCCCGTCGATGGGAGTACCGATCGGCACGATCGCCGGGAAGCCGTCAGGGTGGCCGGTCAAGGTGTGGCTGGTCACCACGTGCGTCTCCGTCGGCCCGTACTGGTTCTCCAGCAGGGCTCCCGGCAGGGCGGCCAAAAAGTGGCGGATCTCCTCGGTCACGCGCAGCTGTTCGCCCGATGAGATCACCACGCGCAGCCGCCGGGGGGCGACGCCGTGGGAGGCGTACGCCTCCGCGAGCCGTTGGAGGACCACGTAGGGCAGGAAGATCCGCTCGACGCCGTCCTCGTCGAGCAGTCGCAACAGGGCGGCCATGTCGCCTCGTTCGGCCTCGGACACCAGGCGCAAGGTGCCGCCGGAACAGAGGGTGGAGTAGATCTCCTGGAACGAGACGTCGAAGCTGAGCGGCGCGTACTGGGCCGTCGTGGCGCCGACGGCGCCGCTGCGTCGGCGCATCTGCCAGCCGACGAGGTTCGCGAGGGAACGGTGCGGCATGGAAATGCCCTTCGGGCGCCCCGTGGAACCGGAGGTGAACAGCACGTACGCGGTGCGGGCGGGGTCGGGGCAGACACGCGGCACCGGTGCCCCCGTGGTGCGCGTGAAGAACAGTTCCTCGACCGTCAGGATCGCCCTGGAGTCCGGGACGAGGTGGCTCTGTTCTTCCCGCACAACGACCCGCACCGGACGGGCCTGCTCCACCATCGCCGCAAGTCGCGCCGGCGGGTATCCGACGTCGAGAGGGACGCAGACGGCGCCTGCCATCGCCGTCCCGAGGACCACCGCGATCGCCTCGGGTGAGCGGTCCATGGCGATGCCGACACGGTCGCCGGGCCGGATGCCGACGTCGAGCAGCCGGGCCGCCACTCCTTCTGCGGCCCACGACAACTGACGGTACGTCCACCGTCGCTGCTCGCGGCCGTCGGCCAGCACAGCGACCGCGTCCGGGGTCTCGGCGGCCTGGCGGCCAAAGAGGGTGACGACATCGTCCGACCACTCCGTCGAAGCGCCCCTACGGGGCTCCGCGGGGGGCAGGAAGTCGCAGCCGACGGGCTCGTCGGGATGCGTGACGATGCGGTGCAGCACTTTACGGAACGTCTCGGCCAGAAGCGCCGCCTGGGCGGGTGTGACAACCCGGCCGTCACCGTCGATACGTATGCTCATTCGGTCGTCGACGGGGTCGACGAAGGCATTGACCAGAAGCTGAAAGTTCGTCTCCTCCCAGGTGCGGAAGGATTCAAGCCGGACCTCGGGACGCCCCAGCACGTCGGACAGTACGCGGAAGTGAACGTAGTTGAAGGCGGTGAGCACGACGGGGGAACCATCACGGTCCTCCTGCATGGCACTCAGTGGATAGTGCTGATGGGCCCGGCCGCACCGTTCCTGGTGGAACACATCGCGGACGGTCTCGATCCTGCTGGCCGAGCCTCCGTCGCCTGCCAACCGAACGGGAACCGTGTTCAGGAACAGACCCGTCATACGGTCCGCGTCTTCCCTCTCCGGCCGGCCGTGCGTGATGACCCCCACCGTGAGATCCCCGTCCGGGGAGGTGAACGCCAAGAGGGTCTGGCAATAGGCGGCGAGCAGCACCGACTTCACCGGCAGGGCCTGCCGACTGGCGAACTCCCTGACACTGTCTGCCAGTTGGTCCGGGAGGCGAGCGTGGTACACGATGGCACCCGCCTCGCGCGGTGGCTCGTGACTCGCGAAGCCGTCCAGCCGCAGAGCGCGGGTGCCCGCAAGCACGCGCGCCCAGTGTTCCCGCGCGGCCGGATCGGCGAGAGCGGCCCGTTCGTCCCGCACATGGTGCGCCGCGCTGGGCAGGACCCCGTCCGGGGCGGCTTCGACGGCCGCGCCCATGGAGTGCAGGTAGTCCTCGATGAGTTCCGCCAGGAGTACGGCGACACTACCGCCGTCGAGCAGCGCGTGATGGAAACTGAGCATCAGATCGATGGCATCGTCGTCTCGGACGTAGACCCGGAATCGGTACAGCGGTGCCTCGTCGAACCGGTAGTGGTGGAAGCGGCGTTGCTCGACGTAGGCGCCGATCACCTCCTCGGCCTCGGGCGCGCTGCAGCCGCGCAGGTCCACCGTGTCCAGGCCTCCGGCCACTTCGGCGTACACGATCTGAAGGGGCTCGGCGAAGCCCCCCAGGGCGAAGGAGGAGCGCAGCGCGGGATGGCGGGCGGTGAGCCGGTCGAAGGCCTGGCGGAACCGGTCCTGGTCCCAGGGCAGGATCAGGCGGTACCGGAAGACGTCGTGGTAGACGGCGGACTTGTCGTGGCGGCGGCTGTGATAGAGCAGGCCGAGCTGGAGCCTGGTGAGGGGGAAGGCGTCGACGGCGCCGGACAGCCGGGCCCGGTCCACCCGCGACACGAGCGCGAACGGGCCCGGCTCGGTGGCCTGCTGGGCGGAGGACGTCGTGGTGGCGACGGCGGCGAGTGCCGCCACGGTGGGATGCCAGACCATGTCGCTGAGGGTGAAGTGAAGGCCACGTCGTTCCGCCAGAGCGCGGATGCGGAGCATCTGCAGGGAGTCTCCGCCCAGCGCGTAGTAGTCGTCCTCACGGGATATGGGTCCCGTGCCGAGCACCTCGGCCCAGATCGCGGCCAGCGCCTCCTCCGTCGGTGTCCGGGGCGGTGTCAGGTCACCCGCCGTGCCGGGCGCTTCGGCTGGGTCGGGGAGTGCCCGGCGGTCGGCCTTCCCATTCGGGCCGACTGGGATCCTGTCCAGGGCGACGAGCCGCGCCGGGATCATGAACTGCGGCAAGAACTCTGCCAGTTGCTCTCGCAGCAGCGACGGGTCCGGGATGCATCCGGTGTCGGGCACGTAATAGCCGGCGAGATACTTCTCCCCGTCCGGGCGGGCGCGCGCGACGACGACGGCGTCGCGTACGCCGGGCTGTCGGGTGAGCGCGGCTTCGACCTCGCCGGGTTCGACGCGGTTGCCGCGGATCTTCACCTGATCGTCGAGCCGGCCGAGGTATTCCAGCGTTCCGTCGGCGAGCCATCGCGCCAGATCGCCCGTGCGATACAGGTGGCCGCCCGGTGCGAGGGGATCGGCACGGAACATCTCCTGTGTCAGTTCCGAACGGTTCAGGTATCCGCGGGCGACTCCCACACCGCCGATCCACAGCTCGCCCGCCACGCCGACGGGCTGTTGCCGGCCCGCGGGGTCCATGACGTACAGCTCGATGTTGTCGATGGGGCGCCCGATCGGCACCGTCGCGGTGGGGCCCACCCCGGCGGAGCACTCGTACACCGAGACGTCGACAGTGGCTTCCGTCGGCCCGTAGAGGTTGACAAGGGCCGGTCGGACCTCCGCCGTCCCGTTGACTCGGAAGATCCGGTGGAACTGCTCGACGCGGGCAGGCGACAGCGCCTCGCCGCTGCTGAAGACCTGGCGCAGCGTGCGGGTGGCCGCGACGAACCGCGGATGCTCGTCCAGCAGGTCGAGAAAGGGGCCGAGCATGGACGGCACGAAATGCAGGGTGGTCACCTTCCGTTCCTCGATGCACCGCAGGATCGCGCGGGGGTCCTTCTCGCCACCGGGCTCCAGCAGGGCGGTCCGAGCGCCGGCGATGCTCCACCACAGCAGTTCCCACACCGACACGTCGAAGGTGGCGGGCGTCTTGTGGAGGATGACATCGTCGGCTGTGAGCGGATGGGCACGCTGCATCCAGGCGAGCCGGTTCACGACCGAGCGGTGTTCGACCATCACGCCCTTGGGCCGGCCCGTGGAACCCGAGGTGTAGATGACGTAGGCGAGGTCGCGGGCGTTGCTCCGCGACTCCACCGGGCTCGACGGCCCCTGCAAGAGGTCGACCACCCGGAGGACGGGGGCCGGCGCGGCAGCGTGCGCCGTCGCGTCGACGTTCGCGGCGGCGGACTCGGCTGTGGCGAACCCCGTGGGAAGGTCCTCCGCGGTGTCGGCCAGTACGGCCCTGGCCCCGCAGTCCGTCAGTATGTCGGCGACACGACGCTCCGGGTACGCGGGGTCGACCGGCACATACGCGCCGCCGGCCTTGAGGACGCCCAGCAGGCCGATGAGCATCAGCGGGCTCCTGCGCATCAGCAGAGCAACCCGGTCGTCGGGGCCGACGCCGTGCCGTCGCAGCGCCCGGGCGACCTGGTTGGCGCGGACGTCCAGCTCGGCATAGGTGAGGCCGCCCCCGTCGGCGGCCACGATCGCGGGCCGGTCCGGAGTACGCCGGGCCTGCTCCTCGAACAGGCCGTGCAGGGTCTGGTCGACGGGATGCCGTACCCGGGGCCCCTGGCTGTTGCACGACAGCCTCTCCTGCTCGGCGTCCGTGAGCAGCGGCAGGTCCCGAGCGGGCAGTCCCGGTTCGGCGAGCCCTCGGGTGATGAGCTGCCTCATGTGTCCGGCGACCGAGACGATGGGCAGATCGGCGTCGAACACGTCGAGCGCGTGGTTGAGGTCGACGGTCAGGTCCGTCGTGCCCGGAGAGACCGTGACATGCACGGCGAGCGCCTCCTGGACGTGCGGCGGCGCGAAGTGCACGGGTGGTTCGGTTTTCATGCCTTCCGGCGTGACCCGCTGTCTCAGTTTCAGGTAGGAGAAGGTGACGTCGAACAGGCGCCGGTCGCGGGAGCCGCCGGCCGTCAGGTCCCTGACGATGTCACCGGACGGCACCCGCTGGTGTTGTTGCAGTTCGGCGAGCGACTTCCGAACGTCGTGGGTGATCTCGCCGAGGGTCCTGCCCTCCGGTACGTCGATGCGCAGCGGCAGCGTGTTGGCGTAGGAGGCCGCGACATCCAGTTCGGCCCGGGTGCGGCGGTTGAGCAGAGGTACGCCGACCACGACGTGATCGGCGCGGTGGAGTCGGCACAGGTATACACCGAGCACGGCGAGCAGGTATGCCGGGATCGAGCCGCCCTGCTCCTTCATGCGGTCGGCCAGCTGTGCCGGCAGGCGAAAGGCGTGTCGGCCGACGGCAGAGCGACCGGACGCACCAGTCTCCCCGTCTCCGAGGGTGCGGCGGGGAAGGAAGTGCGGCTCCGTGCCGGAGAGAGCGGCTCGGTGGAAGGCGAGATCCTGCCGGTGCTCGGCGGAGCCGAAGTAGGAGGCACGTTCCGCGGCTACGGCGAGCGGGGACGGCTCCGGCTCATCGGCCGTTCGGGACTGTCCTCGTACCCGCGAGGCATAGTCCGCGAGTATTTGGTTGCGCAGCCTGTCGACGGCCCAACCGTCGACGAGGAGGTGGTGGCACTTGAGGAAAAGGTGGTGGGTACCGGGGCCCTCGACCAGGACCGCGGCCTGGAAGAGCGGGCGGTCGAACACCTCGAACGGGACGATCATGGCTCTGTCACGCCACGAGCCGCACACGGCCCGGGGGTCGCGCTCGGCGGTGAAGTCGACGACGTCCACCGCGTCGTCACCGCGTTCGGCTCCGGGCCGGTCGACGGTCCACTGGAAGGGGACGCCGTCGCGTTCCGCGAAGCGGAGGCGGAATGTCTCGTGGCGTTCCAGGATGCGGGCGAAGCAGTCGCGCAGCAGCGCGGTGTCCAGGGAGCCGGTCAAGGTCTGGTACATGACCGTGATGAACTGCGGGCTGCCTGGCGCCTGGGCCTCGGCCGCCCAGATGTCCTGCTGATACGGCGTCAGCGGGTGGTGTTCGGGCGCTCGGTCCAAACCGGCGCACGCCGTCTCGGCCCGCGTGGCACGATGGTTCCCTGTCATGGTCCCCTGTTCCCTCGACTAGGTACTGGGCGGCTGCTGTTCGCTCGGGACGGCGTCCCGGATCGGCTCAGGCGCCGGACGACCAGAGCGTCGAGGCCGCTCGCTCGACGATTTCGTGCACGCGGTCCAGCGGGATGCAGGTCTGGTCGAACGACATGCGGACGGAGAGATCGGTCCGGTCGGAGCCAATGTGGAGTCCGAACCGCACGGCGCTGTCCTGCTGGGGCGGCTGTTCGGCGAACACCGGCCGATGGTCTGCTGCCCGGTCCCGGGTGCCGGCTGGTCCTGGGCGCGTTGTGCCGCTGCCGGGATGGGGGAGGGGTTTGTCGTCCGTCGGCAGGTACTGGAAGTTGACGAAGTTCGCGACGGGGCCGAACCAGTCGCTGTTCTCCTGACCGTATCTGCGGCCGATCAGTGCAAGGACGTCGCTCGTCTCGTAACAGGCATACCGGTGGCCGTGCAGCAGAGAAGTCCAGATGTGCCGGGCAGCCCTGTCCAGGCGGGAGTCGCTGCCGCTGACGCCGATGACCCCGTGCTGCGCCAGGGTGCCGACGTAGCCGTGGGACCAGGGCTGGACCCGGTTGGAGAAGGTGACGCCGAGCGTATGGCGATCTGTTTCCGCGCAGGCGGAGAACGCCAGGGAGAAGGCGGCGACGCACACCGCGGACGCGGACAGTCGCAGCCCGCGGGAGATACGCTCCACGTGATCTCCGAGGCCGTGGACGGTCGCCTGTACGACCGGGTATCGCGGTCCCAGGTAGGGGAGGTCACGGCTCGGGAAGAGCGGGTCCGGATGGTCGTCGAGCGTCTTTTCCCAGTAAGCGACGGCTCGCCGGTGCTGTGCCCGCCCGACGTCCGACTGTTCGAACCGGGCGCGGTCCAGCGGTTGGCACACGCCCGGTGTCAGCGGCCGCTCGCGCAACAGTGACTGGAAGTCGCGCTCCAGAACGGCACAGGAGTCAGCGTCCGCCACCATGTGGGACACGGCCATGGTCACCCATTGCGGAACAGCCCCGCAGGTCAGCACTTCGAAACGGACCGGCGGTTCGGCGTCGGGCAGGAATCCGTCCGCACCCGACCAGCGGGCGGCCTCGACGGCGGCGGTCCGGGTCCACAGTGCGCGTGACTCCGTCACCCGGCAGGGGACGACGCCGTCCCCGTCGACGACCTGCCGCGGAGCGTTGTCGCCGGCGAGGAGCCTGGTCCGCAGGGCTGTGTGCCGCTCGACGAGTCCGCCGAGAGCGCTCAGGACGTCCGGGATACCGGTCCCCCCGGGGACCGGCCAGGCCCGGACGAGCACGAAGCGGGCCGGGTTTCCTCGGTTGTCCAGATACGACGCCCAGATCTGCCGTTGCCCCCAGGTGCTCGGCCCGCGTGCGGAGTCCAGGCCGCGGAAGACGATGTCCCGAGCGTCCGTGGTGTGGGCCGTCTCGTGGGTCGTCATGCCGGTTCCGTCTCCCTCGCCGCTCACCGAGCCCACTCCACCGGGGCCGGTCCGTCGCCGCTGTCGTCGAACACGATCGCCAGGTCGCAGGTCTGTCCGCTGCCATCGCGCATCCAGCTCGTCCGCACCTCGGCACCGTGCTCCCGTGCCGCCGCGCACAACGCGCCGAGGGGGTCGGGGAGCGTGGGGCGGTCGTTAACCGCGCGCAGTTCCCCCAGGGGCATGTCATCCGGGGCATCCCTCAGGCGCCGGGCCGCCGCCAGCGGCAGGGCCAGTCGTGGCACGGGTGCATCGAGGAATCCCACCGGTCGCCGGCTCCGCCAGTCGATCCGGCGCTCGGCTCCGGTCTCCCAGGGATGCCAGTCGGTAATCCTTATGGAGGGACGCCCCGGGCCGACGTGGCACACGGCGTCGTAGCGGAAAAGGTTCATCTCCGTGGCATGCGTCCCGCTCTTGAGGCGGATCTCGATGTGCTCGGCGCCCGTGGCGGCCCGCACGAGGTCGACGAGGTCAGCCGGAGCGGCGCTCCATTCCCGGTCCGTACGCAGTCGCCGGAACACGTTGTGGCGCGCTTCCCCGGCCGTCATCTCGTCGTGCCCGCTGCGCCACTCCGCCCAGGCGTGGTGGACGTCCTGCAGCCCGCGGTGGCGTACGTCGCCGAGGAAAAGGACGCCCGAGCCTCTCACAAGCCCATGGGCCCGGCGCAGGACGTCATGGACATACGCGCTGTCAGGGAAGTACTGGAGCACGCTGTTGAGGACGACGCAGTCGTACTCCCACTGCGGCACCCGGTCCAGATGAGTCGCACTGCCCAGCACCAGGCAGACCGCGGTGCCGGCCCGCGGATCCATGCCGAGGGTGAAACGGCGGAGGGCGCCAACGGAGAAGTCCAGGCCGCAGTAGGCGTCCAGGCTCGGCATCAGGCGATGGCCCAGAAGTCCGGTGCCGCAGCCGATGTCCAGCACAGTGTGCGGGCCGTGCTCCGTGATGCCCCGCACGGTGTCGTCGACCCACTCCTCCATCTCGGCTCGTGTGTAGGGCTCTGCCGTGTACGTGTTGGTCCATCCGGTGGTGTCGAAGGCTGCGCCGACGGGCTCCTCATCGATGCGGTAGGTGTGGTCGTACACCTGCCGCCAGAGCGCCTCGCGGCCTGGCCGACCGGTCACCCCGAGCACGGTGCGCCTCCCGCCGCGGCGACCACCGCCGCCGACTTCGCCACCGTGTCGCCGTCCATGAGGACGCGCGGGACGAGCGGATCGTCGTAGGCGAGGCCCAGCCGTTCGGTGAGCAGGAAGGAGATCTCGACGGCGGCGAGGGAGTCACCGCCCAGGTCGTGGAAATTGTCGTGCACACCGACCTCGTCCAGGTCGAGAACCTGTCCCCAGATGTCCGCGATCAGTTCCTCCATCGGCTCCGTCGGCTCCTGGAAGGCGGGGGTGATGTCGGGGCGGGCGCGGCCCGGGGCAGGCAGGCGGTCGGCGTCGATCTTGCCGTGTCGGCCGATCGGCAACGCGTCCAGCAGAACGATGCGTGATGGCAGGGAGCGCGCCGGCAGGCGGTCCGCCAGATAGGCGATGAGCTCGCCGGTGACGTCCGTCATGCGGAACTCGGGGGCCACCACGGCGTAGGCGACGAGCAGTGTCCGCCCGCTGCCCGCGGCATGAGGCCGTACGCAGGCTTCGAGAACGGCGTCATGGCCTCGCAGGACCGCCTCCACCTCCCCGGGTTCCACCCGCTGGCCGCGGATCTTCACCTGGTCATCGATGCGGCCGTGGAATTCGATCTGCCCGTCCGCCGTGTAGCTGCCCAGGTCTCCGGTGCGGAAGGAGCCCCACCCGGCCGGGGCGCCAGGCAGCACCGGCACGAAGCGCGTGGCATCCTCCTCGGTCGCCCCGCGGTAGCCGACCGCCACACCGATGCCCTGGATGTGGATCTCACCACGCTCGCCTACCGGGCAGACGAGCCCGTTCGGGTCCAGGACGTACAGACGGGTGTTGGTGATGGGTCTGCCTATCGGGACCGTCGGGCGTTCCTCGGCGTCGGCTCTGAAGTGTGTGACGTCGATCGCCGCCTCGGTTGGGCCGTAGAGGTTGTGCAGCTCGGCGTCCGTCTGCCGCCTGAACTCGCTGACGAGCGCTGCGTCGAGCGCCTCTCCGCTGGAGAACACCCGCCGCAGCGTGGGGCATCGACGGCCGCCGGACACGCGCAGCCACATCCGGAGCATGGACGGCACGAAGTGGGCGACGGTCACGCCGTGCCGGTTGAAGATCTCTATCAAGGCCTCGGGCGAGGTGTGGGCACCGGGTGGGACGACGACTGTCCGCGCTCCCGCGTACTGCGGCCAGAACAGCTCCCAGCCGCTGACATCGAACGTGCTCGGCGTCTTGAGGGCCACGCGGTCATCGGCCGAGAGCGGAAAGCAGCGTTGCATCCACTCGATCCTGTTGGTGAAACCGCGGTGTGTACACATCACGCCCTTGGGACGGCCTGTCGAGCCGGAGGTGAAGATGATCTGCGACAGGGCGTCCGCCGCCAGGGGGGCCGGCGCGAAGTCGGCCGGTCCGGGACCCTGTGCAGCCGTGTCCGGCGGGTCAATACGAAAGACGGTGTCGAACGGCTCGCCATCGTCCGGGGTGTCGCCGGCTATCACGGCGACGGTTTGGGCGGTTTCCACCACGGTGCGCTGCCAGGCGACGGGGTCTGCGGGGCCGAGCGGACAGTACGCGGATCCGGTCAGGGCGACGGCGTGCACAGCCTGGATCAGGTCTGCGGAGCGGTCGAGGGCTACCCCGAAGACGGGGTTCCGGGGCGGCGCCGAGCGCAGACCGTAGGTCTCCGTCAGCGCGTGGGCCAGGGCGAAGACACGCTTGCCGAGATCGTCGTACGTCCACTGCCGATCGCCGTCCGTCACCGCGATCTGCCCGCCGCCGCTGCGGTACCGGTCCCACAGTCCGCGGACGATCTTGTCGGCCGCGACGGGGCGCTCCCGGCCTTGGAGTTCCTCGATGACCTGCCGATCCGCGGCCGAGCAGCGGATCCACGGGTCCCTGGGCACTGGCATGTGCACTGCCTCCCTGTGCGTGGTCATGACGGCACGGGCAAGCCGCCGCCGACAGAATTCCGCCGCGTTACCACACGCGGACGGAGACGGGCTGGTCGGCACCGGTCGGCTGCCGGGGGTCGCCAAGCGTGAATTCGATGCCGATGTCGAGCAGCGTCGGCAGACAGTCGCCGACGTTCATGAGCGGTGTGATGGCCGTACGGATCTCCTCCGGGTCGCCCGGGTGCCCGATCGTGCTGCCGCGCAGCTGGTCGAATGCGCGCAGCACGTAGTAGAGGGACGGGGCGAGATAGGGGTAGCGCTGGGCCGTATGGCGGACGTGTCCGGCGTCGAAGGCGTCGTACCGCTGAAGCAACCGCAGGTGGCACAGCGCCTTGATGCTGGTGTCGTTGAGCAGCATGGCGTCCACGTAGAGCCGGTGCGGCAGCAGCCAGGACAGCACGCGCGGGCTGAGCGTCGCGACCGGAACGCCATCGATGTCGACGCGCTGCGTGTCATTCAGCCACACTTCCTCCGCGGGCTTCACGCGCGTGCCGATATCGTCGGCGATGTGGTTGAGCGTGTAGTGCAGGTCGACCGACAACTTCAGGCAGAACTGGCCGCCGGAGAAACAGAACAGAGTCGGAAAGCACTGCATAATGCGGCCGCTTTGTGCGGCCAGCTCCGGTATCGGGATCAGCCGTTCCAGAGGAGCACACTGACCGAAGGAATAGACCGACTGCTCCACCGCCTCGACCACTTGACTGGGCATCTGGCGCGCCTTGCCGTTCCGGATGCGAAGGTCGGGTACGTACCCCAGCTCCCGCATGCGCGCCACAGCTCGGTCGAGATCCCGACGTGCGACCAGAATGTCGATGTCACTGCCGAATGACGGCGCATCAGTGTTGGCCAATGCGGCGTCCATGGCTACACCCTTGAAGGCGATCAGCGGCACGCCGGCCGCCTCGAAAGCCTTCGCCAGGCAGGCCAGTTCGTGGCGGTGGGCGTCCCGGATAACCACACTGACTTCACGGAACAGCCAGAACAAGCCGTCCTCGGCAGCCACTACCTCCGACTTCCGGTGTGCAGCCACGGCGGCGTGCACCATGCCGCGACGCCGGAGATAGGCGAAGACGTCTTCTGCCCCAAGTTGGTCTACGAGGCGCCCGAATACGACTTCATCTTCCCCCTCTGCCATGTCTGGAAAGGGGCGCAATATCGACCTGATGAGATCTATTCGGTCCGAAATGCTCAGCTTGATCAGCGTTCCCACAGAGTGCTCCGGACGCAAATTCGGCCCCACCCGGTGTCTTCATCACTGCCACCGTTCCAGATTCCGAAAACACTGACCGACATGGCTCTGACCCCTTTGGCTTGCGCTACCGATAAAGCTTCCTGGGAAACCTTTCGAATCCCTGAGGTGTTCCGACGATAGGACGCCGTTCACGAGCATGTACAGCGCCAGGGGCGTCATCAAACTGCATGGCAGCAAGTGGGCAATCGAATGGATGAAACGGAAAGAAAGGGGCATCCTGCCCGCTTGGGGAATAGACAGTCGAAGACTGTGACTCCTAGGCTTTCAGCACCAGACCGGAAACCATGAGAGCGAGGGAAAATGGACCGAGCCGACGTCCGCAACCTGCTCGTCCGCGTCGCCCGGGGTGCAGAGTCCGTCGATGCGGCCCTGTCACGCCTGGCCGCCGGCCCGCTCACCGCCGGCTCGACAACGACTGCGGACCGGGCTGATGGTTTCGTCGACCTGGGGTTCGCCCGGGTCGACACACACCGCGGGCTGCGCACGGGTGATCCCGAGGTCGTGTATGGGGCCGGCAAGACCCCGCGGGAACTCGTCCCGATCGTCGAGGCGATACGCGCCGCATCCGGTACCCGGCCTGTGCTCGTCACTCGCCTGTCGCACGACGGAGCTGCCGAACTGCGCGCGGCGATTCCCGGGATCACCGTGGACGAGCCGTCACGCTGCGCGCTCCTCGGAGACCCACCCGAACCGAGAGGCCGCGTCGCAGTCCTCAGTGCCGGCACCTCCGACGGCCCCGTGGCGGCGGAGGCGGCTTTCGTGGCCCGCGCGATGGGAGTGCGGGCCGTCCGGTACGACGACGTGGGCGTGGCCGGACTCCACCGTCTGCTCGCCATCTCTCCCGAACTCGAGGGCTACGACTGCCTGGTGGTGGTGGCCGGCATGGAGGGAGCCCTGCCCAGCGTCGTCGGCGGCCTCACGGGGGTGCCCCTGGTGGCGGTGCCGACCAGCGTCGGCTACGGCGCCTCGTTCCAGGGGCTGACTGCGCTCCTGGCGATGCTCAACTCCTGTGCTCCCGGAGTCGTCGTCTGCAACATCGACAACGGTTTCGGCGCCGGGCTGTTCGCGGCGCGCCTGGCTCGGCGTTCGACGCCGCGGACCCCAGCACCGGGAGCCGTACGGTGACCACCGCCTGGTTCCACTGCGCCGCGGGACTGAGCGGCGACATGCTGCTGGGGGCACTGATCGACGCCGGTGCCGACATGGAGGCGATGCAGCACGCGATCGACATGGTCGTACCAGGCAGGGTACGGCTGCGCACCGAGCGCACCGTCCGGCGCACCATCAGCGCGCTCAAGGCACACGTGGACGTCACGGACGAGGCACACCATCGCACTTGGCCGACGGTCAAAGCGCTGATCACCGGTGCCGACCTGCCTGAGCAGGTGCGCGCCCACGCGCTGGAGGCCTTCGCCCGGCTGGCCCGGGCCGAGGGCCGGGTCCACGGCATCCCGGCCGAGGACGTGCATTTCCACGAGGTGGGCGCCCTGGACGCCATCGCCGACATCGTCGGCAGCGCGACGGCACTGCACTCCCTCGGCGTGGATCGGATCGTGAGCTCGCCCCTGACGCTGGGCTCCGGAGAGGTCGACACCGCCCACGGACTGCTCCCGGTGCCCGTGCCGGCAGTCCTCCAACTTCTCGCGGAGGAAGGCGCGCCCGCCCACTCCGGCGGCGAGGAGCACGAGATGTGCACGCCCACCGGCACGGCCTTCCTTCTGTCGGTCGTCTCCGCCTGGGGCGGTATGCCCCCTCTGCACGTCGTCGGCACGGGCACCGGAGCGGGCGGCCGGGACCTGCCGGACCTCCCCAATGTCCTGCGTGTGGTGCTGGGCACACCGATCGCCCCGTGGAGCGCTCCGCAGCACCGTGAGGAGGCGGGCGACATGCAGGCGCGTCCGGCTCTCGTCGTCGAGTGCAACGTGGACGACATGGACCCGCGGGTATGGCCCCATGTGTTGTCCCGGCTGCTGGATGCCGGTGCCGCCGACGCCTGGCTCACTCCGATACTCATGAAGAAGGGACGGCCCGCGCACAGCCTGGCGGTGCTGTGCCGGCCGGACCGGGTGGGCGCCGTCAGGGAAGCGATCCTGTTGGAGACGGCGACCATCGGCATGCGTGTCCACCCGGTCGAGAAGTGGGAGGCGGCGCGGGAGTTCGTCACGGTGTTCGTGGAGCGGGAGCCCATCCGAGTGAAGGTCGCGCGCCTGCGCGGGCGCGTGGTGAACGTGCAGCCTGAGCACGACGAGGTCGCCACGGCCGCCCAGGCCCTGGGCATCCCGGTGAAGAGTGCCCATGCCCGAGCACTGGCGGCGGCACAGGCGCTGTGGGACGAGCGCGAACCGGCGCCGCCGGTCTCGCAGATCTGGCCGCCCTACGAATCCGCCGTCACGAATCCATCCGCGCCAGGACGTAGCCGGCCTGGAACCGACTCTCCGCATTGAGATGAAGCATGATTTCGGCGATGTGTCTGCGGCAGGTCCGAACCGAGATACCCAGTCGGCGGGCGATAAAGTCGTCCTTGTGCCCGGCAGCCAGCAACTGGGCGATCGCCTGCTTCACCTGGTCGAGGCTCGCACTGTCGTCCAGAGCCTCACCGAACGGCGTGGCTGTCTTCCACAATTGCTCGAACACCCGCAACAGAAAGTCCACGACCGACGGCTCCCGGCTCAGCACCGCGCCGGTGGCCGAGCGTTCGAGAGGGATGACCGCCGTCTCCCGGTCGAAGATCAGTAGACGACTCGGCAGTTCCCGGGTGGTCCGGACGAGCGCGCCCGCCTTCTCCATCGCCCTCACATATCGCTGGGTGGGAGGGCTGAAACGGGCGGTGTCCTCGTACAGGATCCGCATGGCGATCCCGCGTTCGAGCATGGCCGAGTCGCGGGGAAACGCCTCCTCCAGGACGGCTGCGGGCCGCCCACCGCCCGGCTGGATCGTCAGCACTTCCCGCGTGCATTTCTGTGCGATGTCCGTGAGGACGGACAACACGGAACCGGTGTCGTCGAGGACGTCGATGGCCTCCTTCGACCGCCGCCGACGCCGATGCTCGTGGTACAGCGGCAGCAGGGACATCAGATCCGACCGCACCCGCTCGATGGTGGTCTGGCGTTGACGGATTTCGGCCTCGATCGGCGTGACCAGCTGCGCGGCGGCGGCCTCGGGACTCACCGGGACGAACAAATTGGTCTCATCCGCGACGGGCCGAATGAGATGCAGCGCTTGGAGTGCGTCGATGGATCGCTCGACCTTGTCCACGGAAAGCCCCAGCACGGACCGGAGAGAGTCCCGCGTGAATTGTCCTCGCTCAAGGGCAAAACGATATACAAGGGAACTCGCGTGATCCACTTTGGGTACGGCCTGAAATCCTCGCAATTCGGCAGTCACGCTACCCCCCTTGCGCTTCCTTCAGTCGCGTGTGAACATCTGACGCAATCCGACTTCACGCGGGGTAACGCGACCGATGAAAATCTCGGAAACCCTAGCCCACCGCCCAGAGTCTCCCCACTCGCCCGCACCCCACCGCGCCGGTAACCGCGCACCAATGGTCCTCCCCCGTTTTTGTCGAGAATTTCGGCGGCGTCGCAGTGAACATCTTGAAACGATTCATGATTTGCCCCGAAACCGCCCGAACCAGAACCTACCCGAGAGTGACAGACGCTTGAATCAACGTCAACCTCGATAGCCTCAAGTCGAGAAGTTTCGAAAATGGAGCGAAAATGGCAAAACTCGATTTACCCGACCCAAGGCGACGGCGAGGGGGGCTCCGGCCCGCCGCACTGCGTGCGCTCGTCGCCGAGCGGGTACGCCTGCTGCGCCTTCTGCCGCTCGCCGGGCGCAGATCGACGGCGGCGCTGCTGGCCGTCATGGCGACCATGGTGCTCACCGGTCCAGCCGTGGCCGTGCTGACGGGGGAGCTCCTGGACGAGGTGACGCGTGCAGGTACGAGCGGGGAGTCAGCCTGGGTGATCGCCGGTCTCAGCGGCACCCTGCTGCTCCAGCAACTGGTCCGGCCGCTAAGCGAGTTACTCATGACTCAGGCGACCCGGCAGATCGATGGCGCACTGCGCGCCCGGGTGCGCCTGACGGCGCTGGCCCCCGCGACCATCTCCCATCTGGACGAAGCGGAGTTCCAGAACGACGCCGCACGAGCGAGTGAGATCGGCGAGGGATGGTGGGTGCGCTCGGCCGGCACCGCCGCGTACAGCAGCATGCTGCTGGCCGGCCGTGTGCTGTCCGCGGCAGCCTCCGCGCTGGTCCTGGCCCGCTGGTTCCCCTGGCTCGCGGCCTTCCTGCTGCTCGCGTCACTGCTCAACCGCTCCCTGCAACGCCGCCAGTGGACCCATCTGGTCGCAGTCGGCGACCAGCTCACCGAGGGGCAACGCAGGGTCGACTACTTCGACGAGTTGGCCGCAGGACCCGCGGCGGCCAAGGAGATCCGACTGTTCGGCCTCGCCGACTGGGTGGTGAACCGGCGCAGTGCCGAGCACTGGGAGCTGCGCGCGCCGTACTGGGCGCTGCGTCGCAGCCTGCTGCGCCACCAGGGGCTGACGGTCGCGCTCTCCGTGTCATGCGGTGCGTCGGCACTCCTGGTGCCAGGGTGGGAAGCGGCACAAGGGACGATCGGCGTCGGCGCGCTGGGCGTCTGCCTCACCTCGGCCATGGGCGTCGTCCAGATCACGCTGATGGGGTACGAGACCTTCGACATCGAGTACGGCAAGGGCGCGGTGCAGGCCGTGGACCGGCTTGTCGCGCAGTACGGGGAGGACGACCGGCTTGTCGCGCAGTACGGAGCCGCCGAGGACGACCGGCCTGCCCCGGCCCGTCCCTCCGTTCCTGTAGCGCCCGGACAGCCGGCCCGGAGGGCCCCGGCCGTCCGCTTCGAGCACGTGGAGTTCAGCTACCCAGGCACCGACCAGCCGGTCCTGCGCAATCTCGACCTCACGATCGAGCCGGGCGAGGTGCTGGCGGTCGTCGGGGTCAATGGAGCGGGGAAAACCACGCTGACCAAGCTCCTGGCCGGGCTCTACCCGCCCACCCGCGGGCGGATCACCGTCGACGGGCGGAGCCTGGGCGGCGTGCCGATAGCCGCCTGGCGTCGTCGGCTGAGCGTGGTCTACCAGGACTTCGTCCGTTACCCAGCCACGGTCCGCGACAACATCTCCTGGGGCGCTCCCGAACACATTCCCGAACCTGACGAGGACAGTGAGCTGCTGGAGGTGGCCCGCCGCAGCGGCACGGACCCGCTGCTGCGCGGGCTCCCCCGAGGGCTGGACACCCAGTTGTGGCGGACCGGTAGTGGTGGTCAGGACCTGTCCGGCGGGCAGTGGCAGAAACTGGCCATCGCACGAGTGCTCCACGCCACCGGCCATGGCCGTGACCTGATCGTCCTGGACGAGCCCACGGCCAACCTCGATGTCAGGGCCGAGATCGAGTTCTTCGAGAAGGTGGTGGCCGGGGCTCGCTCCGACGGGGTCTCCGTCGTCCTGATCTCCCACCGGCTGTCCACACTTCGGCAGGCTGACCGCATCGTCGTCCTGGACGACGGCGCCGTCACCGAGTCCGGCAACCACGATCAGCTCCTGGCGGCGGGCGGCACCTACGCCCGGCTCTGGCGCCTTCAGGCGTCCCGCTTCACCGACCACGAGCCCCCGTTCGTGAAACCGACCGCCGGGGGCTCCGGCATCGAGGAGGCCGTCCGATGAGGAAGCCCGGACCCCGCGATCTCACCCGCTCGTCCCGGCTCGCCACGCTGGGCCGCATGCTGCGGCTGTCATACCTCGCCGCTCCCCTGGTCACCGTCGTCAACGTCGCCCTGATCGCCCTGCTCGCCGGTGGCGTCGCTGTCACCGCGCTCAGCCAGCGCCTGATCGTGGAATCGGCGGGCGACCACGCGCTCCCCGCCGTATTCGTCGCGGCCGGGCTGGGTGTCGTAGCCCACGGGGCGAGCTTCATCCTTCAGCACATCCAGGCAGAGGTCCGACAGGACCTCACGGTGCGCACTGCCCGACAACTCGATCACGAGATCCTCGGCCTGACCGCCCGCATCCCCACGCTCGACCACCTGGAGCGCCCCGACTTCCTGGACCGCGTCACCAATCTGCGGCGCGGTACGCAGGCCCTGGCCGCCTCCGCCTGGCGCGTGGCCCAGGCTGCGGCGGCGCTGGTCAGCCTCGGTCTCAGCGCCTGGCTGCTGGCCACCATCCACCCTGGGCTCCCCCTGCTCGCCCTGTGCGCGACGCCCCTGCTGCTCCTGACCAGCCGTGGGCGCCGGCACTTCCGGTCGGTTCGCGACAACTGCGCCGAGGACGAGCGCCTGGAGCGGGAGTTGCATGACCTGTGCCTGCGGCCGGACGCGGCGAAAGAGATCCGGATCGCCGGAAGTGGCCCGGTTCTGTCCGCGCGGGCCACGGAGTTGTGGGAGCGCACCACCGTCCAGCTGAACCGCGCCCGCCTGCAGGCTGTGGCCTGGGAGACGCTGGGCTGGATCCTGTTCGCCGCCTCGCTGGGCGGCGCGCTGGCCCTCACGGTGCATCTGTACTCCACGGGTCTGGCCGCTGTGGGGGACCTCGTCATGCTGGTCACCCTCGGCAGCGCGCTCAGCCGCCAGATCGAGGGGGCGCTGTTCGCCTTGGGCGTCGTCGCGGAGGCTGGACACGTCACCCGCCACTACGTGTGGCTCAAGGAGTACGCCGCGAAACAGCCCCAGGGCACGGTGCCGGCGCCTGCGCGCCTTGCCAAGGGGATCAGCCTGCGCGGCGTCGGCTTCAGCTACCCCGGCACCGACACCCCCGTTCTGTCGGGCATCGACGTCGACCTCGCCGCCGGTTCCGTCGTGGCCCTGGTCGGTGTGAACGGGGCGGGCAAGACCACCCTGGTCAAACTGCTGACCGGCATGTACCGACCGGACACCGGTACAGTCACGGTCGACGGCATGCCCGTCGCCGACCTGGACCAGCACACCTGGTCCGCCCGCTGCACCGGCACGTTCCAGGATTTCGCCAGGCTCCAGCTCGTGCTGCGGGAGAGCGTCGGTGTCGGCGAGCTGTCCCGCAGCCACGTGCCAGGGGCCGTGGAGGAGGCCATGCGGCGGGCGGGCGCCGAGGCAGTCGTCCGTGCCCTTCCCGAGGGATACGACACCCAGCTCGGCACGGTCTTCGGCGGCGCCGAGCTGTCGCACGGCCAATGGCAGAAACTGGCCTTGGCCAGGGGCCTGCTGCGCCGAGATCCCCTTCTGCTGGTCCTGGACGAGCCGACCTCCGCACTGGACCCGCAGGCCGAGCACGACCTCTTCGACCGTTTCACCGCCCAGGCCCGCGACGCCGCCGCACGCCTGGGCGCCATCACGGTCCTGGTCTCCCACCGGTTCTCCACGGTCCACATGGCCGACCACATCGTCGTACTGGACGACGGCCGCGTGGTCGAACAGGGCGGGCACGCGGAGCTGCTGGCCGCAAACGGCCCGTACGCCCAGCTCTTCACCGCTCAGGCGGCAGCATACGGAGCGACCGGCCCTCGCTGAGCAGCCCTTGGCCGGGCCCGCCACTCAGGCACGGTCAAGGGCCGGCGCGTCACCTGCCTGTCACGACCGCTTGGTCGTCGCGTTCACTCACCCCGCGACGTCGGCCGTCTCGTCGGCCTCCACACGCGCCCGCGTCGGCATCGCGTCGATCAGCGTCTGTGCCACGGTTTCGGTGGTTCCGGCGCCTTCGACTCGCACGACAAGGTCGCGGGGCGCGTAGTAGGCGAGGAGTTCTCGCACGCTCTCGCGGTGGTGCCGCAGCCTCTCCCCGAAGACGTCGGGCGCGTCGTCCCGGCGCAGCACCACGGGTCCCCCGCACCGCGGGCAGGAGGCATCCGGCACGGGGATCCCGTCCTCCACGAAGGTGTCACACCGCTGGCAGACCCGGCGTTGTCCGACCCGCGCCGTGGCGACCTCGTCCGGTACGTCCATATAGACGAAGCGGTCCAGTCCGAGGCCGAACCGTTCCAGCACACCGTCCAAGACCTGCGCCTGGTCGGCGTTGCGTGGAAAACCTTCCAGCACGACACCGGCGGCACCAGGCAATTCCATCTCGAGGAATACGCTCAGCCCTTCCCCTACGAACTCGTCGGGCAGCCACCGGGCCTGCGCCGCGTATTCCTTCGCGCGCACGCCAAGGTCCGTTCCCGCCGCAGCCTGCTGTCCGAAGAAAACTCGGACGGCGAAGTGCACGAGTCCCGGTCGCGCCGCGAAAACCGCACGCATCGCGGTGCTCTTTCCCGCAGCCGGCGGACCGACCAAAGCGACGACCGGTACAGCCGGGCAAACAGCACGATTCGACTCGACATTCGTCAAGGTATTCCCCTCACATGGAAGTCCTCACGATGGTTTCGCGCTCGTCTCCCTCTCGGAGTCTCCCCCTGGCTGGCATCGAGACGATGGGGACTCACACAAGTGGGAGACGGAATGGGCAGAAGAGGCGCCCGCGACCGCTGGAGCGCAGAAGTCTGCTCGCCACGCAGTCTACCCATTGCCGTCGCTGTCAACTCCCGCCCCTTTGACGGAAAATCGCCGCTCCCACGACGCTCTCTTCGTACACTGGGCGGAGCGAGAAGCGTGGATGGGGACGAGTAGCGGCGTACGCAGCCCAGAGCGACCCGGGGACGGTGGAAGCCCGGGGGCGAGCCCGACGCGAAGATCACCCCGGAGCCGCCGGAAGAAACCCCGCGAGGGGCGTTAGACCCGGCATCGCGACCCAATGAGGGGGCTCACCCGTGTGGAAGGCGCATCGGGGAGCCAAGGAGGGTGGTACCGCGGGAGGACGCATGGAGCGGCTCTCGTCCCTCCGGACGGAAAGCGCATTCAGTATCCGCCGGAGGAAGCCCCCTGATGACAACGCCGACGTACCGCCAGGTGCCCGCCCAGGTCGACCTGCCCGCCCTCGAGCACGCGGTGCTCGACTTCTGGCGCGAGCAGAAGATCTTCGCCAAGAGCCTGGAGCAGTCCGAGGGCCGCCCCGAGTGGGTGTTCTACGAGGGCCCGCCCACCGCCAACGGCATGCCGGGCGCCCACCACATCGAGGCCCGCGTCTTCAAGGACGTCTTCCCCCGCTTCCGCACCATGCGCGGCTACCACGTGGCCCGCAAGGCCGGCTGGGACTGCCACGGCCTCCCGGTGGAGCTGGCGGTCGAGAAGGAGCTCGGCTTCTCCGGCAAGCAGGACATCGAGGCGTACGGCATCGCCGCCTTCAACGACAAGTGCCGCGAGTCCGTGACCCGCCACACCGACGCCTTCGAGGCGCTCACGACCCGCATGGGCTACTGGACCGACCTCCAGGACCCGTACCGCACGATGGACCCGGAGTACATCGAGTCGGTCTGGTGGTCGCTGAAGGAGATCTTCAACAAGGGCCTGCTGGTCCAGGACCACCGCGTCGCCCCCTGGTGCCCGCGCTGCGGCACGGGCCTGTCCGACCACGAGCTGGCGCAGGGCTACGAGACGGTCGTGGACCCGTCCGTGTACGTCCGTTTCCCGCTCACCTCCGGTCCGCTCGCCGGCGAGGCCGCGCTCCTGGTCTGGACGACGACCCCCTGGACCCTGGTGTCCAACACGGCGGTCGCCGCGCACCCGGAGGTCACCTACGTCGTCGCGACCGACGGCGAGGAGAAGCTCGTCGTCGCCGAGCCACTGCTCGCCAAGGCGCTCGGCGAGGGCTGGGAGCTGACCGGCCAGTCCTTCACCGGCGCCGAGATGGAGCGCTGGACCTATCAACGTCCGTTCGAGCTCGTGCAGTTCCCGGAGCCGGCCCATTACGTGGTCAACGCCGAATACGTGACGACCGAGGACGGTACGGGCCTGGTCCACCAGTCCCCCGCCTTCGGTGAGGACGACCTCAAGGTCTGCCGCGCCTACGGCCTGCCGGTGGTGAACCCGGTCCGCCCCGACGGCACCTTCGAGGAGGACGTCCCCCTGGTCGGCGGCGTCTTCTTCAAGAAGGCGGACGAAAAGCTCACCGAGGACCTCCAGCAGCGCGGCCTCCTCTTCCGGTACATCCCGTACGAGCACAGCTACCCGCACTGCTGGCGCTGCCACACCGCGCTCCTCTACTACGCCCAGCCCTCCTGGTACATCCGCACCACCGCCGCCAAGGACCGCCTCCTCCAGGAGAACGAGAACACCAACTGGTTCCCGGAGACGGTGAAGCACGGCCGCTTCGGCGACTGGCTCCAGAACAACATCGACTGGGCCCTGTCCCGCAACCGCTACTGGGGCACCCCGCTGCCGATCTGGCGCTGCGAGGACGACCACCTCACCGTCGTCGGCTCCCGCGCGGAGCTCACCGAGCTGACCGGCACCGACCACTCCGAACTGGACCCGCACCGCCCGTTCATCGACGACGTCACCTTCGCCTGCCCCCAGTGCGCCAAGACCGCAGTCCGAGTCCCCGAGGTCATCGACTGCTGGTACGACGCCGGCTCAATGCCGTTCGCGCAGTGGGGCTACCCGTACAAGAACAAGGAACTGTTCGAGTCCCGCTACCCGGCCCAGTTCATCAGCGAGGCCATCGACCAGACGCGCGGCTGGTTCTACACGCTGATGGCCATCGGCACCCTGGTCTTCGACAAATCGCCGTACGAGAACGTCGTCTGCCTCGGCCACATCCTCGCCGAGGACGGCCAGAAGATGTCCAAGCACCTGGGCAACATCCTGCAGCCGATCCCGCTGATGGACCGGCACGGCGCGGACGCGGTGCGCTGGTTCATGGCGGCCGGCGGCTCCCCCTGGGCGGCCCGCCGCGTCGGCCACGGCACGATCCAGGAGGTGGTGAGGAAGACCCTCCTCACCTACTGGAACACGGTCGCCTTCCAGGCCTTGTACGCCCGCACGTCCGGCTGGGCGCCCAGCGAGGCGGACCCGGCCCCGGCCGACCGCCCGGTCCTGGACCGCTGGCTGCTGTCCGAACTGCACGCGCTCACCGACCAGGTGACCCAGTCCCTGGAGGCGTACGACACCCAGCGCGCCGGCAAGCTCCTGTCGGCGTTCGTCGACGACCTGTCCAACTGGTACGTACGCCGGTCCCGGCGCCGCTTCTGGCAGGGCGACAAGGCCGCGCTGCGCACCCTGCACGAGGTCGTCGAGACGGTCACCCAGCTGATGGCCCCGCTGACCCCGTTCATCACCGAGCGGGTCTGGCAGGACCTGGTCGTGCCGGTCACCCCGGGCGCCCCCGAATCGGTGCACCTGGCCTCCTGGCCGGAGGCGGACCTCTCCGCCATCGACCCGGACCTGTCGCAGCAGATTGTCCTGGTGCGCCGGCTCGTCGAGCTGGGCCGTGCCACGCGCGCGGAGTCGGGCGTGAAGACCCGTCAGCCGCTGTCCCGGGCGCTCATCGCCGCGACCGGCTTCGACGCCCTCGACCGCGAACTGCACGCGCAGATCACGGCCGAGCTGAACGTGAGCGCGCTCGCCTCCCTCAGCGAGGTCGGCGGCAGCCTGGTCGACACCACGGCCAAGGCCAACTTCCGCGCCCTGGGCAAGCGGTTCGGCAAGCGCGTCCAGGACGTGGCCAAGGCCGTCGCGAACGCCGACGCGGCCGCGCTGTCCCTCGCCCTGCGCGAGGGCACGGCCGCCGTGGAGGTCGACGGCGAGACGATCACACTCGCTCCCGACGAGGTGATCATCACGGAGACCCCGCGCGAGGGCTGGTCGGTGGCGTCCGACTCCGGTGCCACGGTGGCCCTGGACCTGGAGATCACGGAGGAACTCCGCCGAGCGGGCCTCGCCCGTGACGCGATCCGCCTGATCCAGGAGGCCCGCAAGAACAGCGGCCTCGACGTCGCCGACCGCATCGCGCTGCGCTGGACCTCCACAGACCCGGCCGTGATCGCGGCCCTCTCCGAGCACACGCCCCTGATCGCCGACGAGGTCCTCGCCACGGACTTCGCCCAGGGCGAGGCCGACGACACCTACGGCACCCCGTTCACCGACGAGGGCCTGGCCCTGACGTTCCGCCTGCGCAAGGCGTAACACTCCCCGGGTCGGGGGTGTTTCCGACACCCCCGACCCGTTGCGCGGCAGGGGATGCCACCCGGTCGCCGCATTTTCCTCTTCCTGCAATGCATTTTCCTGACACCCATGACGCTGGACTGCAGTCACATCTCCTTGCCAGGCTGATCACACGGCTTAAGACCGAAACCCGTGTGTCGTCTCGCCAAGGAGACCCCGTGACCGTTTCCCAGGGAATAACATCAGCAGAACGACCGGCCATCGCGGATCATGCCCGTTACGTGGTGCGGCGTATCGGTCCCGCCATGGAGGAATACAACGGTCGCCTCTACCAGAACTGCAGTGTTCTCCATTTCGATGGAGCTGAGTACCTGTTCAGTCACCGGGCCATCTTCACACTGGTGACCACGGCATCGTGCAACGCCGCCTGCAAGTTCTGCTCGAACGAGATCACTTTCACCCCCAACGGCCCCTACCTGGAGCCGACTCCCCACCTGGAGCGGGTTGTTGATTTCGCCGAGCTGGCAGGCGTGACCAAGGTCGCCTTCACCGGCGGCGAACCGACGGCCAACCCCGGCAAGCTTGCGTCGCTCGTCGCCGCCGTGGCGCCGCGTTTCCAACGTGCCAGGCTGCACACCAACGGATTTGGCCTGGCCAAGACGGTGGAAACGGCCCATGGCAGCAGTGAGCTGCTCCCCGCACTGATCGCCTCCGGACTGACCGGAGCCAGCCTCAGCATCGCCCACCACGAGACCGCGACGAACCGGCGACTGATGCGGATCAAGGGCCGCTGGGGCGGCATGAGCGAGGATGATGTGCGCTGGGTGGCGAGCCACGCCTCGGGCCGGTTCACACCACGGCTCAGTTGCGTTCTCAGCACGGAAGGCGTGCACCGGCTCAGCGATATCCTCGAATACATCGAGTGGGGCGTCTCAAACGGGATCAAGAGGTTCATATTCCGCTCGTGTTCACAGATTCCCGAACCCTTCCAGAAGGAAACTGAATACTCGGACTTCAATGAGTCCGAGTACATTCCGATCGAGCCGCTCGTTCAGCAGATGAGAAAACTGGACGGCGTCGAGGAAACATACGCCCAGCACAAATCAGACTCGCATGTCCATGTTTTCCGCATGGGTGACGACATAACCGTGGACATCGACGAGTCAAGCGAAGAAGAGGACCCGGATCCCAAGATCCGGCGCCTCAACGTCATGCCCGACGGGGTGGCCTACACGAGCTGGATCGACCCGCGCTCCCACCTGTTCACGGACGACGCCGAGCGGGTGCGCGCCACGATCCGCCGGGAACTCCCGCTGCTCGCCACACAGTGACCCGCGATCCCCGGAGCAGGAGGAAGCGTGCTCTCGCCCACCGTAGATGACCGGCCCGCGGCACCTGTCGACCTGCACACTCACACCACGGCCAGCGACGGACGCCTGGATCCGGAGGACTTGATCGTCGCCGCGGCTGCGGGCGGGGTTCGGGTCCTGGTCATCACCGACCACTCCGCGGTCACCTGGTCGCAAGCGCTCGTGGACCTGGCCGCGGCACAGGGTGTGGCGCTGCCCTTCCCCGGTATGGAGCTGAGCACGGTGGACGAGGGCGGGCGCTATCACGTGCTCGTCTACGGCCCCGGTTGCCTGGACCCGGACTTCGCCGCGTACGCGGAACGGCCCAACGAGGTGAAGAACGAGCGCATCGGACGCGCCCTCGACCTGCTGCGCGAGGAGCACCGGGGAGTGCCCGAACTGTCCGAGGTGCTGTGTGGCAGACTGCCGGACGGCTCGGCTCGCCATCCGCACAAACGTCTGCTCTCCCGGACCGATACCTGCGCGGTATTGGCACCGTTCTTGAACCGCGATGTCGAGGTCGCACGTGTCCTGCTCGGTGCGGCGCTGCGGGAAGTGGATCGGCGCGATCCTTGGCTGAGGGCCCCCGAGCACACCTATCTGCCCACGAAGGAGACTATCGAGCGGGCGGTCGACGCCGGTTGCCTGCCGGTCCTGGCCCATCCCCTGTGGCGGTTGTCCCACCAGGACGACGATCGTTCCCGTGTCGAGCGGGACATGGGGACGTTCCGTGGGCTCGGGCTGCGCGCCGCCGAGGTCGCCTCGTACCACCATCCCCGGCCGGGTGTCGACCGCCGGTTGCTCGAGCTGCTGGCCGATCTCGGTCTGGAGCGTTCGGGCGGCTCGGACTTCCACGGCAACGGAAAGAGCCGGCTCGGGCGGTACGGACTGACCTTCGCCGAGTTCGACAGACTCTCCGGACTCGTGCCGGGCGCGGGCATCCCGCAGGCTGACACCGGGGCGCGGCCATGATGATGCGGTCTCCGGTCCAGGAGCCATGTCCCGCGCCGTGCCCCGTGGCGCTTCCCTTCGGTGCGGGCGCCCAGACGGTGGTGCTGCCGTCGTCCGCCGAAGTGGTCGGTCCCACCGATTCCCTGGGACGCTGCTCCGAGGGGCACTCGGCGGCCGGTTCCGTCCGGGAGACACAGCGGGCCGTCGAGACGGGGCTGGCCGACCTCGACCGTGCGGGTCGCCTGGCCCGCGCCCGACGTATCGCGGTCTGCGTGACCGACGGGACGCGTCCGACGCCCGTGGAGCTGATGCTGCCGGTGCTGTTGCGGGCCCTGGTACTCGCATGCCCCGGCTCGGCAGACATCACCTGTGTGATGGCCACCGGCCTGCACCGGCCGATCGGCCTGGAACGCCTGATGGCCGGGGTGGCGGAGGCCGGGCTGACCGGACGGGTCACCGTGGTCGCACACGACGCGCACGCCGACGACCTGGTGGAGGTCGGCACCACGAACAACGGCACACCGGTGTTGATCAACCGCGTCGTGGCGGGTGCGGATGTCGTGTTGTGCGTGGGGGTGATCACCGCCCATGCCGAGGCCGGCTACTCGGGGGGTGCGAAGTGTGTCGTGCCGGGCGTGGCGGGTGCCAAGACCATCGCGGCTCTGCACGATCACGCCCGGCACCCCCTCGAGTTGCGGGGTCAGTTGCGCGACAACCCTTTCCGCGCCTTCTTGGAGGAGGCGGCCGGTCTGCTCGGTTGCGTGCAGGTGCTCAATGCCGTGTTACACCCGTGCGGGCAGGTGGCCAGGGCGGAGTTGGGTCCGCCGGTGGCGGCACACCGGCGCGCCTGCGCCTGGTTCGCACAGCGCTACGGAGTCACCAGGCCCGCGCGGCCCGACGTTCTGGTGCTGGGCGCGGGCGGTGCCCCGTCCGACAGCTCGCTCTATCTGGCGGAGGGCAAGGCCTGGCGCACGGGGCTCGACCTGCTCGGGCCCGACACCACCGTCGTCCTCGTCGCCGCGTGCGGACACGGCGTCGGAGGAGGCGACTTCGCGGCGGCGCTGACAGGCGCGGACTGTTCGGAGCACGCCGAACGCAAGGCGCGTTTCCTGCGCTCCCTCGTCAGCGGTGCGCGCGCCGCGTACCTGGTCCACGCGGGCCTCCCGGGCGAGGTGGTGTCCGCGCTGGGGGTCACGGATGACACCGGCAGTGCCCAGCAGGCTCTGGACACGGCCCTCGGCACCTCACACGGCGACCGTGTCGTCGTACTCGCCAATCCCAACTTCGTCGTCTGGACGGCTGCGGCCGACCGGACGTTCTGACCGCCGACGGGTCGTCGGCACAAAGGAGAACGCAGACATGCTGAGTGTGGTCATTCCGGCATCAGGCCGTGGCTGGACCCTGGAGGAGCGCGACATGCCTGCGCCGGGCGCGGGGGACGTGCTCGTCCGGGTGCTCGCCAGTGGCGTGTGCACCATGGACGTTCGGCAGGCTCGTGGCGAGATGGGCTATCCGCTGCTCGTGCCGGGACACGAGTTCGTCGGCGAGGTGGTGTCCCTCGGGGAGGGTGTGCACGGCCTGGCTACGGGCGACCGGGTCGGCGTGACCTGGCACCAGCGGTGGTGCCGGGTGTGTGAGCACTGCGTGCGTGGTCGGCTGGAGCTGTGCAAGGACGCCGACGAGACCGGCATCCACGTCGACGGCGGCCACGCCGAGTACGCGGTGGTGGACGCCGACAGTGCTGTCCGGATCCCGCCGGGCCTGTCGGACGAGTCGGCCGCCGTTCTGCTGTGCAGCGGTTATACGGCCTACTCCGCGCTGGTGGACACGGCCGTCGGCCCAGGCACATCGGTGGCCGTCATCGGCGTCGGCGGCATCGGTCATCTGGCCCTCCAGTACGCCTGTGCCATGGGGGCCGCGCGGGTTGTCGCCGTGACAGGGTCGGCCGCCAAGGCGGATCTGGCGAGGGAACTGGGCGCGGACGAGGTGATAGTGAGCGACGGCGGGGACTTCGCGCCCGCTCTCAAGGAACTCGGGCAGGTCGACGCAGCCGTGCTGACCAGCGAGGCGAAGGGCGCTCTCGCCTCCGCAGTGGAGGGACTCGCCCCCTATGGCCGACTGTCGGTGCTGCCGGCGACCGTGGAGCCGGTCCCGATGGTCCTCCAGCGTCTGCTGCACTTCAAACTGACGGTGCGCGGCTCATCGCAGGGGCCCCGCAACCGGCTGACGGAGACACTGCGGCTGCACGAACGGCACGGGCTCACGGCTCTGGTGGACAGTCATCCGCTGGACAAGGCAACCGACGTGCTGGACCGGGTGGCCCGGCGCGAGGCGCACCTGCGCGCCGTGCTGGTGCCGTGAGGATCGCTGCCTACGGGGAGCTGTCCCTGCATGTGAGCGTCGCACCGCCGAACGGCCTGCAGGACGGCGCCCGGGAGTTCCGGCTGCGGGGCGTGGACATGGAGGTCGGCGGGAGTCCGCACTACGTCGCGGCGCAGGCGGTCGCGGAGGGCGACAGCGCCCTGTTGGTGGGTACGGTCGGGCCCGACCCGGCCGGCGCCTGGATACGAGCGGGCCTCGCCCGGTGGCAGTCGCCCGCCGTCTCCGTGCATCTGGTGGAAACCGGCACCCGCAGTGCCCGGCTCGTTCTGGAGCCGAGCGCCGACGGGAACGACGTCGACATCACGGCCGACCCGGCGGACGGCAGTATCGACACGCTGGCCTACCGGGTGCCGGCGGTCGGTGACGCCGAATACGCGCATCTGTCTTGCTTTCCCGGGAGCGATCGGCTGCGCGAGGCGCTCGCCGCCACCGGCACACCGTTGATCGCGGACTTCGGGTTCCTGCCCTGGCGGCGGGACCCGCAGGCGCTGGCGCGAGCGGTCCGGTCCCGGCTGACCGGGGTTGCGGTGGCCGTGTTCAACGGGCTCGGAGCGGAAGAGGAGACGACACGCGTGGCCCGGCAAGCGGTGGCGGCGGGGGTGCGCGTGGCCCTGGTGACATTCGGCGCGGCCGGAGCACTGGTGTGCGATGCGCGGGGGATCCACCGCCAGTCGGCCCCACCCGTGCCCGTAGTCAACCCGGTGGGCGCCGGCGACACGCTCGCCACGGCGTTCGTGCATGCCTGGCACCGCGGTGCGGCACCGGACGACGCTCTGGAGTACGGGCAGTCGGCGGCGGCCCGGCATGTGAGCGGACGTCCAGCGACGATCGGAGCGGGAGCACGTACTCCCGGCGCGACAGGAGCGGGAGCGAGTCCCGTTGGAGCGAGCCGGACGGTGACGAGCCCTGCGGCACGGACAAGGAGTGCGGGATGAGAGCGGAGCAGCTCATGAGGGATCCGGTGAGATCCCTTCTCCACCTGGAGCGCTGGTGCAACGACGGCTCCCCCAGCGGTCTGTCCTTCGGCGCGCACCAGGTCTCCCCCGCGTACCGTCCGCGCACAGACACGGTGGACTTCCCGGCGGACGGTCTGGTCCTGCCATGGGGCGAGGTCGAAGTCTGCGCCGCCGCGCCCTCTTCCGCACTGGCGCGGGAGATCGTGCGTTCCGACGGGGTCGTGTTCATGGTGCACCCGGACAACCCGGTGCTCCGTGACGGGACGCCAGGTACCGCTCGGCGGGTGGCGCCGACAGCGTCGGCAAGGACGGTGGCGGTCCTGGACGCCGGGCCGGTGCACTATGCGAAGCTGCACTATCCGGGGTTGCTCGGACGCGTGCCACGGGAGATGGACGCCAAGCGGGTGCGGGCCAGCGTCCGGATGTCGGCGGCACTCGACGACGCGACGGAGCTGCTGCCAGACGGCTGCGCGTACCTGCCGGAGTCCATCGGAGTGGTCGCCCGGCTGGACGGCGCCGAACAAGGCGTCGTCTACCGGGAGTTCGTACCGCGCTCGCGCTCCGGTGGAACCGGTGGCGGCATGCAGCCGCAGATACCGATGTTCTCGCTCTTCTCCACGGATCTGCGGGCTCCCGAGGATCCCCCGCTACTGGTGGATCTGCTGCGCGGGCAGGGCGACGGAGCGAGGCCAGGCGAGGCGTTCATCGCTCTGCTCGACCTGCTGCTGGATTCGTACACCGCCCTCGTCCTCGGAGTGGGGCTGGTGCCGGAGGACCACGCCCAGAACGTGTTGATCGAGCTGGACCCATCCGGCGTTCCGCACCGTGTGGTCCGGCGCGATCTGCTCGACTGGTACGCCGACATGGAGATCCGTCGGCTGCGCAAGCTGCCGACGGACTTCGCGCGGGTACTGGACACCGAGGGTGATCCGGAACGGGCGTACGGCGGCCGCAGCTACGCGTTCGACTTCCGGCTCGGCGAGTACGTGCTGGATCCCCTCATCGCCTGCGCCGCCGAGCATCTCGGCGTCGATGCCGCGGGCACCCGTGCCTGGGTCAGAGAGCGCGTGCACGCGCTGGCAGCCACCTACAACGTCGATCTCCACGACTACTTCCGGCCGTTCGAGCTCACCAGTCGCTATGAGCGCGGGCTACGCATCTGGCGGGACGGCCGACCCCTCTTCCACCCGGGCCCCGCGCCCGTGTACCGATAGGGGGATCCGGGATGCCAGGTCTGACGCAGGGCAGGGGCGGAGCGTGCCGTCCATGAGGATCGCCGTCTGGACCATGCGACACGGCGGGCGGGAGCACTCGGCCATCGCCCGCACCATGGCCGGCTGGGGTGCGGATCTCGTCGCGGTTCCCGAATACCGCACTGGGGGCGAGCACGGCGGTCTCAGCGCCGCGCTGCGTCGGCACGGAATGGCGTGGACTGCGGACTCCGCTCCGGAGCCCGGCCGCAACGGTGTCCTCGTAGCGGCCGGGCTGCCCGGCCGATGCGAGATGACGACGTCGGCGGCGCTGCGCGGACGGGTGATCCGCGTCAGCTGGCGGGGCATGCCCCTGCTGATGGTCAGCGCGCCCTCGCCCAAGGGTGGTCGGCAGCGGCAGGAGCGGTTCGCCGAGGCGCTCTGGCGCATGGTGGAAGGGTGCCCCGGGGTCTGGCTGGCGGGCGATCTGAAGAGCGGCGGCGCCGAGGACGTCACGCCGATGGGCGTCCTGCTCGGACGGTTGTCGGGGGCGGGCTACCAGCGCCTCGGGCCCGCAGCAGGCCGTGCCCCGCATCTGCTAGTACCGGCCGGCTCAGCGCGGGCCCGGTCGGTGCGCCTGCTGTGGCCGGCCGGCACCCTATCCGATCGGCCCGCACTGCTGGTCGACCTCCGGTCACCCGAGAGGTGGGCGCGGTTCGAGCAGGACGGCGCAGCCCCGACCGGGGACGATGGTGATGGACTGCCGCCGCGGCGGTTCGGACCGCGAGTGAGCGGGCCGTACCTGGAAGGCGCGCACGAGAGCGGTGAGGGCGATGCGGACCATGGTCACGGCCAGCCTGTCCCCGAGGCAGCTGCGCGTCCCTCCGCCGAACGGCAGCCAAGCCGCGGGATCCTTCGGCAACGCGAAATCGCCGACTGCGGTGAAGCGTTCCGGCCGGAAGGCACGCGGCTGGGGATGCACGGCGGAGTCGTGGTGGACCGACCAGGCCGAAAGTCCCAGCTCGATGCCGGCGGCGAGCTCACGCCCGGCCAGCGTGTACGGGGCATCGAGCGTCCGGCCGAGCAGCGGGACGACCGGGCGCTGGCGGAGCGCCTCCAACACCACCAGGTGCAGGTAGCGCTCCAGTTCGGCGGTGTCCCGGGCGGGTACGCGCCGGTCGATCTCGGCCAGGACGTGCGGGGTGTGGGCGATGCGCTCGACAGACCAGGCGAGTGCCGTCGCGGCTGTCTCGTGCCCGGTGACCATCACGGTGGCGAGGGTGTCGCGCTGACAGCCGGTGGCGGAGCCGACGAGCCCGTCGATGCCGTAGCCGGGTTTAGCATCCGCGACCGCGTTCCGCAGAGCCTCGTCGAAGCGGGACGCGTTGCCGGCCAGGTGCGGCCAGGGGGCGGGCGGCGGTCCCGGCCTGGCCCAACGCCCCGCGTCCCGGCTGTCGGTGAGGTCGAGAAACAGCAGTTCCCGCAGGGAGTCGGCCACCGGGCCGTCAGCGGTTCCGAGCAGGGTGTGGAGCAGCAGGTCGAGCATCAGCCGCTGCTGGCGACGGTGCAAAGCCACGGGTCGGCCGGTCGGCCAGCTTCGTACGGTCCTCTGCGCCAGGCCGTAGAGCTCCTCCTGGAAGTCCTTGCCCCAACGGGCGAACGGGGCGCGCAGCTCACGCCGTCGGCTGCGGTGCTCGGTACCCGTGACGACCAGCACGGACGAGGCGCCGACGAGGGAGCCGAGGATGTCGTTGGCGTTGGCGCCGCTCCCTTCGCGTCCGGTGCGACGGAATGCGTCCATCACGTCGGCGGAGCGCCCAACGACGACGAACGAGGGCCGCCCGGCGCAGTCGATCCGGAATACCGGTCCCAGCAGGCGCCGCCCGGCGTCCAGCAGGACGGTCGGGCGATGTGCCCACAAACGTAACTGAATTCCGGCGGGGAGGGGCAGACCGGGAATCTTTCCAGCCTTTTCCATGGATTACCTCTACTTCGTCAGGGGTGGAAGACGGAGCGGAATTCCGCTCACCGGAGCAAGTAGATATGAATGGTCAGATCTACGCAAGACTGCGGCGGGAGAATTACATGAAACAGCGAAGGCTCGGCTCGACCGGACTTCTGGTCTCCGAAATGGCCCTGGGCTGCATGACTTTCGGGAACGAAGTCGACGAGATCGAGGCACAAGCGATCATCGCGGCCTTTGTCGAGGCCGGCGGAACCTTCTTCGACACGGCCGACTGTTATCACGGCGGCCGGTCGGAGACCATTCTGGGAAAGGTGCTGAAGAAGCGGCGCGACGACGTCGTGATCGCCACCAAGTCGGGCCTGCGCGTGGGCGACGGCCCGAATGATGTAGGCGCTTCGGCGAAGCATCTGATACGCAGCGCGGAGCGGAGTCTGCGCCACCTGGACACCGACTACATCGACCTCTACCAAATACATTGCTGGGATCCCGAGACACCGGTGGAGGAAACACTGTCCGCACTCGACACACTATGGCGTCAGGGAAAGGTCCGCTATTTCGGCGTCTCCAATCAGTCGAGCTGGCAGATCGCGAAGACCTATTTCACCGCGCTGCTGCGCCATCTGCCGGAAATCGTTTCCGTCCAGGCGCAGTACTCCCTGGTCGAGCGCGAGGTGGAGCGTGAGGTGATCCCCGTCTGCCGGGACCTGGGACTCGGAGTGCTGCCGTGGGGGCCGCTGGGCGGCGGTTTCCTGTCCGGCAAGTACCACCGCACGGCCGAGCCGCCCGCCGGCAGTCGGCTGGCCCGTTCCGTCGCCTGGATGGAGGAGCACTGGGAGCGCCGGGCAACGGACCGAGGCTGGGCCGTGCTCGACGCCGTCCGGCGAGTCGCGGCCGCGACAGGCGGCACTCCGGCGCAGGTGGCCTTGGCCTGGCTCGCCCGGCAGCCCGCTGTCAGCAGTCCGATCATCGGCGCTTCCTGCCTGGCGCATGCGAAGGACAACATGGGCGCCACCGCGTTGGAACTGAGCGACGAGCATCTCGCCCTGCTGGACCGGGCCGGTGCCCTTGAACCGACGTACCCGCAGCGGTTCGTGGACGTGGCCATGAGCAGCCGGTCGGACTTCGTCCCGAAGCGGGACGCATGGATAGGCCTGCGCTGACTCCGGCTCCGTCGCCCAGGCCGGTCACGTACGAGAGGACCCCCTATGCCCGAGTACGGTTTTGCCCTGATGGGGGAGGAACATCCCCCGGAACGGCTGGTCGAGATGGCCGTGCAGGCCGAGGCAGCCGGATTCGACTTCGCCATGCTCTCCGACCACTACCAGCCCTGGACCAGGGTGCAGGGCCACGGCAGCAACGTGTGGCCGGTGCTCGGATCCGTTGCGCGCGCCACCGAACGCATCACGGTCGGCACCGCGGTGGTCTGCCCGACCATGCGGGAGCATCCCGCCCTGGTCGCGCAGGCCGCGGCGACGACCGCGCGGTTGCTGCCCGGTCGCTTCCTGCTGGGCCTGGGCAGCGGTGGCATGCTCAACGAACACATCACCGGCGCCCCCTGGCCGCCGGCGGGGGTACGACTGGAGATGCTCGACGAGGCCGTCGTCCTCATACGTCAGCTCTGGGAGGGGAAACTGGTGTCGCACCACGGCCGGCACTTCACCGCCGTGGACGCACAGTTGTGGGGACTGCCTGACGCCCCGCCGCCGGTGCTGATCGCGGCCAGCGGGGTGCGGGCGGCGCGACTCGCGGGCACCAGAGGCGACGGTCTCATCGCCACCGTGCCGGACCACCGCCTGGTCGACACCTTCCGCGCGGCACGCGGGACGGACGCGCCTGCGTACGGTTGGATCAGCGTCTGTTGGGGGTTGCATCCCGATGACGCCCTGGCCACGGCCCACCATCACTGGCCCATAGCCGGACTATCCGGCGACCTCTTCCAGGAGTTGCGGCTCCCCCGGCACGTCGAGGCGGCCACGCGGCACGTGCGTCCGCAGGACATCGCCGAGGCCCTGGTGACAGGTCCGGACGCCGGCGCCTACACGGCGCGGATCCATGCGTTCCTGAATGCCGGGTTCACGCATGTGTGGCTGCATCAGATCGGCCCGGACCAGGAGGGTTTCCTGAAATTCTGGCAGGAGGAGGTACGTCCGTGTCTGCCCTGAGACGCGACGGCACTACGGTGCCGACGGCACACCACGATGGCTCCCCCACAGCGGTCGCTCAACCCCCGCCCGAAGTAGCGGAGCTGGTGGCCGAGCTGCGTCACGGCCGGGCCGGCCTCCCCGAAGGGGAACCGCTCGTGGGCGGGTTCCTGCACGACGTCCGGCGGATCCTCCTGGCCGACGGCAGCCGGGTCGTGGTCAAGCGGATCGGCCGCCGGTCCACCGACGCGAGCGGCGGCGACCGTTTCCGGCTGGGTGAGAGCGTCGCCCGCGCGGCCGTACGGCACTCCATACCGGCCGTCCCCGCCTACCTCGTCGCGGACGGTGATCCGGTCCTGTGCCTCGGGGACACCGAGTTGCTCTTCTACCCGGACGTGCCGGGCACGATCCTGTCGACAGCCGACCGGGCTGCAGATCCCGACCGCTGTCGGCGCGCCGGGGAACTGCTGGCCCGCATACACCTCTTGGACCTGCCCCAGCGGCCCTTCAGCGACGCGGGCGAGACACCACTCTGGGACACCATGGAGGACGTCCCCTGGGACCGGCTGTTGGCCGGCCTGCGTCGCCGCACCGGGGGCGGCCCGTCACGTGCGGACGCGGCGCTGCTCACGCACTGGTCCCGGGCGTACGCCGACGTGCTGCCGGGACTGTCCGGGCGCAGCTGCGTCGGGCATGGCGACCTGGCGCCCCGCAACATCATCGTGCACGGCCACGAGGATGCCGTGATCGACTGGGAACACGCCGGACTCACGGAGCCATGGACCGAACTGGCGGTGGTGGCCCTGGACTGGAGCAGCGGACCTGGCGTCGGGGTGAACCGTGCGGCGTTCAGTGCGGTCGTCAACGGCTATCTAGCAACGGCCGGAGGCGGTTCGCCGGACCCGAACGCCCTCGTCGGGCGGGCCGGCCGACTGCTCGCTTGGCTCCTCTACAACTCCCGCCTGGCCATGCGGCACGGGACCGAGCCGTACCTAGAACGCGTCGAGACAACGCTGCAGCTGCTGCGCGTGCAAGCCGACCTGATGACGGAGTTGACGACATGGTTCACTCAAGTGCGCTGAGCAGAAGGGCGGTTGTACCGCCGGGCGCCCCCGGATCCCCCGTGCGGCACACCCGCGACGTGCCGGAACAGGGACGCCCCGATGGGCGTCAGCGGGAGATCGTGTTCCTGTGCGACGAGCCCGACGCACAGGACCTGCGCCTTCTGCGCGCCGAGATCAGCAATCTGGGGGCAACCTCGGAGCAGTTCCATCCTGACGCGATGACGATCAGCTCGGCCGCCGGGCGCGCTCAGGTGTGGTGCGAGGACCAGCCGCACACCGCGAGCGTTCTGATCGGCTGGGTGCGAGGGGAGGCGCGGGCCGCGGCCATGGCGAAATTCTGGGCGCTGGAGCAGCTGGGGCTTGACGTGGTCAATGGCTGGAGCAGCATGTTGATGGCCGCAAACCCGTTCTACCGAAGCGTTCTGCTGCATGCTTCGGAGCTACCCCATCCACCGCTCTTCTCGGGCCGCGAGTCCGAGGCGGCTCTGTCACTGGCGGCGCGGGTCGGCTACCCCGTGGCGGCGCACCCTCTGGTCCTCCTGCCCTGCCACGGCCACAACCACCGCGGCTCCGTGCTCTTCGAGGACGAGACGTCTTTGCGGTCGTTCCTCACCCACCAAGTGGCGACGGAACACTTCTACGTCCACGCCCATCGGGGCGGCAGAACCCTACGGGTGACCTGTGTCGGCGGCATTCCCGTACTGAGCAGCTACGACCATGTGTCATGGGGCGCCTGCGGACTGCCGGCCCCGGGGCCCGTCGCGCTGGAGACCCTCCCCTCCGAGGCGGCGGCGCTGGCCGCTCAGGCTTCGGCCGTGGTCGGCCACGAGTTCACCTCGGTGCACCTGGCCGAGGACGACCTCGCTCCGGGCGGCTACTGGGTTCTCGACGCCGTCCCCTATCCGGCACTGGACAGCACCAGCTGGCCCACGCCCACCGTCGCGTCTGTCCTCGGCCATCTCGCGGCGGCTCTGTCGAGGCGGGCGCATCAGGGGTGTGCGGGAGGTTCGGCATGAGCAGGACAGATACGTCCAGCGGCGCGCCCGGCTCTTTGCCTGATGAGATCCGGGCTCGCTTGGACCAGGCGATGGCGGCCCTGTCCGGGACGGGATCGCTCCTGGTCGCCTTCTCCGGCGGAGCCGACTCGGCTCTCGTGCTCGCCATGGCAGTGCGGGCGCTGGGGCCCGGCCGGGTCGTCGCCGCGACGAGTGTGGCGCCGAGCATGCCTCAGTCAGAGCTGGCGCCGGCTGATGCGTTCGCAGCGGAGCTCGGAGTACGACACGAGCGACTGCACACCCGGGAACTGGAGCGGGCAGACTACCGGGCCAACGGCCGTGACCGCTGCTACTTCTGCAAGTCCGAGCTGCTGGACACGCTGCTGCGGCTGGCCGATGAGCTCGGATGCCGAACCGTGGCCACCGGCACCAACGCGGACGATGCGGTGGATCCCTTCCGGCCCGGCATCCGTGCTGCCAATGAGAGAGGCGTCGTGTCTCCTCTACGCGACGCGGGGTTCACCAAGGCGGATGTCCGGGAGACCAGCAGAAGCTGGGGGCTGCGGACCTGGGACAAACCAGCCAGCCCCTGCCTGGCCAGCCGGATCGCCTATGGCATTCCCATCGACTCCGCGCGGCTGGGGCGCGTCGAGGCCGCCGAGGAATCGGTCCGCGAGGCCCTACGGGCGCTGGGGATGGAGACCCGCGACCTACGCGTGCGCGACCTGGGCCACCACGTCCGCATCGAGCTCGACCCTTCGCTCGCCCAGCGGTTGGGTCGGGCCGCGGAACTGCGCTCCGCCGTCGACCACGCCGGCTTCTCGGGCGTGCCCATGGACGTCAGCGCCTTCCGCTCAGGGGCACTGAACCTGCTGGACATCTGACGACTCGAAAGGCGGTACCCGGCCTTGCATGCCGTGATCTTCGACGTGGACGACACCCTGCTACAGACCCATGCGGTCGCCTACCGCAAGAGTGTGCTCACTGCGCAGATGCTGGGTCTGCGGCCCCCCTCCGCTCAGGACTTCCGCCAGGTGTTCGGGCGGCTGACCTTCGAGGAGTGCCTCCAGGTGTGGCACCCCGAATTGCCGCCCGAGGAATACTCCCGTGTCTACGAGTCCCTCGCCGATGCCGTTCCCTATCGACCTGTGGACGGGGCGCGCCTCGCGCTCGAAGAGCTCTCGAAAAGAGGGACAACTATCGCCGTGCTGACTAACGGCCCCGGCCATAAGACCCTCCGCAAACTGACCGCCCTCGGTACCGGGACGCAGCCATTCGCATTCGTCCGCCACGCCGGGAACGCCCGCTGTCTCAAGCCACGCCAGGAGGCGTTCAAGGATCTCGTCACGGATTACGGTGTCGATCCCCACGGTTCGGTCTACATCAGTGATCTACCGGACGACGGAATTGGCGCGCGAGCAGCGGGATTCGGCTTTCTCGGTGTGCTGACCGGTCTGTGGTCCGCCACGGACTTCCGTACGGCCGGTGTACCGGACGAGAACGTCCTGGAGAGCGTCCGTGACATCGAGCACGGACTCTCCAGCCGGCACGCGGCCGACCGTTAGCCGGGCAGACGTCCGTCGAGCACGGCCAGGACATCCCCCAGCCTGTCGACCCGCGGGCTGGGGCAGTTCGGTCTGGGCGCCTGCTGCTCCACCGTGCCGGTCGCCGCTGCGCTGCGGCACACCCAGATTGCCCGCGCCCCAGCGGCGACAGCTCCCTCGACGTCATGGAGGAGATCGTCCCCCACGTGCACGAGCGCCGACACCGGTACACCGAGTGCGCGCGCCATGGCGAGGAAGGCACCGGCATCGGGCTTGTGCACTCCGAGGTCCTCCGATACGACGACCTGGTCCACCAGCCCGGCCAGCCCGCTCACGCGTAGCTTGCGCAGCTGTGTCCCGCTGCTGCCGTTCGTCAGCACTCCGACCGGCAGTCCGCTGCGGCGCACCCGCGCCAGCGTCTCACGGGCGTCGGGAAACGGGACGGTCGTGTCGTGCAGTGTCCTCATGAAGACTGCGGACACCTGCTCCACCTCGTCGGCAGAACAGACCACGCCGACCTGGCGCAGGGTCTCCGCCCACTGGTCCTCGACGGGCCACCAGGGCAGCCCTGCCGCGTCGGTCAACCTCTTCATCCGCAGCCCCACGGAGGAGAAGCTCTTTCTCACTTCGATCGCGGGAAGCCCGGGCAACAGCGTTTCCAGCAGGCCCAACCCTGCGTCGAACGAGCGGCGGATCGCTTCCTGGTGGTCGCACAGTGTGCCGTCCAGGTCGAATGACACGGCGCGCGTCGTGCTCAAGAAAGTTCCCGCCACTGCTCCGGCATCCGTGTCGCGAGTTGTGCGGCAATCTCCGCGCACAGCAGGGGAAGCCTGAGCACCGCGTCGCAGTGCCGCGCTCCGTCGGCCACTGCACGCACAGCCCCGCAACCGCCATGTGTGGGGCCAGGGTCGGCGTCGTCCCGACCGATGATCTTGCGGTAGAACGGCTCGTCATCCCAAATACCGTCCCAGCGCCAGCCCGCGACGAGCCGCTCCTCCGCCGCGGCCACATCGTCCAGAGTTACGTCGATGTGTTCCCTCAGCAGGTCCGTCGAAAGCACACAGCCGGACTCGGACACCTTGGAATAAGGGACCGTAACTCCATAATGCCCGGAAAGACGGCACACATATCGGCGGCCGGCCGGACCCCACCAACTCGTATTCATGCGCACGCCCAGAATCGACGGAAGCCGTTCCGGACGGCGTGCGTACCAGCGTGCGTACGACGCCGGTGGTTCGGCACTCCACTGACGCAACGTCGACATCGAGATTCCGAAGAAGACGGCCATGAGCAGGGCGCGGAACTGTTCGGCGGAGCCTTCCTCAGGAGTCCCGAACCGGAAGACAGCACTGTCCGGACGTATCAGACCCGCCTTTCGCGTGACCGGAAGTCGGGCGGAACGAAGAGAATGAATTCCCAGAAGCCCTCTACTCGCATCAGAAGTCGCCATGTCGAGCATCTTCGGGGGACCCGTGCAGGCACGTCCAGAGATCTCCGCTGCAAGTTGATGCAACGTCATGTTGAGGCCACCTCGAATGGATTGCCCGGAGCGACTGCAACAAAGGGCATGTGCACGAAACGGACGAAAGATCATCTACCCGACCCAGCGAGGTGTAGCGGCCCAACGCTATGGGCTACAGAGCTGACCAGCCCTTCCGGGGCCAGCAGCACTCAGCAGCTCAGGCCCCTTCGGCCTCGTCGCCGTAAAAGAGTCCGACCTGCCCCCACAGGCGGGTTGCCACCCCACCAGAGCGAGCGTCGAATGGAGTCCTTCCAGCGTCAAGAGTTCGCCCGCAACACCCACACCACACATAACGTACGGACACAAAAACCGCAGGCATGAGCCCTTGCTTGCCGACTCATGACAACGCACTCCACATGGTGCGTCATCAGAAACAGATCCATTGAGCAGTGCCGGATCCGACCCCACCTCGCCAGCGCGGCATCAGCCCACCCCACGAAAGACATGCCGGACGATACTTTT
Source organism: Streptomyces sp. NPDC058295 (assembly GCF_042880655.1). Taxonomy (NCBI): domain Bacteria; kingdom Bacillati; phylum Actinomycetota; class Actinomycetes; order Kitasatosporales; family Streptomycetaceae; genus Streptomyces; species Streptomyces sp. NPDC058295. The sequence goes on from NZ_JBHVYO010000022.1 coordinate 89,005, forward strand.
CGTAGGCGCTCAAGGCTTCCCGGGCCACCCCCCCCCCCCCCAGAGCGCCCGACATGACCCATTGATCCCGGGCAGCACCCTGACCGCAGCAAGCAATCGGCCCACCTGCGCCGGATTGGGCAAGCGGCTTGCGGTGGTCTGCGCCGGAAGTTGCCGACGAAGTCGATCCGGACTGCCGGGTTAAGTCCGAGACGCACCCCAATGTCGGCACCGCGGGATGTTGCAATCACGCCTGCTGGCCACCCGCATGCTCGTGAAGATGGACGAGCAGCAGCTCGGCTGGATGGCGGCTGACCGCGCACGGCAGCTCGCCGAGGCCGCACAAGGCGTCCTCGCCGTCGCCGAATCCGCCCGCCAGCTGGCCGTTTTGGCCAGGAAAGCAGGGTGGCACTCCGAGGCACTGTCGATCGCGCTGTTCGCCGCCGACCACCCGGATCTGCGCCGCGCTGGACGGCCCGGGGCCGCGGTACGCGGCCTTCTCGTGCAGAGCGCCAGTTACACCCTCGCGCGCAGAGGCGACCGGGACGGGATGCGGGAGCTGACCGACGAGGCCGCAGCCATCGCCAGGGAACTCGGCGGCGTCACCCTCCTGCGCGACCACGGCGGCGGCTTCAGCCCCCTCACCGTGGCACTTCACAAAATCAGCGCCGAGAATCACGCCGGGGACCCCCTGGCCGCGCTCGCCGCAGGCCACTCGATCTCCCTCAAGGCTCTCCCCAGCATCGAGCGCCGCTCCCGCGCCCTGAGCGACATCGCCGTCGCCTACGACCGTCTTGGCCGCCGCACCGATTGTGTCCGCACCCTCTTGGCCGCCGAACAGTGCGCTCCCCAAGAAACCCACGCCCGCCCAGCAACCAAAGCGCTCATCTCGAGCCTGCTGGTCTCCGGTCCCACAACGACGGAACTGCGCGGCCTCGCCGCACGCAGCGGCCTCCTTACCTGACGCTGGGTGACCGCGACCAGCGGGCCACAGCCGGGGACGGTGTCCGTCCACCATCTGACGGTCGCTGTAACGGCCTCCTTGCCCAGCCCTTCGCTCCAGGCGGACGGGAGCAGCTGGTAGGAGATTTCGGCGCTGGGATGGTGCTGAAAAGCCGTGCTCCGATCGGCGGGCATTACGGGGCGAGTGCTGATGCCGTCACGGGGATACGAGACGGCATCAGCACTGCACGGAATATCGTGGCATGCACCCTTCGCCCACGAAAGACCGCACAAATGGTCAGCCGGGGCGCCGGCAGCGGGCTGATCTGACTGCGACGGACGGGTGCGCTATGCGCTCCCGCTGGGGCAGGCACCGTGGACGGTGCCTGCCCCCTGCTCGACCTGCCTAGAGTTTGATAGCCGGTGTGCGGTAGACCTTGCCATTGCTCATCTGCCAGCCAGTGGCGTGGTCACGGAAGCCCTTCGGGCACTGGTACGACTTCGAGAAGGTGTCGTAGCCGGGAATCGTGCCGTCCTTGCGGACCTTCGCGTCCTGGCCGCCGGAGCCGGCGCACGTGACACCGAACTGCCCCTTGGCGGACCTGGCGGTCGTGTTCGAGAACTTGACCGTGACCTTGGCGCCACTGTGGCTGATGCACCGCTTGGTCAGCTTGCCGCTGCAATGCCAGCTGGTGGCAGCGTCCGCCGACGGGGAGGCCAGCCCGACGAGCGAGATCGTGGTCAGCGCCGCGAGGGCGAGATGGGCAAGGCGATCGCCGCGCGTACGAAGTCGCCGAACGAGCCGCGGATCGAGGTGAGCGCGCCTTTGGCGAGGCGGGTCGCGGCCGCGGCGCCGCCGCCGGGCAGCAGGACGTAGATGGCGCGGGATGTCGTGGCGATGCTCGCGTCGGGGCGGACGGGCACGACGTAGCGGGTCAGGGCGTGCCCCAGGTGGGCTGTCAGGGCGAGGAGACCCCTGGCGTCGGCGGAGGCCGCGAATCCGAGCAGGCCGAGTTCGGCTCCTGGTGGGATGGACAGACGGAAGCTGGTCTCGTGGGTGGGCCACAAGCCCTCCAACGCGCCCAGGAGCGCGCTCTCGCGCTTCTGGAGTTCGAGTTCGCTCGCGTTGCGGTTACGGAGGATGCGCAATGCGGCCAGTCGTGCGCAGTCGATGAGAGCTCGTTCTCCGTCGGCGCCGATGCCGTCGGGACGGTTCCCTCGGCGAAGTGGGCGGGCCACAGAGGCCGGACGGCCCCAGCCCCAGGGACTGCCGGCACCGGCGCCAGACCACGCGGGGAAGGAGCCGGTCCATCTCATTGCGTTGATCTGCCACCCCACGGTGATCACCGCGGCGTCCTTGATGTCGCCCCTGGCTGCCGCCACCACGGCGGCGATCAGAAGCTCGCCGTCGGCCTTGTCATCGGCCTTGTCATCGGGTTTCCTCCTCCGCGCGGATCACCGCGACGGGGCAGTCGGCGTGCCGCAGGGTCGCTCGGCTGATCCGGGTCGGGGACGCGGCCGTCCAGCCGACACGGCCGTTCATGCAGACCACGACGAGCTGTGCGCGGGCGCTCGCCTCGACGACCGCCCGTCGGATGCCGCCCCGCACACGAGGACGGCGCACGACGATGTTGGGGTGACTCTTTCGCAGCGCGGACAGGGTGGCCGCGAACCCGTTCCGGGGCTTCCCTGTCCGCGTGTCCCACCTGTTGAGCACCACCAGGTCCGTGCCGCGGGCGGAGGCCTCGGTGAAGGCGAACTCGGCAGCCGCTCGGCCGACCCTCCCGTGATCGCCGACCAGTACGACCGGACCAGCCGGGTCCGGCCTGCCCCGCACCATCAGTACCGGAGACTGTCCGTGGGCGGCCAACCGCACGGCGAGGGAGCCGCGTCGGCTGCCTGCGGACCGGCTCGGCGGCCGGCTGCCGACGACGGTGAGCGACGCCCGGCGGGACTCGGTCTCCAGCACCGTCATGGGCTCACCCATGAGGACCGTGCGCGTGACGCTCAGCCCGGGAGCGGCGCTACGGGCCCGGCGCTCTGCCTCCGTCAGCGCGCTGTTCACCGAGCCGTGCACCCGGGAGCCGCCCGGATCCCATGGGGGCACGCCCAGCGGCACACGGGTCGCCGACCACTCGAAGGCGTGTGTCAGCCGGAGTTCCACCCCCAGACGGTCCGCCTCGCGTGCGGCTGCCTCCACCGCGGCCATGCTCGTCGCCGAGCCGTCCACTCCCACCAGTACGGGGCCGCTCATGACGGCTCCCCCCTTCCCTTCACATGCTTCTGAGGACCGGGGAACCCTGCTCCTCGGCTAGGAGACGGACGGCCGCGTGCCGTCGGCCTCGCGGTCGGCGCCGCGAGGCCGACGGAGCCCTGCCCGGCTTCCTGACCCCACGTTCTCCTGGCAGGGGGTGCGCCGGCAGGGGCCGACCGGCTCCCCGCGGCGCACCGTCCGGCCCTGTCCCCGCCGGCCGGGGGTCCCGACGATGGAGGCACCGGAGGAAACAGCAAGCGTCAGCCGATCCGTCGGGCGCCTGCCGCGTCGAGCACAGGAGGTGTCCCATGACCGGACCCGTCATAGTGGGACTCGACGGTTCTCCCGGGAGCGTGACTGCCGCATGGTGGGCCGCCGACCAGGCCGCTCGAAGGGCGCTGCCCCTGGTTCTGCTCCACTCGTGGACCGATCAACCGCTGACCGTGCCGATCCCGCAGGAGGTCCGAAGCAGCCAGCGGTACGGGCGGGATGTGCTCCAGCGCATGGAGACCGAGCTGCTGCATCGGTACGGCGATCTGAAATTGACGACGGAACTGGTGTCGGACACGGCCGCTCACGCCCTCGTGGAACACGGTGAAAGCGCGTCCTTGCTGGTGCTCGGGTCTCGCGGCCTCGGTTCGATGGCGGGTTTCCTGCTCGGTTCCATCAGCCTGCATGTGCTGGGCCTCGCGCAGTGCCCGGCCGTCACCGTCAGAGCGGGTGATCCCTCCGTCGAAGCCGGCCGGAGCAATCCGGCGACGGACCGCGACGAGGTCGTGGTCGGCGTGCAGAACCCGGGACCGACGAGCGACCCGCTGCTGGAGGTCGGTTTCACCGTCGCGAAGTCGTACGGCGTCGGGGTACGGGTCGTGCGTGCCATGCCTCGTTCCGCCCCGCACCTGACCTCTGTCGGCGGCGAGGACGGCCACCGCGACTCGACGGAGGACTCGGCGCTCACCACCACGTTGGCGCGGTGGCGCGAGACACTCCCCGACGTCCCCGTCGTGCAGCAGGTCGTCACCGGATCGGCCGCCCATGCGCTCCTGTCGGCCACCCCGCACAGCCGGCTCACGGTGGTGGGACGCCGCAGTCATCCGTCCCGCCTGACGTGGAAGCTCGGGCCCGTCGCCCACGCGGTGCTGCACCACGCTCCGGGCCCCGTCGCCGTCGTGCCGCACGACTGAGGGCACCTGTGACGAGGAGCGCCGCCTCCTGCTCTCCGCCGTCAGTCGTGCGGGACCAGCACGACCGGCCGGCTCACGTGGTGGATCAGCGCGTGAGCGACCGGGCCGGTGTGCGGGCCGATCCCGGTACGCCGCTTCCGGCAGCCGACCACCAGCAGCCCGCCCCCACCCGCGGCGCGCACGCGGACGTGGGCCGCGCGCCCTTCGTGCAGGTTCTCCCGGACGACCACGTCGGGGTACTTCGCGCACCACGGGCCGAGCATCTCCGCGAGCTCGCGCTCGGCCTCCGCCCTGGCCCGGGTGCTCTCCTCGACCCCCGGGACGCCCCTGGCGCGCGGTACGTGCCAGGCGTGGACGGCGCGCAGTGGGGCCTGCCGGAGTTCAGCCGCGCGGAAGGCGAAGTCCAGGAAATCGTCGCAGGGCCCGTCGGTGTCGACGGCGACCACGACATCCCGGTAGGGGGTATGCGTCGATGCCTTCTCCGAGCCGTCGGGGTGGCGTTCGTCAGCCGCCGTCTCGCCTCCCCGCACCAGGACGACGGGCCGGTCCACGTGAGCCACGGCCGACATGGCCACCGATCCCGACATGAACCCGCCGACGCTGCCCGTCCCCTGGCTTCTGATGAACAGCAGCTCCGCGTTCGCCGCCTCGGCGAGGAGTGCGGGGCCGGGCCGCCTGCGCACCTGCTCGGCGGCGATGTACAACCGCGGATAGCGATCGTTCAGCTGTTCGGCAGCCGTGTGCAGCAACCGGCGTGCGCGGTACTGCGGTGCGCGGATCTCGGGCAGGTCGGCATCGGTGCCATCGTCGGGCAGTCCCTCCCAGGCATGCACCAGCCGGAGCGGCAGCCCTCCAGCAGGGCTTCCCTGGCCGCCCAGTCGGCAGCGGCGAGGCTCTGTCCCGAGCCGTCCAGAGCGACCACCACCGGCCTCGTCATGACCGTCACCTCCTTCGTCCGGCCGGGCCGAGGCCCGGTCTGCGACGAACCGGCCGCTCGACGCGGTCCGGGATGTCCCTACACATGAGGTACGACGGCCACGGGGCAGCCGACGTGATGGATCGCGGCGTGGGTGACGGGTCCGGTGCGCGGGCCGACGGGCCGTTCGTCGAGGCGGTGACCCACAACCAGGAGACTCGCGCCGGTCGAGGCCCGGACGAGCGCGGTCGTGGGCTTGTCCTCCACCACCGTCTCCAGGACCTCCACGTCGGGGTACTTCTCGCGCCACGGCTGGAGCACGGCCTTGAGGAAGCCCAGCCACTCCTCGCCCCGCCAGGGGTCGTCCACCAAGCCGATGTCACCTGCTCCGAGCCCGAGCGGGCCAGGCGCGTGCCAGGCGTGCACGGCCCGCAGGCGCGCGTGCCGGAGACGGGCCGCCTCGAAAGCGAACCCGATGACCTCGTCGCAGGCATCGGCCAGGTCGACGGCCAGCACCACATCCCGGTATCCGGTGTCGGTCGAGGTGTCGCCGTCGTCCGTCGGCACGTGTTCGTCCGACGCCTCCTCTCCGGCCCGGACGAGGACGACGGGACGCGTGGCCTTCGCGACCACGCCGAGCGCGACGGAACCCACGAGGAATCCGGTGAAGCCGCTCAGGCCGCGTGAGCCCAGGACGATCATGTCGGCCTGGTCCGCGGCCTTCGACAGGGCGGCGGTGGCCGGACCCTCCATCTGCTCGTCGGAGAGGCGGACGTCCGGGCACTCGGCACGGACCCGCTCCTCCGCCTCCCGCAGGGAACGCCGGGCCAGATGCCGCTGAGCGGCGCCCGCCGTCTCGTGCTCCTGACGGGGGTGCCAGTCCCGGACATGCACCAGGTGCAGCCATCGGTCACGCCTCCGGGCCTCGCGGGCCGCCCACGCGGCGGCGGCCAGGCTCTCGGCGGATCCGTCCACTCCTGCGACAACGGGAAGAAGCATCTCGGCACCTCCAGCGACAGCACTCTCATCCACTTTCAGCGTGATACCGAACCCGGAGCAGGGTCAGGGGCCGGCAGGTCCTCTCACAGGGCCGTCCGGCCCCTTCGGCCCGGGAGCGACAGTCGGCACCGGGAGCGACAGCCGGCACGTCTCCCCCGGCTGCACGCGGACCGCCCGGTCCGGCAGCCGGATGTCGATCGGTGCACGGTCGGACGGCGGCACGGCCACCTCCAGCAGGCCGCTCTCCAGTCGCAGCCGGACGCCCCAGTGCCCCTGGTAGTGAAGGGAGAACCCATAGGAGGAGAGTTCCGGCAGCGGTACGGGGTCGAGCCACAGCGCGCCCGCGCGGGTCTCCAGTCCGGTCAGTCCGCGCTGGACGAGGTCGAGGGAGCCGGCCATGGCGCCGAGGTGGATGCCTTCTCCCGTGGTACCGCCTTGCAGGTCGGCGACGTCCCCGAGCAGGGCTTCCTGGCAGTACGTCCATGCCTCCGCCCGCCGGGCCCGGGCCAGGACCCAGCCATGGACCAGGCCGCTGAGAGTGGAGCCGTGGCTGGTGCGGCGCAGGTAGTGGTCGACGGTGCGCTGCCAGCTGTCGTCGTCGAGGCGATGGCCCAACCTGCCGAAGAGAGAGCCGAGTTCGGCCGGCGAGAAGAGGTAGCCGAGCATCAGGACGTCGGCCTGCTTGGACGCCCGGTACCGGTTCACGGTGTCGCCCTCCGCCTCGAGGATCCGGTCCAGCCGCCGGATGTCGCCGTACCGCTGCCGGTAGGCCTCCCAGTCGAGCTCGGCGAGGCTGCCGTAGCCCTCGAACTGGCTGATGACACCGTCGTGGAAGGGCACATGGAGTGTGCGTGAGACGTCCTCCCACTGTTCGAGCTCGCCGTCGTCCAGGCCGGTGCGCTCGGCGAGTTCGCGCCGCCGGGGCTCCGGCAGGGCCCGCAGCACCTCCAGGGTGCGGGTGAGGACCCATGCCGCGCTGACGTTCGTGTACGTGTTGTCGTCGAGACCGGGTTCCCGCGCGCCGGGATACGCGTCGTGATACTCGTCGGGGCCCATCACGCCTCGGATGCGGTGCCGGCCCAACTCCTCGTCCCAGGTCGCCGAGTCCGCCCAGAAACGGGCGATCTGCAGCAGCATCTCGGCGCCCTTGGTGTGCAGGAACTCGGCGTCGCCGCTGGCCTCGCAGTACTGCCACACGTTGTACGCCACCGCCGAGCCCACATGCCGCTGAAGCTGGGAGTGGTCGGGCAGCCAGCGTCCCGAGCGGGGGTTGAGGTGCAGCGCCTGTGTCTCCTCGCGCCCGTCGCTGCCGCTCTGCCACGGGTACAGGGCTCCGCGCCGGCCGGCCGCGCGGGCGGCGGCACAGGCCTGGTCGAGGCGACGATGACGGTAGCGGAGCAGGGCTCGGGACACTTCCGGGAAGTGCAGGTTGAGGTACGGCAGCACGAACAGCTCGTCCCAGAAGACATGGCCGCGGTACGCCTCGCCGTGCAGGCCGCGGGCCGGGACGCCGACGTCGAGGTCCGCCGTGTACGGGGAGAGGGTCTGCAGTACGTGGAAGAGGTGCAGCCGCAGGACGCGGCCCGCCTCGCCGGGGACGTCCAGCTCGGCCCTCCGCCACAGCTGGTCCCAGGCGGTCAGGTGTGCTTCGAGCAACTCGTCGAAGGCGGGTGCCGCGCCCACCCGTTGGATCGCGGCGTCCAGCGGGTCACTGATCGCGGGGTCCCGGGAGGTGTGCAGAGCGACGGTCTTGACGACGGTGACCGTACGGCCCGGCAGCAGACTCACGCGCACTCGCTGACCGGCGCGCGGTCCCTCGTGCAGGTCGGTGACGACGGGCGCGTCGGCGGTCAGCCGGGCCGCCATGCCGATCCGGACGTCGGAGGTGCGGGTCCGGCAGCGCAACCACACGGTGTCCGGCGCGGCGGTACCCGTGTGCACGTGGGTCAGGTGGTGGCCGTCCAGTCCCCGGTAGCGCGGTACCCCCGCGTTGGTGACTCCGCCATCGAGAGCCGCCTCGACCTCGAGGTCTCCGGAGAAGCCCTCGGCCCTGAAGTCGGTGCGCAGGGACGCCAGGTGGGGGTCGGCCATGTGTACGAGACGTTGCTGCCGGACGGTGAGCGACCGGCCCTCGCCGAACGTGTACCGCGTGCTGCGCTCCAGCAGTCCGGAGTCCAGATGCAGCACCTGCCGGTGGTGGAGGACCTCGGCCGTGTCGGGGCTGAGCCACTGCTGCCCGGCGAGGCGGTACCGCAGGGGCAGCCAGTTCGGGAGGTTGACCATGTCCTCGTTCTCCACCCGGCGTCCCGCGACGTCCGTGGTGAGCCGGTCGTAGCAGCCGGCGACGTAGGTGCCGGGGTAGTGCACGTCGTCCGCCGTGCACTCCGGCAACGCCCCGCGGGTGGCGAAGTACCCGTTGCCCAGCGTGCACAGCGACTCCCGCAGGCGTTCGTCCGCCGGGTCGTAGCCTTCGTACTCCCAGGTCCGGCCCGTCATCGCCCTGCTCCCTCGACGAGCAACTCCAGGAGATCGTTTACGACGACGTCCGCGCCGTGGCGCAGGAGTCGCCGTCGGGTGTCCGGACCGTCGGCGCGGTCCACGCCGACGACCAGGGCGAATGCGCCGCGACGGGCCGCTTCCAGGAACAGGTCGGGCCCCGGCTTGCCCGCCGGCCCCAGGCGAGCCGCCTCACCGCCCTCGACGAGAGCGTCGAAAAGGTCCGGCACGCCCGCTCCGGTGAGCAGTTCGCGGGCGTGCCGTGACGCGGAGGCCGCGGCGACCGGCACGTCGGCGCCACGCAGCGCGCGCACCAGCCGTACCGTCCCGGGATACGCGTCGACACCGTGCTCGCGGAGCCGCTCGGTGAACAGCCGCTCCTTGTCCCCGGCCACCGCGTGCACGGACGCCTCGGTCGGATCGAGACCTCGCGACGCCAGGAACGCGGCGGCGCCGTCGAGCCGGGACCTGCCGTCCACGTACCGCAGGTAGTCTTCGCCGGCGTCGAAGGGACGCCGCTGAGCGGAGTCGTCGGGCGGGTGCTCGGTCAGGAAGGTATCGAAGGCGGTCTTCCAGGCGGCTGCGTGCACCCTCGCCGAATCGGTGATCACTCCGTCGGTGTCGAGGACGACCGCCTCGATGTCCCGCAGCACGGGTGCGAGTACGTCATGGGACCGAGCGGCCATCATCACTCCCCCTGTGCGCGGTCGGACAGGCGTGGGCCAGGACAACACTCACACTGTCTGCGGGACGATCGCCACCGGACAGTCCGCGTGGTGGAGCAGGGTGTGCGCCACCCGTCCGATCTGGAGCCCGAGGTGACCGCTTCTGCGCCGGACTCCGACGATCACGAAGTCTGCGGCGGCCGAGCGGCGCACCAGGACACCGTGGGCGGGGCCCTCGGCCGTGACCCGCCGCACCCGGACAGCGGAGTGATCGGCTACGCCGTCCCGCAGCAGCGCGTCCAGCAGGGCCGAGGCCCGCTCCTCGTGCCGGCGCACCGGTTCCTCCGCGAGCGCGGGATCGTCGGCACTCTCGTGCGCGGGACAGCGCCAGGCGCGGACGACGTCGAGGCCGCAGCCGCATGCCTCGGCCTCCCGGACGGGGAAGCGGGCGGCTTCGGCACAGGTGACGGGTTCTCCCGCACCCAACAGGACCCGCCCGTGCGCGCCGGCCAGAGCGGCCTTGTCGCCTCTGACCACGATCACCGGACAGCGCGCGCGGGCCGCCACGGCCAGGCCGACCGAGCCGAGGAGCAGCCCTTTCAGCTCACCGCGGCCGCGCGATCCCGTCACCACGGCGAAGGCGTCGTCCGCCTCCCGCAGGAGAGCGTCCGCCGCGTCGTCGGGGACGACGTCCGCGGTGACCTTCACCTGGGGATCGCGCAGCTCGGCGCGCTCGGCCGCGGCGGCCACAAGGTTCTCCGCGACCACGCGCTCGGACGGGCGGTCGAGGCCGCCGGAGGGGACGAACCTCTCGTAGCGTTCCCAGCGGGACGCGTGCACCAGCCTGAGAGGGACGCCGTGTCGAGCAGCCTCGTCCACCGCCCAGTCCACCGCGAGCAGGCTCGCGCCCGATCCGTCGACGCCCACGACCAAGGGGAGTGTCATCATCCCCACCGCCTTCCGTCGGACTGCCCCGGGGCAGCTCAGGGCCATGCCCCCACCGTCTCACCGGTCGGCTGTCGGTACGAGGGGCGGTTCGGCCCCCGATGGGGCCGTTCGGCCCATGCCGTCGTAGGAAAAGCGCCCGCTGATCGCGGGAACGCCGAACGCGTGGGCCGGACCAAATGGGCCACTCGGCCCGCGCGTGGCCCACTCAGCCTCTTTGGTCCGTCAGTCCGTGGCTGGAAGCTGAACTCGACTCCCCGGAAGGGGTGTTCGTGATCGTTCCCATCCAGGACTGGGAGGCTCAGCAATGAAGCCCACGAGAACAGCCGCTCTCATGGTCGAGGATGTCGTCACCGCGCGGTACGGCACACCGTTCAAGGAAGTGGTACGCCTGCTCGAAGAGCACGGCATCAGCGGGCTTCCGGTGGTCGACGACGACAAGGTCATCGGTGTGATCTCCGAGACCGATCTCATGCTGCGTCAGGCCCGAGAGCCACGCGTCTCCGGCGGCCGGACGCGCCGTTTGCATCTGTTCGGCGGCAGTGCCCGACGGGCCGCCGCCAAGAGCCGGGCAAGGACGGCCGGCGGAGTGATGTCCACGCCCCCCGTCACCGTGCGTGCCGACGCCACCGTCACCGAGGCCGTCCGGTTGGTGGCGGACCACCGCATCGAACGGCTTCCGGTGGTGGACGAGGAGAACCGGCTCATCGGCATCGTCACGCGTCGGGACCTGCTCCAGGTCTTCCTGCGCACCGACGACGAGATCCGGCTGGACGTACAGCAGGAGGTCTTCGTCAACACGCTCTGGCTGGCCCCGCACACGGTCGAGGCGGCAGTGCTGGACGGGGTGGTCACGCTCACCGGCCAGCTGGAACGACGCAGCGAGATCCCCGTCGCGGTGGGCATGACACGACGGCTGGACGGTGTCGTGGATGTCGTCGATCACCTTTCCTACCGGATCGACGACAAGCGCCTTCAGCCTGCCGAACCGGGGATGCGGGGCGTCGCCGAAGACTGGCTGCGCAAGATCTGAACCAGCGCTCCGGCGCCCTCGGTCGTATCTCGAATTCTCAGCGGGGAGAAAGGACAACAGCCATGATCCCCATCGTTCTGATCGTCGCCGCCGTACTGGGCGCCTGCCTGGTCTTCGGCTACAGCTCGTTCGTCGTCGGCTTCTCCCTGATGGTCGTCGGCGTTCTGGGGCTCATCGCCTTCCTGGCGACGCCGGGCGCGGTCCTGCGCCCCGGTGAGCGGGAGTTCGTCGAGGAGCGGCACTACTTCGGCGAGCACGACGACCACCGGGAGTTCCGGAAGTGATCGTCGCCGGACGTCGGCCCTCCTCCCACGACGTCGCTCCGCCACTGCTTGCGGGGCGGCGTTCGTGGGCGCAGGCGTGAGGTGCTCCTCGTGGCTCTGTCACCCCCCTGTTTCTGGGGGATTCACGCATCTTCCCGGCCAGGCCATTGTCCTGGGTGTGCTCCGGGCTTCGGTGCACGCTCCGCACGGCAAGGCATTGCCGTCAGTGATCAGGGGGAAATGATGACGAGAACCATCCTGCGGTGCCGTGGCGCCGTCGTGGCAGTGCTGAGCGCCGGCGCGCTGGCTCTGGCGACCGGCAGCGCGTCCGCCGCGGCCGCGTTGATCCCCATCACCTCGACCACGGGGGTGGGCGTCTACAACACGACGCACACACGCGACGGCAAGGTGGGCGTCCCGGACATGGGCTTCGGTGACGCGATCATCGCCGACTGCTGGGGCCGCGGTGACAACATCAACAACCGTGGAAACGTCTGGTACCACACGCTGACGGAGCGCTACACCGCCAGCACCGGACAGGAGTTGTTCGTCACCGGGTGGACGTACGGGGCGTACGTCGACGGCAACACCGCATTCCACAACGGAACTGTTCCGGAGTGCTGACGGGATGAGTTGAACCGCCCGGTCCGTGGGTGTTCCAGGGCCGGGCGACAGCCCTTCGGCAATGGCGGGAATCGAATCCTCCAATTCCGTTTCCTCCGGCAGGGGTTGGATATGCGCCACCGAGCGCTCCCTGCCGGCCAACGTACCGAACATGCGAGCTGGGGAAGGTGTGCCGATCCAGACTCCCTCCATGGATCCGGACCTGGAACTGATCTCCCGCGCCCTGTTCTGCGCGACAGCGGAGGCCACCACCGTTCCCGAACTGGGCATGGTGATTTCACGGCAGATCGCGCAACTCGTACCGCACGACGGATACATGCTGAGAGGAGTCGACCCTCTCAGCGGAGCCGCGTGTTTCCTGGCAAAAGAACACGGTTACGGAGCCACCTTCTACCGCGCACTGGAAACCGAGGAGATCCTCGGCCACGACCGGCACACCGTGGCCGGTCTGGTCAGAAGTGCCTGTCCCGTCGCGGTCCTCGAATCCGACGCACCCGACAGACAACACAGCGTCCAGCACGAAGAAATCATGAACGCGGCCGAAGTCGGCAGCGAGATGCGGGTCGCGCTGACCCTCAAGGGGATGGCGTGGGGCGTACTGGTGCTGCTGAGAGGGAGGGGCAGCAGACCCTTCTCGACGACCGACGCCGTACTCGCCGGGCGGCTCTCCGGCCCCCTGGCAGGCACTCTGAGGCAGTACGTCGCCGGCCGCTTCCTGCGTCCCGTCCGTGCCGCACCCGCGCCGGGCGTAGTGGTGATCGACAGCAACGACACGATAAGAGCCGTGACCGTAACCGGCCGTGAATGGGTGCGCAGACTCGTGCCGGAGAACGTGACGGCCGACGAGGACGAGATATTCGCGCACGTCTGGAATATCGCCCTCGCGGCACGACAGCCGGGCCGTCAAGCACTGAGCCGTATCCCCGGACCTGACGGGTGGATCGTGTTGCAGGCTCAACCGCTCGACGAATCAGGCCCCGGCGGTGTGGCGGTGACCATCCAATCCGCTTCCTCGGACGTGCTGTTGCCCGCTGCGGCCGTCCTGTACGGGATCACCCCGAGGGAACAGATGGTCATCCGGCGTGCTCTGGACGGACTGGCCGTCAAACAGATCGCCCGCAGTCTGAATCTTTCCTTGCACACCATCAATGATCACTTCAAGGCCATCTACCGAAAGACCGGAGTCAACAGCCGTGAAGAACTCATCTCCAGCCTTTCGAGATGACCGGCGAGAGATCGGCGTTCAGCAGTGCGTCGACATACGGTGGTCGCTTCGCTGCTCGAGATGCGTCGTTCGCGGCGGCGTCCGCTGCGTTCGGCTACGCAGCAGGCGGACAGCCAGGGCGTCGAAGGTCGCCGCGAGCACGAACGTCACGCCCGTCGCCAGCACGAACAGGAGCGCGAACCGCTCCCAGAACTCCGGCGTGAGACTCGTACCCACTGTCATCACCCTCCCTGATCGGTGTGTTCTCTCTGCTTCCAGCCAACTGCGAAGGAGGCGAGGGCGCATGAGCCGACCGGTCCGCGCAAAGGTCCGCAAGGTACCTGCACGCAAGCCCGTATGGACCCTCCCCATCGGCCGGTTCACGACCGGATGAGTGCCCCGGATGCGCCCACGCCAGGGCCGATCGGGGCCGATCGGCCCTGGTGGCCGGGCGGTCCTCCGTGGTGTGGTGGAGACGACGGGAGGGGCGCGACACAGACGCGGAGAAGCGATCGACGGCGGTCGTGCACCGCGCAATCAGGATCCGCGAGAAGCGGGTGACGCCCTTCCCGTCCTGTGTTCGCGGCGCCTTCTGGGCCTGGCGCGGACATCCGGCGCCGGAGACCGAGCGCCGGAGACCGGGCCTGCCGATGGTCCTGAACACCGAACAGCAGCCGGATCGTCCCAAGGGTCGGGGCCATCCTCGAGGACGCGGGGCGCAGAACCGGCTCGGCCCGCGTCTCCTGGCCCCGCCGTGGACGACCCTTCGAGGAGGAGACCATGAACAGCAGCCCGCACCTCGTGAGCGACGTTATGACACGCGCCGTCATCGGCGTCGGCCGCGACGCGTTGTTCAAGGACATCGTCCAGTTCATGGAGCGTTGGAAGGTCAGCGCCCTCCCCGTGCTCGAGGGCGAGGGCCGGGTGATCGGCGTCGTCTCGGAGGCGGATCTGCTGCCGAAGGAAGAGTTCCGGGACAGCGATCCGGACCGGTTCACCCAGCAGCGGAGGCTGTCCGACCTGGTCAAGGCCGGCGCGGTGACTGCCGAGGAGCTGATGAGCAGTCCGGCGATCACCGTGCACGGCACCACCACTCTGGCCGAGGCGGCCCGCATCATGGCCCGGCGCGGCGTCAAGCGACTGCCGGTGATCGACGACGAGGGCATGCTCCAGGGTGTCGTCAGCCGCTGCTCAAGGTGTTCCTGCGGAATGACGAGGAGCTCACCGAGGAGGTGCGCCAGGAGGTCATCGACCGCATGTTCCCGCTGTCCGCCGACCACATCCGGGTCGAGGTGACCGAGGGGGTCGTGACCCTCACGGGATGGGTCGACGGCCCGCGGCTGGTACCGGTGGCCGAGCGCCTGGCGCGGGCCGTCGAGGGCGTCGTCGATGTCCGCTGCGACCTCTCCGCACGCCTCGGAGCGGAGTGACCCGCTGTGACGTACCTCGACGAGCGATCGGCGCCCTACGACGTCGCGCCGCAGTGGTGTGTGGGACCGGACGCCTAACCTTCCTGCACCGGTGCCCACCACATCAGCGAGGTGCCACCGCCGGAGGGTTTCGCCAGTTCGAGGCGACCGCCCAGCTGCTCGGCCCGCTCTGCCATGTTCCGCAGTCCGCTGCGGCGGCCCTCAGGCGGGATGCCGACGCCGTTGTCCGTGATCGACAACCGCACCTCGCGCCCGTCGGTCGTGAGGACCACCTCGGCCCGGTCGGCACGGGCGTGACGCGCGATGTTGGTCAGGGCCTCGGAGAGTACGGCCACGACGTGATCGGCGACCTCCTTCGGCACATCGGTGTCCAGCAGGCCCTCCATCCGCACACTGGGGGCGAAGGCCAGGACCGGCGCCGCCTCCCCCACGATCCGCATCACGCGGGCCCGCAGTCCGGTGCCGTCGGCTCCTTCGCGGGTGCGCAGGCCGAAGATCGTCGATCGGATGATCTTGATGGTCTCGTCGAGGTCGTCGACGGCCCGCGCCACGCGCTCGGAAGCCTCGGGATGCTCGATGAAGCGGCCCGCACTCTGCAGCGTCATGCCGGTGGCGAAGAGCCGCTGGATCGCGAGGTCGTGCAGGTCGCGTGCGATGCGGTCGCGGTCCGTGAGCACGGCGATCTGCTCGGCGTCCTGACGGCGCTCCGCCAGCTCCATCGCGACGGCGGCCTGCGCGGCGAAGACCTGCAAGGTCTCGGTCTCCGTCGTGGTGAACACCGGCCGGCCGGCTTCACGCGCCAGCAGCACCACACCACGCACACCCGCGTCGCCGGTACCGATGGGCATGGCCACGGCGGGGCCCAGCCCGCCGAAGCGCGGAGGCTCCAGGGAGATCCGCTCGTCGTGGGCGACGTCCTCGCTGGTGACCGGAGCCGCTCCGGAGAAGGCAAGTCCCATCAGGCTCCTGTCCATCGACAGGACGAGCCCCCGGTGCGCGTCGGCGTCCAGTCCGACGGCGATCTCGACGGCGAGCGACCCGGTGTCGTCCATGGGCAGGGCGACCGCCGCCAGCGCCGCCTCGGTGATCTCGCCCGCCCGCTCGGCGATCAGGCGAAGGACCTCGGTGCGCCCACCACCCGCCATCAGGCTGTGGGTGATCTCGGCGTTCGCCCGCAGCCAGCGCTCGCGCAGCCGGGACTCGGCGTACAGCCGGGCGTTGTCGATGGCGACGCCGGCCGCGACGGCCAGGGTGAGCGTGACGGAGATGTCCTCCTCGTCGAACTGCCCACCGCCGCGCTTCTCGGTCAGGTACAGGTTGCCGAACACCTGGTCGCGGACCCGGATCGGGACGCCGAGGAAGGTGTTCATCGGCGGGTGGTGGGGCGGGAAGCCGTACGAGGCCGGGTGCTCGGAGATCTTCGCGAGCCGAAGGGGTTCCGGGTGGCGGATCAGCTCTCCGAGGATTCCGTGGCCCTCGGGGTAGGGGCCGATCGCGGCGATCTG
This sequence comes from Streptomyces sp. NPDC058295, assembly GCF_042880655.1. Taxonomy (NCBI): domain Bacteria; kingdom Bacillati; phylum Actinomycetota; class Actinomycetes; order Kitasatosporales; family Streptomycetaceae; genus Streptomyces; species Streptomyces sp. NPDC058295. Next base: position 105,444 of record NZ_JBHVYO010000022.1, read on the forward strand.
CTCCTCGGTGACCCCGATGGTGTGGAAGGCGGACAGCCGCTTGCCGTCGGGCCCGATCACGCCCAGCGCGGCGTACTCCGCGTCGACGAGCACCGCGGCCGCTTCGACAATGCTGTGGAGGGCCTGCTCGAGGTCCAGCTCCCGGCCGACCGAGAGCACGGCCTCCAGCAGGCTGTGCACCCGGTCGCGGGTGCCTCGCGCGGCGTCCAGCCGTGCCTGCAACTCCTCCAGCAGTTCGTCCAGGCTGAGCTGAGGCAGCCGCACACGGGCTTCCTCGGGGCTTCCCACCTGTGTTCCTCCAGGTCCGCTCACCGAACGGACACCCACTGGTCCGATCATGTGCCACGGTAACGGTCGCCGGTCCGGGGCGTAAGCGGAACCGGCCGAGTCACCACGCCCGTCGGCGTGCCCGCCACAGGCCGGACCCTGTCGCGCAAAGGGGGGCCGGTCGGCCCACCGGACGGGACGGACAGCACCTGTCCCCGCCGCTGCCGTCGCCGGACGCTGGAGCCGTACCGAGTCCGCAGACACAGCGAGGAGACCGGTGTCATGGTCCGTTACGTGTACGAGTTCACAGACGGCGGCCGTGACATGGCCGACCTGCTCGGCGGCAAGGGGGCCAACCTCGCCGAGATGACCCGGCTGGGCCTGCCGGTCCCGTCGGGCTTCACCGTGACCACCGAGGCGTGTCGGGCCTTCCTGACGAGCGGCGCGGAACCGGAGGGCATGCTGGAGGAGGTTTCCCGGCATCTCTCCGTCCTGGAGAAGTCCGCCGGACGCCTGCTGGGCCGGCGTGACGATCCGCTGCTGGTCTCCGTCCGGTCCGGAGCACGGTTCTCCATGCCCGGCATGATGGAGACCGTCCTGGACATCGGCCTCAACGACGAATCCGTCCTCGGACTGGCCAAGGCGTCTGGCAGCGACCGCTTCGCCTGGGACTCCTACCGTCGACTCGTCCAGATGTTCGGCAGCACGGTCATGGGGGTCGACTCGGCCCTGTTCGACGCGGCCATGACCCTGCTCAAGGAGACCCGCGAAGCCGCCGACGACCTGCACCTCGACGCGAACGACCTCGCCTGGCTCGTCGAGACGTACAAGCGGCTGATCCACGACGCGACGGGGCAGGAGTTCCCCCAGTCCCCCGCCGAGCAACTGCGCCTGGCGATCCTCGCGGTCTTCCGTTCCTGGAACGGCGAACGGGCCCGGCTGTACCGCCGGCGCGAGCACATCCCCGACGACCTGGGTACCGCCGTCACAGTGCAGCGCATGGTGTACGGCAACCGGGGCGCCGACTCCGGCAGCGGCGTCGCCTTCACCCGCGACCCCGCCACGGGGCGGCCCGGCCTCTACGGCGACTACCTCTCCAACGCCCAGGGCGAGGACGTCGTCGCCGGCATCCGCAACACCGTGCCGCTGGCCGATCTCGAGCGGCTGGACGCGGACTCGTACCGGCGGCTGCTCGACCACATGGGGACCCTGGAGCGCCACTACCGCGACCTCTGCGACATCGAGTTCACGATCGAGCGCGGCAAGCTGTGGATGCTCCAGACCCGGGTCGGCAAGCGGACCGCGGAAGCCGCGTTCGCCATCGCCGCCGAGCTGGTGGACGAAGGACAGATCACGCCGGAGGAAGCACTGGCCCGGGTCAGCGGGGACGGCCTCGCCCGGCTGATGTTCCCCCGCTTCGACACCGGCGTCACCGGCGACGCGCTCGCCCACGGGCTTCCGGCCTCCCCGGGTGCGGCGGTCGGCGCGGCGGTGTTCGACTCCGCCGAAGCCGTACGGCGTGCCGCGGCCGGCGAGAAGGTGGTGCTCGTCCGCCAGGAGACCACCCCGGACGACCTGCCCGGCATGGTGGCCGCCGAAGCCGTGCTGACCAGCCGGGGCGGCAAGACGAGCCACGCGGCCGTCGTCGCCCGCGGCATGGGCAAGGTGTGCGTCTGCGGCGCGGAGGAACTCACCGTGCACACTGAGGCCCGGCGGTTCACCACCCCCGACGGCACCGTCGTCGAGCAGGGCACGGTCATCTCGGTGGACGGCTCCGTCGGCGCCGTGTACGCGGGTGAAGTCCCGCTGGTCGCCTCCGCGGCCATGCGCTACCTGGAGACCGGCGAAGCGTCCGACGGCGTGGTGGCAGGGGTGGCCCGCGCCCTCCGGCACGCCGACTCCGTACGGCGGCTGGAGGTCCGGGCGAACGCCGACACCCCCGAGGACGCGGCCCGCGCCCGCCGCTTCGGTGCGCAGGGCATCGGCCTGTGCCGTACCGAGCACATGTTCCTCGGCGAGCGGCGCAAGCTGGTCGAGCGAATGATCCTGGCCCGCACCGACGCCGAACGCGACCGGGCGCTGGAGGCCCTTCTCCCGCTTCAGCGCCAGGACTTCGCCGGCATCCTGGAGGCCATGGACGGCCTGCCCGTGACCATCCGCCTGCTCGACCCGCCGCTGCACGAGTTCCTCCCCGACCACACCGAACTCGCCGTACGGATCGCCGCGGCCGAGGCCCGGGGCGGGCAACCGGACCCGCGCGACGTCGAGTTGCTCGACGCGGTGAACCGTATGCACGAGGAGAACCCGATGCTCGGCCTGCGGGGCGTGCGGCTGGGCCTGGTGGTGCCTGGACTGGTCGCCATGCAGGTACGGGCGATCGCCGAGGCGGTCGTGGCCCGGACGAGGGCCGGGGGCTCCCCCGAGGCGGAGATCATGGTGCCGCTGGTCGGCGCGGTCGAGGAACTCCGGCTCGCCCGCGAGGAGGTGGAGCGGGTGCTCGCCGAGGTCACCGCCGAGACGGGCGTGCCGCTGCACTGCCCCGTGGGCACCATGATCGAGCTGCCCCGGGCCGCACTCACCGCGGGCCGGATCGCCGAGGAGGCCGAGTTCTTCTCCTTCGGCACGAACGACCTGACGCAGACCACGTGGGGCTTCTCCCGCGACGACGTCGAGGCCGCGTTCTTCTCCGCTTACCTCGACAAGGGCATCTTCGCCACCTCTCCCTTCGAGACCCTCGACCGCGACGGAGTGGGCCGACTGGTCCGGATCGCGGTCGACGAGGGCCGCGCCGCACGCCCCGGTCTGAAGATCGGCGTCTGCGGCGAACACGGCGGCGACCCCGAGTCCGTGCACTTCTTCCATGCGGCGGGCCTGGACTACGTCTCCTGCTCCCCGTTCCGTGTTCCGGTGGCGCGGCTGGAGGCCGGCCGGGCCGCCCTGCCCGCGACGGAAGGGAGCGACAGTCGCTGACATGCTCGGGGGCGTGGGCCCCAGCGGGTGGGGCCAGCACCGTGACGTGGCGGCGCTCGACGGCAAGGGCGAGGCTGGAAGGAGAGTGGACCGGCAGGACGCGGAGATCAACTGGAGGTGCCATGGCCAGTGCGGACGGTCGTCGGCCGGTCGTGGTCGGTGTCGACCCCGATCCCTCGAAGCGGCTGGCCCTGGCCTGGGCCGCCGACGAAGCGGATCGGCGTGGGCTGCCGCTGCGGCTCGTCCACGCCCAGGGCATGCCGACCGGCGGATACCGGTCGGGGGAGGCACGGCCGTCCTGGGAGGAGTGGAACCGGGTGCTGCACGGAGCCGGCGACCGGATACTCGAGGGGGCGGTCGTCTTCGCCGAGTCCCGGCGGCCGACGGTGGAGGTGTCGACCTCGCTGGCGGAGGGAGAGCCGGCATGGGTGCTGCGCGAAGAGGCACGGAACGCCTCCCTGGTCGTGGTGGGCTCCGGGCATCTGAGCACCCGGCGTGAAATGTTCACCTCGGCGTCCGCGGCGCTCCCGCTCACCGCCCACGCTCCCTGCCCGGTCGTGGTGGTTCCGGAACCGGAGCACGTCACCGAGCAGCCCGCGTACTTCGTGGTCGGCGTCGACGGCAGCCCGCATTCCGCGGCGGCGGTGGACCTGGCGTTCGAGGAAGCGGCCCTGCGCGGAGCGGCCCTGAGGGCCCTGTACGCGTGGCATCCTCCGCTCCTCGGCGTCCTGGACGAGGACGCGGCACTGTTGGAGTGTCGCCGCGTGCTGTCCGAGACGGTCGCCGGTCGCACCTCGACGCACCCGGAGGTGGAACTGCACCACGAAGTCGTCCGCGGCCACCCGGTACAGGTCCTGACCGCCGTCTCGGAACACGCACTGGGGCTGGTCGTGGGAACCCGCGGGCGCGGAGGATTCACGGGCATGCTGCTGGGCTCGGTGAGCCAGGGAGTGCTGCACCACGCCCATTGCCCCGTCGTCACGGTCCCCGTGTGAGGGCCCGAACGGCCCTGCCTGTTGCCCCGGACGGCCCTGGTGGCAACGGTCGGCCCGGCACAGGATGACGAGGTGCCGCCGATCGACGGCGGCGAGTCGGCGGGACGGCAGCCGAACCCACTGGAGTCCGTGATGGAAGCCTCGTTCAAGGCCCTCCGCGCCATCCGACCGGTTGCGGCGGCTGCCCACACCTTGTCGCGGTACGGGCTCGGATGATGCGCACCCGTGCGGATCCGTCGGTGGCGGGCGGTGGGCAGGACAGGACATCCGGCAGCACGTCCGGCACCGGTCCGTCCCCCGATCCGATACCGCAGCTCACCGCCGGTGATGTCTTCTCCACGCTGACCACGTCACGACGTGGTCTGTCGGCGGCGCAGGCGCGGGCGAGGCTGGAGCGATACGGGACCAACGAACTGCCGCGTGTCCGCCGCCGCTCCGCATGGCGACAGTTGGGGGCGCAGTTCACCGACCTCTTCGCGGTGGTGCTCATCGTCGCGGCGTGCGTCACCTTCCTGGCGTACAGGCTTCAGGAGCCGCGTGACGTGGCCACCTTGCAGCTGGCGGTGGCGATCCTGGGCGTCGTCGTGCTGAACGCCGTCATCGGCTTCGCGCAGGAGTACTCGGCCGAGCGGACAGCACAGGCGCTGGAAGCGATGGTGCCCCACACCTGCCGGGTGCTGCGGGACGGCGAACGGCTGGAGGTGCCCGCCCGGGAGCTGGCGCCGGGTGACGTGGTGGTGCTGGAGGCCGGGGACGCGGTGCCGGCGGACTGCCGAGTGGTCGAGGCGCACGAGCTGACAGCGAACAACGCTCCGTTGACCGGCGAGAGCAACGCCGTGGTCCGTACGGCCGACCCGGTGGCCGCCGCCTCATTGCTGGAAGCTCGCAACTGCGTGTTCATGGGAACCGATGTCGTCGCCGGGTCCGGGCGGGCCGTGGTGTACGCCACCGGAGCGACGACCGAGTTCGGGCGGATCTACCGCCTGGCCGCTGCGGCCCCGAAGCAGAAGACCCCGCTCCAGCACCAGGTGGCGTCCATGGCGCGGCGGGTGGCGGGGGCGGCCCTGGCGATCGGCGCCCTGATGTTCGCCGTGCGGCTGCCCACCGGGGAATCCCTGGTGCCCGCGTTCGTGTTCGCGCTGGGGGTGATGGTGGCCATGGTGCCGGAAGGGCTGCCCGCCACCCTCTCGGTGTCGCTGGCGATCGGCGTGCGGCGAATGGCACGCCGTCATGCGCTGATCAAGCAGCTGCTGGCGGTCGAGGCGCTCGGGTCGACCACAGTGGTGTGCACCGACAAGACCGGGACGCTCACTCAGGCGGAGATGACCGTCACCCAGGTGTGGGCGGGGGGCACGCACGCGGTGAGCGGCGTGGGATACGCGCCGAACGGAGAGGTCTCCGAGCCGGCTGCGGTGCGCGAACTGCTGCGGGTGGCCGGTCTGTGCTGCAACGCCCGGCTGGTTCCGCCTGGAGGCCCCGGGGGCCGGGAGCACTGGCGGGTTCTCGGTGACACCACCGAGGGGGCGCTGCTCGTCGTGGCGGCCAAGGCGGGGCTCGATCCGGGCACGGAGGAGGAGACAGCACCTCGGGTGACCGAGTTCCCCTTCGACTCCACCCGCAAATTGATGACCACGGTGCACAAGCACGGCGCGGGCCACCAGGCGTGCGTCAAGGGGGCGCCCGTGGAGTTGCTGGCACGCTGCACCGACCTGGAATGGGATGGTCGCCGCGAGCCGCTGACCGAGCAGGACCGGGCAGCGGTCGTCGCGACGAGTGACGCGATGGCATCGCAGGGATTGCGGGTGCTGGCCGTCGCGCGACGGGGGCTGGCCGGGCCACGCCCCGCGCAGGACGAGGCCGAGTCAGGACTGACGCTCCTGGGACTGGTCGGCATGCTGGACCCGCCGCGTCCCGAGGTGACCGACGCGGTCGCCGCCTGTCGTCGGGCCGGCATCCGCATCGTCATGGTCACCGGCGACCATCCGCTGACCGGGGAGGCCGTGGCCCGCCGGGTCGGGATCGTACGGGGGCCGCATCCGGTCGTGGTGACGGGCGCCCGGCTCGACGCGATGGACGACGAGGCGCTCGACGCGCTGCTCGCCGAGTCTTCGTCGGAGCTGCTGCTGTGCCGGGTCAGCCCGGAGCACAAGATGCGCGTGGTCACCGCTTTCCAGCGGCGCGGTGAGGTGGTGGCGGTCACCGGGGACGGGGCGAACGACGCGCCGGCGCTCAAGCACGCCGACATCGGCGTGGCGATGGGGGCCTCGGGCACGGACGTGGCCCGGGAGGCGGCCTCGATGGTGCTCCTGGACGACTCGTTCGCGTCCATAGCCGCGGCGGTGCGGCTCGGCCGGACGGTCTACCGGAACATCCGCAAATTCCTCGTCTACCTCTTCAGCCACAACATCGGGGAGTTGGTCCCCATCCTGGCGGCGACCTTCGCCGGCTTCCCGCTGGTGCCCATCAGCGCCGTCCAGATCCTGGCGATCGACCTGGGCTCCGACGTGCTGCCCGCCCTGGCCCTGGGTGCCGAGCCACCCGAGCCCGACGTGATGGAGCGCCCGCCGCGCTCCCGCCGGGAACGGCTGTTCTCAGCCGGTGTGGTGGGGCGGATCCTGTTCCTCGGCGGCATCCAGGCGATCTGCGTCACCGCCGTCTTCTTCTGGCACATCGGGTCCTCGGGCATCCCGTTCGACGACTTCACCAAGGACACGCCCGTCTACCGGGAGGCGATCACCATGGTCCAGGCCGGGATCGTGCTCAGCCAGTTCTTCAACGCGCTCGCCGTGCGCACCGACCGGCAGAGCATCCTGAAGGTAGGACTGCTGTCCAACCCAGCCCTGCTGGCGGCGGGCGGCTTCGGCATCGCCCTCATGGCCGCCATCAGCTACGTGCCGCCGCTGCAGGACGTCTTCGACACCGCCCCGCTCGAAGCCGCCGACTGGGCGGTTTTGGCCGGGCTCGGCACCCTGCCCCTGCTCGCGGACGAGGTCCGCAAGTGGTGGCTGCGACGCCGTACCGACCCCCGGAAAGGAGTCTCACGGTGAAGGTGATCGTCGTCGGCTGCGGACGCGTGGGCGCCGCCCTCGCCGGTCTGCTCGCCACGGAAGGGCACGACGTGCAGGTCGTCGACCGGCGCCCCAAGGCGGCTCGGCGGCTGCCCGACAGCCCTCGCATCCGCTTCCACGAGGGCAACGGCTACAGCCGCGCCGTGCTCGAGGCCGCCGGTATCGAGCACGCGGACGCCTTCGTCGCCGTCACGTCCGGGGACAACAGCAACATCGTCAGCGCACGCACGGCAAAGGAGACCTACCGGGTGCCGAACGTCCTCGCCCGCATCTACGACCCTCGGCGCGCCGACATCTACCGCGAACTCGGCATTCCCACCATCGCCAGCGTCCGTTGGACCGTGCACCAGATCCACCAGATGCTGCTGCACCGCCACCTGAGCCCAGAACTCAGTTTCGGCAACGGGGAGACACTGCTGGTCCGCTCCGAGGTGCCGGACTACCTCATCGGCCGGCGGCTGGCCGAGTTCGATGTCGACGGCGAGGTCCGCGTCGTCGAGGTCACCCGCGGGGGCCGCTCCCTGATCCCCTCGCACGGCACGCCCGCGCAGGCGGGCGACCTGGTCACCTTCGCCGTCGCCGCGACCGCGCTGGGCAGGCTGCGCGGCTTTCTCGACAAGGAGCTGGGGACGTGAACGTCATCGTCGCCGGTGCCGGACGCCTCGGCACCCAGATCGCCCAGGTGCTCGCCGCCGCCCGCAACGAGGTCACTCTGATCGACGTCGACGACGACCGCGTGGCCGAACTGGAGGGCCGTGTTCCGGTGCGGCTGGTCGCCGGGGACGCGTGCGAACCGGCCCTGCTGGAAGACGCCGGCGCGCTGACCGCCGACCTCGTCGTCGCCACCACCGGGGACGACGAGGACAACCTCGTCATCAGTCTGCTCGCCAAGCGGCAGTTCTCGGTGTCCCGAGTGGCCGCCCGGATCAACGACGCCGACAACGCCTGGCTGTTCGACGAGCGCTGGGGAGTCGACGTCGCCGTGCCCTCCGCCACCCCGTTGATCTCCCTCATCGAGGAGGCCACCGGGGCCACCGACACGGTCGCCCTGCTGCGGCTCAGCAAGGCCGGAGTCGACGTCATCGAAACGGCCATCACACCGCAGTCCGGTGCCGCGGGCCGTGCTCTGGGCGAGGTCCGCCTGCCCGAGGGGACGGTCGTCGCCACCATCATCCGCGACGGCCGGCCCACTGTGCCCGATCCGGCGATCCGGCTCCGGCCCGGCGACGAACTCCTCCTCGTCTCGCACACCGCGACCGAGCAGGAGATCCACGCGGCCTTCCAGTGAACCGCGCCTGCGCGCCAACGGGCTCTCGGCCTCCTAGGGGAGCCGTACCCGCCGCCGACGCGGACTGTGTTCTCCGCGCCCTGCAGCCGTCGTCCTCGAAGTCCCAGCCGCGGTCCAGGACGACCTTGGGCGGCTCCTCTAGTCCGGCTCCATGTACGGGCGGCGGAAAACCGGTGCCTGATCGGCGCCCCATGGTCTTGCGGCAGCGAGTGCCCGGGAGACCGCGGACTCCAGAGACCCGCCGGTGTCGATCGCGACGGCTTCCGGCCACGGCGGTTCATCGGCCGCCATGGCGTAGGCGACACGGGCGTCGGCATCGGACGGGCCGGAAGCACGCGTGCTCAGCCGTGCCGCTGACACGTCGACCGGAACATCGCAGTGCAGAGCGACCAGGTCGGCGCTCGTGCGCTCGGCCATGCGGTGCGCCGCCGCGCGGTGTTCGGCCTCGGACCAGGTGGCGTCCAGGACGACCGACTCGCCGGACGAGAGCAGCGCGGCCGCACGGTCGAGCAGGGCGGCGTAGGTCCTGGCCGTCCATTCGGGTGTGTACAGTCCCTCGCCGTAGCCGGCCGCCGCCGAGTGCTCCGGGGGAATGCCCGCCAGCTCCTTGCGCATGCGGTCACTGCTGAGCAGGGTGACTCCCAGCCGGTCGGCCAGCGCACCGGAGAGGGTGGACTTCCCGCTCCCCGGCAGTCCGCCCACGACCGTCACGCCGACCGCCGAGGTACGCAGATGGCGCAAGGTCGTCGCGACCAGCCGTTGCGATGCCGCTTCCATGCCGGACGTCCCCTGACGGGCCTGGATCAGGGAGACCTTGGCGCGGACGAACGCGCGGTAGGCGACGTAGTGATGCCACAGGGACGGGGGCGCCGGGTCGCCGGAGTACTCGCTGTAGCGGGCGAGGAAGTACCCCGCCTCCGCCGGGGCGCCGAGCTGTTCCAGATCCATGGCGAGGAAGGCGGCGTCGTCGAGGCCGTCGACGTAGCGGAGGTGGTCGTCGAACTCCAGACAGTCCAGGACACGGGGACCGTCGTCGAGGCAGAAGACGTCGTCGGCGAGAAGGTCGCCGTGACCGTCGACCACCCGCCGCTGCTGGATACGGGAGTCGAACAACGACTCGCGACCTGCGAGATATCTACGCACCAGCCGTTCGGCCTCGGGCACCCCTTCGGGCGCGGAGCCATCGCCGGACAGCGCGCGGACCTGGGCGAAGCTCGCCTCCCACCGCGATGACAGAGCGTCCCGTGTGCCCTGTTCGTCCACGTCCCGGCCGCGGGGCGCCTCCGCATGCCACGCGGCCAGGCGCCGGGCGACGGCCCGGAGACTCTCGTCGACGTCGGCGCCTCCTCGTACCAGCCGGGACAGACGCCGGTCCGCCGGCATGCGGCGCATCACCACGAGCGGTTCCGGGGAATCGGCTCCAGGACCGGTCACTTCCCCCAGGCCCAGGTACACGTCCGGAGCGAAGCGGCGGTTGAGAGCGACCTCGCGTTCGCACGCCGCGAGGCGGGCCGTCCGCGTGCTGTAGTCGAGGAATCCCAGGTCCACCGGCTTCTTGACCTTGTAAACGCGGTCGCCGGCAAAGAACACGATCGCGGTGTGGGTCTCGCACACCTCCGCACGCCACGGCTCCGTCCCGTTGTGGTCCGGTTCAGTCATGGGGGACGACGGCGACGGGGCAGCGCCCGTGATGGAGGGCGGCGTGCGCGACGGAACCCAGGTGGGGTGCCACACCGTGTCGGTGCGCGCGCCGACCGACGACCAGCATCGCGGCGCCGTGGGCAGCCTGCACGACGGCCTTGGCCGGGCTCTCCAGACGGATGCTGTGGGCCACGTCCACCTGCGGGTACTTCTCGCGCCAGGGACGGAGCGCTTTGCTCAACTCCTTCTGTGCGTCCCGCGTCACCTCGTCGGTGACGTCGTGGTCGACGCCCCAGGGCATGCGCGCGTGGAACGGCACGCTTCGGCCGTGTACGGCCAGGAGGGGAACGTCCCTGACCGCGGCGCTGTGGAACGCGAAGTCGAGCAGGTAGTCGCTGGAACCGTGCAGTTGCAACGCGACGACCACGCGATGTCCGGGTGCGGGGTGTGCTACGTCCTGCGCGCTCTCCGCGCGGACGAGGACGACCGGCCGCTCGGCCCGCGCCACGACAGGCATGCTGACGTCGCCCATGAAATAGCTCTGGGCGGTGTCCAGCCCTCGAGACCCCAGCACGAGCATCTCGGACTCCGACGCCGCGTGGAGCAAGGCCTCCTGGGCGTCTTCGGCAACCAGGCTCCCGATGACGGACAGACCCGGGTGGCGCGCCTGCAATTCCGCCTGCGCGGTGTGGACGAGCCGCTTCGCCCAGTAGTTCTGGTCGACTTCGACGGGGGCGCCGGCCGGTTGCGGGGCCAGCAGCGGCCACGCGTGCAGCAGGCGCAGGGTGAGCTTGCGCTTCTCGGCCTCGTCGGCCGCCCATCTGGCGGCGGCAAGGCTCTCGGGTGAGCCGTCAAGGCCCACGGTGACAACTGGTTGCATGGCGGCGGCCTCCGACTCGTACGAAGCTGGATGTGCCGGTGAATGACGATGAACGAGCCCGATGGCGTGTCGTTCGGGCGGACGTCGCCGACATGCCGGGCGGGCTGCGTTCCTTCTTCGAGAGAACCCCATTCCCTCCCCGGGCGCATGTGGACCCGAGGGGGAGGGGTGCTGAAAGCGCCGATACGACCGCGGCCGCCGGAGACCGGCTCCGGGCCGGAAGTCGGTCACTCAGGGACCTTCGGCCCTGTGCCCGAGGCCCGTGCCGCCCGACGGTGGAACAAGGGGGCAGCGGACCAGCCACCTGCTGGAGGCCGAGTCATGAGCGCACAGGGACCGCCGTACACATCCGGTCCGCCCTCGCCGCGCGACGCACCCGCGCCGAAGGGCGCGAACCCGCTGAAGCGTACGTCGGACACGTTCGAACACTGGCTCCGTCGCGTCCTGATGGTCGTCCTCGTCCTAGGGCTGCCGACCGCCGCGATCAGCGCGGGTCTGACGGCCTACAAGGCGTCGATGAGCACCGTACGGGTCCAGCGGGCGGAGCGGCACGAGGTCACCGCCCGACTGACTGCGCGCGTCAAGAGCTACGACGACGGGGCGAAGAGAGCGGCGCAGGTCCGCTGGACCGACGGAGAGGGTGTCGCGCGCACGGGAGCGGCCCTCGTGAGGCCGGGAACGCCCGAGGGCGCCGCCGTGCGGGTGTGGGTGAACCGTGACGGAACCATCGTCGCTCCGCCGATGAGCACCCTCGACGCGACCACTTCTGGTTGGTTCGTGGGCGTTGTGGCGGCCTTCGGCGTGGCCGTCGGGACCTACGGGACATGGGCGGGCACGCGCCTGGTGCTGGACCGGAGAAGGTACGCGCGGTGGGACGCCGAGTGGGACCTGGTGGAGCCGCGATGGTCCGGACGCTTCCACCGGTGACAGGCGGTACACGGGCCGGGGAACGCAGGACGGAGGCCGAGGAGGTGCTCGGATGTCGGATGCGACGACCACCGATCTGTACGAAGTGACGATGGTCATGTCCTACCTGCAAAAGGGAATGACGGGCCCGGCGACGTTCAGCCTGTTCGTCCGTGACCTGCCTCCTGGGCGTGGCTTCCTGGTCGCGGCCGGGCTGGAGTCGGCCCTGGACTACTTGTCCCGCTTCCGTGTGGGCCCGGAGGACGTCGACGCCTTCGCCTCCGCTCTGCACCGGCCGCCACGAGATCTTCAGCCACTGCTCGGAACGGAGTTCACCGGCCGCGTGCGGGCGGTCCCGGAAGGGCGGGTCGTACTCGCGGGAGAACCCCTGCTCGAGGTGACGGCACCACTTCCGCAGGCGCAGTTGGTCGAAACGTACGTACTCAATCAACTCAGCCATCAGACGGCGATCCCTTCGAAGGCCGCTCGGTGTGTGCTCGCGGCGGCGGGACGTCCGGTCGTGGACTTCTCCCCACGGCGCACGCACGGTCCGCAGTCCGGGTTCCAGGCCGCACGCCTGTGCGCGCTGGTCGGCTTCGCCGGGACGAGCAACGTGGCGGCGGCCACGACTCTCGGTGTTCCCGCCGTCGGCACGATGGCGCACTCCTTCGTGGAGGCGTTCTCCCGCGAGGAGGACGCCTTCCGGGCCTTCGCGAGGTCCCATCCCGGGCCGGTGACCCTCCTGGTGAACACCTACGACACCGAGGGGGGCGTCCTCGTCGCGGCACGCGTCCTGCGGGACCTGGACCGCGGGCCCGGTTGCGCCGTACGGCTGGACAGCGGCGACCTCGGGGGCCTGGCGGTACGGGCGCGGGCCATCCTCGACGGGGCGGGCCTGACAGACGTGCGGATCGTCGCCAGCGGCGGTCTCGACGAGTACGCCCTGGACGACCTGGTCCGCTCCGTGGCACCCATCGACACCTTCGCCGTCGGCACCCGGGTTGGGGTGTCGGCCGACGCACCCTATCTGGACTCCGCGTACAAGCTGGTGAAGTACGACGGCAGACCGGTGATGAAGCTGTCGTCGGCCAAGGTGACGGCACCCGGTCCCAAGCAGGTGTTCCGCCGCCCGTCCGCTGGTCGGAGACCGACGAGGTGACGCTCGTGTTCCCTGGGTCCGACGCGCACATCCACCCGGTCGAGCACGCCCGGCATGAGACCGCCGGCGAGTCCGCTCGGCCGATGACGGACGAGGCGCGGGCCGCATCCGCGGGCAACCCGGGCGACATCGGCTGGCGCGTGGCCCTGGAGCGCAGGAGACAGAAACTCAGCCGGGAGGAGACGGCCCGCCGCGCCCGCATGGCGCCCGGCTACCTCGCCTACCTGGAGGAGCAGCCCTCCGACCCGAGCGTGGGGGCCCTCATCCGGCTGGCCGACGCACTGGGCCACCACCGTCGCCGCTCTGCGCGGAGGGGGAATCGATCTTCCGTCGGGCCGAGGCCGCGCCGTGCCGCACCCGCAGCTGCGAGACCTCAGCCGGGACGAATGCCGTGGACTGCTCTCCACGCACGGCGTGGGGCGCATCGCGGTGTCGGCGCCCGACGGCCGGCCGGCGGTCGTCCCGGTCAACTACGAGGTCGTCGACGACGCGGTCGTCTTCCGGACCGCACCCGACTCGTTGCCCGCAGCCGCCGTCGGAACCGAGGTCGCCTTCGAGGTCGACCACGTGGACGAGGCCCTGAGCCAGGGATGGAGCGTGCTCGCCGTCGGCCCCGCCGGCGTCATCACGGATCCCGACACCGTGCGCAGGCTCACCGAGCGTGCCCACACCATGCCCTGGCCGGGCGGTGAACGTGAGATGTGGGTGTCGATTCGGCCGACGAGTGTCACCGGCCGCAGGATCACGGCCGCCGATCGGTAGCCGGCCACCGATGGGTGTGCGGCGGCCGAGGTGATTCCCGGCGGTGTCACAGCCGGCCGACCGACTGCGCTGACGGAGGCGGGTCGCAGACCTGGTCGGCGTCGCTCAAGCTGGAGGGAGAGCCACCTGTACGCGAAAGCGTCCCGCGCCGCACACCGAGCGCCTTCGACCGGTGGCTGGCAACGCGCTTCGGGCTCCACGCCGTGGACGCTGTCAAGGACGGGGACTCGGCACCATGGTGGCCTTGCGCGGTACCCGGATCATCCGTATCCCGCTCTCCGAAACCAGGGCGACGACCAAGCGGGTGGATCCGTCGCTGTACGACGAGTTCGAGGTGTTTTTCGGCTGACCTCCGCGCAGTCGACCGGCGTGCGGTACGACCGCCACCGGGCAGCGGGTGTGGTGCGGTACGGCGTGAGCGACCGGCCCGAGTCGCACCTCGGCCGTCCGGGGACCGGTGCGGTGGCCCACCACCGGCGGCTGCTGCCCGAGACGGGTTCCCCGGCGAGGGCCGTTCGGCCTCGGTGCGGGGCCGAACGGCCCTGCCGAGCGTCCACGCAGCCCGCCATGGTGGACTGGGAACGCGCGACGAAGCCGAACGGGTCGTGATGCCTTCGGGCTCCCGCTCACGGTTCGCACGCGACACGCATCCGGTGGGTCCGTCGATGCACAGCAGACCGGCACGTGGCCTCCCGGTACACAGGAGAGGCGGAGCGATGACCGACATCCAGGGCCTGCTGGGCGACGAGGCCAAGGACCTGCTGACCCACACCGCCACGGGGATTCCCAGGGAAGACCTCGTACTGCCCGGTCATGACTTCGTCGACCGGGTCGTGGTCGCCACCGACCGCTCGCCCCGGGTGCTGCGCAACCTCCAGTCCCTCTTCGACCACGGCCGTCTGGCCGGCACCGGGTACGTGTCCGTACTGCCGGTCGACCAGGGCATCGAGCACTCCGCGGCATCGGCGTTCGCCGCGAACCCCCGCTACCTAGACCCCAAGAACATCGTCGAGCTCGCCGTCGAGGGAGGCTGCAACGCGGTCGCCAGCACGCTCGGGGTGCTCGGAGCCGTATCCCGGTGGTACGCGCACAAGATCCCCTTCATCGTGAAGCTGAATCACAACGAGCTGCTGACCTACCCGAACCACTACGACCAGATCATGTTCGGCAAAGTCGAGCAGTGCTTCGATCTCGGGGCCGCAGGCGTCGGCGCCACGGTCTACTTCGGTTCGGAACAGTCGGACCGTCAGTTGCGGGAAGCCAGCACGGCCTTCGCGCGGGCTCATGAACTGGGCATGTTCACCGTGCTGTGGTGCTATCTGCGCAACTCGGCCTTCAAGCAGGACGGCGTGGACTACTCGGTGTCGGCCGACCTCACCGGCCAGGCCAATCACCTCGGCGTGACCATCAAGGCCGACATCGTCAAGCAGAAGCAGCCGGAGAACAACGGCGGCTACCGCGCACTCGGCTTCGGCCGCACCGATCAGCGCCTGTACGGCACCCTCAGCACCGACCACCCCATCGATCTCACCCGCTGGCAGGTGGCCAACTGCTACATGGGCCGTGTCGGCCTGATCAACAGCGGCGGCGCCTCGGCCGGCCAGGGGGACCTCGCACAGGCCGTACGGACCGCGGTGATCAACAAACGGGCCGGCGGCACCGGCCTCATCACCGGCCGCAAGGCCTCCCAGCGGCCCACCGGCGAGGGCATCGAGCTCCTCCACGCCGTCCAGGACGTCTACCTCGACGAGAGCATCACCATCGCGTGAGTGAAATCCGGGGGGGAATGGGCGACCTCACGGTCGGTGAGGCACCGGCCCGGCCCTGAGTGCTCAAGAGCCGAGGTCCACTCCGTACAACGTGTGTCCGCCGACGAGTTCACGCCCCCGGACCAGCTCCGGGTCGATGCGGACGAAGACCTCCCGCGGCGCGGGCACCCAGGACCGCGGCCCCGCGCTCAGGAGCCGCGTGTGCTCGGCCGGGTCGGTGATCAGGGTGGCGGTGCCGGTGACCACGACGCTCCAGCCGGAGTGGGCGGCGGCGTCGACCGCGTCGGCCTCGAAGGCGACCACCGCACCGTCGATCGCACCCACCAGCTCCGACGTCGCGGAGGTGCGCAGCAGGATCGCGTCGTCGCCGTCCAGACAGAAGTTGACGGGCAGCACCGCGGGCAGCGCCTGCCGGGTGTGGACGATACGCCCCACGGGGACCGTGCCCAGCAAGCGTACGCACTCCTGTCGGTCGAGTTCGCGGAATCCGTCGTTGGCGTACATCTGCCTTCTCTTCTCTCGCACCTGATGACGCGCACCCGATGAGGGGGCGCGCCGCGGCGTCCAAGGTCGGACCGCGCGGCACGCCGTGACCAGGGGCCATCGGTCCCGGGCCGCCCTGAGAAGGGCCCGGTTCAGACCGTGATCCGGCGTCCGGTGACGGAGTACGGATCGATCCGCACCCACATGTCGCGCCGGCCGCCGGCCCACGGTGTGCTGTGCGCCCGTGCCGCGAGGCGGTTCGCTTCGTCGACGTCCGTCACCAGGCGCGCGTGTCCCCGCACCAGCACGCTCCAGCCCTGGCTGAACGCCGCGTCGATGCGGTCGATCTCGAAGGCCACCGAGCAGCCGGCCGCCAGCGCCGGCGTCGCACCGCGGGCGGTCCTGAAGACGATCGTGCCGTCGATGACGCTGTAGTTGACGGGGACGATCACCGGCCCGGATGCCGTGGGCACCGCGAGCCTTCCCACACCGTGGGTCGAGAGCAGGTCACCGCACTCGGTCCTGCTCAGCTCGGTGAATTCGGGATCATGCCCGGCCTGTCCGGGTCCGGGGGGCGAATCGGCGTCGCCTCCGGTGAGCGCCGAGAGCGTGGTCTCCAGAGCAGCCGCCAGTTTGAGCAGGGCGGCTCGGCTCGGGGCGGCGTCGGAATGCTGCTCCAGGTGCCGCAGATAGCCGGGGTCCATGTCCGCCCGTGCGGCCGTCTCCTCGTGTGTGAGTCCGAGTTGGAGTCGGCGTGCGGCGAGTCGGCGGCCCAGGTCACCCGAAGGGAGGCTCTCCGTCGCACTCATGTGTGTCTGTTCGGCCATGGCTCGTCACGTCCTCTCATCGGGCCGCCGGGATGGCGATCTCCTCGTGCGGCTGTTCGCCGAGCACCACCTTGAGCGCGCCGGTGTCGGCGGCCCGGGCGAAGACGTCGTACGCCTCCTCCATGCGGTCCAGCGGGAAGCTGTGGGTGACCAGCTGTGCGGTGGGCAGCCGGCCGGCGGCGGCCATGCGCAGCAGGGTCGGGGTGGAGTGCGTGTCCACCAGGCCCGTGGTGATCGTGACGTTCTTGATCCACAGGTCTTCCAGGTGGAGCGTGGCGGGCTTGCCGTGGACTCCGATGTTGGCCACGTGGCCGCCGGGGCGCACCATCCGCGTGCAGAGCTCGAAGCTCTCCGGCACGCCGACGGCCTCGATGACGACGTCGGCGCCGAGCCCGTCGGTGAGGTCGGCGATCAGCTGCTCGGGGTCCTCGCGCGCGTCGGCCACGGCGTCGGCGCCGAGCCGCCGGGCCGCTTCCAGCCGGGACGCGGCCAGGTCGACGGCGATGATCCGCTCGGGCGCGAACAGTCGCGCCGTGGTGATCGCCGCGAGGCCGATGGGGCCCGCTCCGACGACGGCGACGGTGTCGCCCGGGCGTACGTGGCCGTTCAGTACGCCCACCTCGTACGACGTCGGGAAGATGTCCGCCAGCAGGACGGCGTCCTTGCTCTCCACCGCGGTGGGCAGGGCGTGCACGGACAGGTCCGCGTAGGGGACGCGGACGTACTCGGCCTGGGTGCCGTCGATCAGGTGGCCGAGGATCCAGCCCCCGCCGCCCCGGCACTGGCCGTAGGCGCTTTCGCGACAGAAGCGGCAGCGCCCGCAGGCAGTGATACAGGAGACCAGCACGCGGTCGCCCGGCCGGACGGTCCGGACGTCGCCGCCGACCTCCACGATCTCGCCGACGGCCTCATGCCCCAGGACGGTGCCCGGGCGCACCTCGGTGACGTCGCCCTTGAGGATGTGCAGGTCCGTGCCGCAGATGGTGACGGCGTCGACCCGCACGATGGCGTCGGTGGGCTCCTTGACGGCCGGGTCCGGGACGTCCTGCCACGCGGACTGCCCTGGACCGTGGAAGACAAAGCCTTTCATGACCTTCCTCACCCTCGTCGGTCGGTGCGGAGCCGGGGGGCGATGGTGGTCGCCGTCCCCTGCGGACCCGGCGTCGACTTCAGCGCCGGGGTTGCCCCACAGGTCCAGCCTGTCCGGTGGTGAGGAGCGGCGCTTGGGCCGTCCGGCCCCCATGGCCTGCCGAACGGGTCCACCAGCGGTCGGCGGCCCGCAGGATCGGCGCAGTCCTGTCGGCCCCACGCAACAGGGCCCGAACGGCCCTTCCCCTCACCCTGTCGGACGACTTTGCTGATCCCATGGCCGAAAACCACACGAGGTCAGCGCCGTACCAAGCGGATCCCCGTGCCGCAGGCGCGACCGTCGTGGCACTGCACGGTGAGATAGACCTGCTGGCCGTACAGCCGCTCAGGGCGCGCCTGGACGCGCTCAGTGCCGGCCCGCACCCCGATCTGGTGATCGACCTGCGCGCCGTGTCCTTCATCGACTGCGCCGGACTGAGCATCCTGTGCCGAACGCGCAACCGTGTCACAGCGCGACGGGGTCGGCTGCGGCTGATCGCCGACAGGTCCTCCTTCCTCCGGGTACTTCGATCCACCGGGCTCTCCGGCGTCTTCGACATTCGGCCCGAGATGCCGGATTCCTCGGGTGCCCTCGTACCGCTGCCGGGCTGAAGGCCTCCGTCTGCCGGCGCGTCGGGGCCGAACGGCCCCCATGCGGCCCCGGTTCGGCCCATCCCTCGGCACGAACCCCGCAGGCACGGAACGGGACGGCATCACTCACGCGCTGTTACGGCGAGCGACCTGTCCCGTTGCCGTGGTGCCGGCGCGGCCCGGCGACTTGCATCACGCTCCTACGCCCGCGTCAGCTCGCGGGCCACGCCCGCTGCCCATGTCTCGATCGCGTCGAAGTTCCGGAAGTCGCCGCCCTTGCCGGAGCGGAGGATCATCCCTGCCACACGCCCCTTCGCGCCCTCCTCGAGGCAGCCACCGAAGGTGACGTGCTCCTGGACGGAAAGGCGTGTCATCGCCCGCCTCACACCGCGCACGGGCGGGATGTCCCGTTCCGATGCCGATGCGTCCAGCGGGCCACTGCTGAAGAACCAGACCGGTCGCTCCGCGAGGAGATGGCGGTGGCGGCGGACGAAGCGGCGCGCGTCCTTCTGCCAGCGCCCGGCGTACAGCCCGCCGCCGACCACCACGGCGTCGTACGACGCCACGCTCGTCACGGCGCCTGCCGGCAGTGCGTCGACCGTCAGCCCGTCCTTGCGCAGTACCCCGGCGACCGCTTCGGCGATCTGCGCTGTCGACCCGTTCGTGGATCCGTAGGTGACCAGCACGGTGTCGGTCATGGCGGTGCGCCTCCTCTCACAGCCGGCCCGGCCGGTCGTCGGCCGCGCCGTGCGGCGCCTGCGCCTCGGCGCGCAGGGTCGCGTCGTCCAGTCGGTAGGTGAGGTGGTCGACCACGTCGACGACGCCGACCGTGCGTCGGGTCATGGCGAGGGCGATCTCCGTCTCGGTCTCGCGTTCCATGTGTCCCGTGAGAGTGACGACGCCGGCGGTGACGGTGACGTCGACGCTTCTGGGCGGAAGCCACAGCGCGCGTATCAGTACCTCCTCGATCACCTCGTCCCGGATCTCTGCGTCCGGCCGCTGGAAGCCCCGGAGCAGGTCGCGCCGGGTGACGATGCCGACGAGCCGCCCCTGCTCCTCCACGACGGGAAGTCTCTCCACCCGACGCCGGGTCATGGTCCGGGCTGCCTCGGCGATGGTGTCGTCGGCGTGGACGATGACGGGCGGTTCGGTCATGAGCCGGCCGGCTGTGCGGGCGTTCGCCCTCGCGGCCAGCCGCCTGGCGCCGGGCATCAGCACGTGGAACGCGGTGCGGCGCTGTGGCTCGTAGGGGTCGGGGGCGGCCGCCTGGTGCAGCATCAGGTCCGTTTCGGACAGGACGCCGATGACCTTGTCCTGTTCGTCCACCACCGGCAGTCCGCTGATTCGGTGGTCCGCGCGCCGGCGCGCCACCTCCTTGAACGGTGTGGCGTACTCGGCGCGGACGACATTCGTGGTCATCACGGAGCCGACCTTGTCGTGCCTCATGGCCGGTTCCTCCTCAGCGCAGTCGGCGCAGGTAGGGGTCCTGGGGGCGGCGCGGCAGTAGGCGCACCCGCGCGTCGAGCACGGTGACACCGCCGGGCGCCGCCAGA
This sequence comes from Streptomyces sp. NPDC058295, assembly GCF_042880655.1. Taxonomy (NCBI): domain Bacteria; kingdom Bacillati; phylum Actinomycetota; class Actinomycetes; order Kitasatosporales; family Streptomycetaceae; genus Streptomyces; species Streptomyces sp. NPDC058295. The sequence continues at coordinate 125,731 of NZ_JBHVYO010000022.1, forward strand.
ACCGGGTTGAAGTCGACCTTGGCGAGCTGCGGAAGGTCGGAAGCCATCCGGTGACAACCGCTGGGGCAGCTGTTCCAGCTCCTCCAGGTCGACGGGGGCGCTTCCGTTCGCGCCCAGCAGCAGCGGGGCACAGCGTGGCGAGGTGATCAGTTCGTGCACGTCGCGGTCGGTGAGCGGGGCGAGGCGGGCCGCGTGATCGGCGAGCACCTCCGTCGCGGTACCGCCTAGCCCGAACAGGACGAGCGGGCCGAAGACCTCGTCCTGGACGACGCCCGCGAACAGCTCTGTGCCGCGCGCGGCGAGCGGCTGTAGGACCACTCCGGTCATCAGTCCGTCGAAGCGGGTCGCCAGGTCACGGAAGGCCGCTCGCACCTGGGAGTCGCCGCGCAGGTCGAGGTGGACGGCGTGCTGTGCGCTCTTGTGGACGAGTCCGGGCCACTGGGCCTTCATGACCACCCGGCCGTCGAGTCCGTGCAGCCGCTCGGCGGCCAGGACGGCCTCGTCCTCGGTCTCGGCCCATGCCCAGGGGATCTGCGGAATGCAGTAGCAGGCGAGCAGGTCGGCGCAGGCGCGGGGATCGAGCCAGCCGCCGTCGGGTGTCAGCGCGAGGTACTCCTCGACGACCGTTCGGGCCCGCACGGTCTCGACGTCGTCGAGGACCGGGACCACACCGGCGGGCCTGGCCAGCCAGGCGGCCCGGTCGGCGGCGCGGGCGAGGGCACGGGCCGCGGCCTGCGGTTCGGCGTAGGAGGGGATCGTGCCGCCGTCGGCGGCGGGCAGCAGCCTGGTGGACCGGTCCTGCTCCAGGCGTACGGCGAGCACGGGCATCGCCCGCCGGCCGGGAGCGGCGGTGACGGCCCGCACCAGGTCGTCACCGGTGGCCACCGCGACCGCCGTCGGGACGAGGGCCACGACGACGGCGTCGATACCGGCGCACCGGGTCAGACGGTCGACGCATTCGGTCAGCTGCTGCTCGGACACGGCGGCGGTGGCGTCGACAGGGTTGCCGATGGCGGCGCCGTCCGGCAGCACGCCGAGCAGTTCCTCGACCATGGCGGGGGTGAACGGGGGAAGGGCCAGCTCCGCCTCCACGCAGGCGTCGGCTGCCAGCACTCCCGCGCCGCCCGCGTTGGTGACGATCGCGACGCGGGTGCCTTCCGGCAGCGGCTGGGAGTGCAGCAGGGCCGCGGTTTCGAGGAGCTCGCCGACCGAGCGGGTCGCGGTGATGCCCGCCTGGGTGAACAGCGCGCCGCGGGTCATGGTGCGGGTGGCGGCGGCAGCGGTGTGCGAGGCGGCCGCGCGGCGCCCCGCGTCCGTGCGTCCGGTGTCGACGGTGAGCACCGGGATGCGACGCGTGACGCGGCGGGCGGTCCGGGAGAAGGCGCGCGGGTTGCCGAAGGACTCCAGGTGCAGCAGGGCGAGGTCGGTGCGGCCGTCGCTCTCCCACCACTGCAGCAGATCGTTGCCGCTGACGTCTAACTTGTCGCCGAGCGAGACGAAGGACGAGACTCCGATGCCCAGCCGGGAGAGCCCGTCGAGCAGGGCGATGCCGACGCCTCCGGACTGCACGGCGACACCGGCCGTCCCGGGTCGGGGGTGTTCGGCGGCGAAGGTGGCGTCGAGGTTCAGCTCGGGGTCCGTGTTGGCGACGCCGAGGCAGTTGGGTCCGACGAGCCGCATGCCGTAGGTGCGGCAGGCGTCCAGCAGGGACCGCGCCTGGGTGTGGTCAAGTCCGGCGGTGACGACGATGAGCGCACGCACCCCGGCCCGGCCGCACTCGTCGGCGACGGCCGGGACCGCGCCGGCCGGCACGGCCACGATCACGAGGTCGGGGGTCTTGGGCAGAGCCGCGACGGACGGGTGGGACGGCACACCGAGCACCGAGGTGACGCGGGGGTTCACGGCGAAGAGCCGCCGGGGGCGATCCTCCACCATCTGCACCAGGGCAGCTTCACCCTTCACGGCCGACGCGCTGAGCGAGAACCACGAGGTGCTCCGTCTCTTCGCCGACCTCGGCCTGCGCACCTCCCGCCGCTTCGAGGGACCGGAGGTGCGCTGCACCGTCCACCTCGACCAGGACGACACCTACCTGTCGGCCGTCGAGGCCAGGGGCCGCGCCGCCGAGGCCCACCGATCCCGGCGTGCGTCCGGCACCGACGACGGCGACGGCGTCCGGGCGCAGCAACGGCAGGAGGCTGGCCACGTAGGTGGTGATGCCCTCGGCGTGCGCCGCCGAGACCAGGTGCTCGACGAGCAGGGTGCCCACGCCCCGGTGGTGCAGACCGTCGGCGACGGCGATGGAGACCTCCGCGTCGTCCTTCTCCCCGGCGGTGTCGTACTCGGCGAGGCCGATCACCCGGCCGTCCGCCTCGGCCAGCAGGGCCCGGTAGCCCGGGCGGGTCGGGGCGCAGGCCCGGTCGGCGGCCATGGCGGCCGACCGTCGGCTCGCCGAGAAGAACCGCAGGCGGAGGTTGTCCGCCGACATCTCCTCGTAGAACCCTTGCAGCTGGCCGTGGTCACTCGGCCGCACGGGCCGTATGCACACGGTGGTGCCGTCGGCGAGCAGGGCGTGGACCGTGGGCCGGTCGATCAGGTCGTCCGTCATCGCAGGTCTCCTCCATGGCTCTCGACACTTCGATCGTCCGGCAGACCGGAGGGCGGTCCCATGGGCTGTCCGGGGCGGAACGGGGGGCCGATCGGCCCCCCGTTCCGCTGATGGTCCCGGGGCGGTCGGCGTCGTCAGGCCCGTCAGGCCGTCCAGGTCCAGTCGGCGACCTCGGGCAGGTCGGTGCCGTGCTCCCGGATCCAGGCCTGGTGACGGGTGCGGGCGTCGGCCATCCGCTGGCGTACCGCGGCGGCCCGCACGGCGAGGCCGGGGACGCGGTCGATGACGTCCATGACGAGGCGGTAGCGGTCGAGGTCGTTGCGGACGACCATGTCGAACGGCGTCGTCGTCGTGCCGGACTCCTTGTAGCCGCGCACGTGAAGGTTCCTGTGCCCGGTGCGGCGGTAGGCGAGGCGGTGGATCAGCCACGGGTACCCGTGGTAGGCGAAGATCACCGGCTTGTCGGTGGTGAACAGTCCGTCGTACTCGAAGTCGCTCATCCCGTGCGGGTGTTCCTCGCGCGGGAGGAGCCGGGTCATGTCGACGACGTTGACCACGCGCACGGCCAGGTCGGGCAGATGCCGGCGGAGCAGCTGCGCGGCGGCCAGCACCTCCAGGGTGGGCACGTCGCCCGCACAGGCGAGGACCACGTCGGGTTCGCGGGCGCCGTTGTCGGTGCCGGCCCACTCCCAGATGCCGGCCCCGCGGGCGCAGTGGGCCCGGGCGGCGTCCATGGAGAGCCAGTCGAAGCAGGGCTGCTTGCCCGCCACGATGACGTTGACGTAGTCGCGGCTGCGCAGGGCGTGGTCCGCGACCGACAGGAGCGTGTTGGCGTCCGGCGGGAGGTAGACGCGGACGACCTCGGGGCTCTTGTTGAGGACGTGGTCGACGAAGCCGGGGTCCTGGTGCGAGAAGCCGTTGTGGTCCTGGCGCCAGACGTGCGAGGTGAGCAGGTAGTTGAGGGAGGCGATCGGGGCGCGCCAGGGCAGCTCCCTCGACGTCTTGAGCCACTTGATGTGCTGGTTGACCATCGAGTCGACGATGTGCACGAACGCCTCGTAGCAGGAGAACAGGCCGTGCCGGCCGGTCAGCAGATAGCCCTCCAGCCAGCCCTGGCAGGTGTGTTCGGAGAGGATCTCCATCACCCGGCCGTGGTGCTCGAGGTGCTCGTCGACCGGCAGGTGTTCGGCCTGCCACGCCTTTCCGCTGACGTCGAAGACGGCCTGAAGCCGGTTGGACGCGGTCTCGTCCGGGCCGACGAGACGGAAGTCCCGTCGCTCACCGGTGTCCTTCATCACCCGGGCGAGGAGGTCGCCGAGAACGCGGGTCGGTTCGTGCAGGGTGGTGCCCGGCTTGTCGACGGGTACGGCGAAGTCGTCGAGCGGGGGGACGGGCAGGTCGCGCACGAGCAGGCCGCCGTTGGCGTGCGGCGTGGCGCCGAGCCGCTGGGCGCCGTCCGGGACACAGGCGAGGACGTCGGCGGTGGGACGGCCGTCGGGCCCGAAGAGTTCCCGGGGCCGGTACGAGCGCAGCCACGCCTCCAGCTGCCGCAGGTGCTCCGGATTCTCACGGACCCCGGACAGAGGCACCTGGTGGGCGCGCCAGGTGCCCTCGACGGGTTCGCCGTCCACCACGGCCGGTCCCGTCCAGCCCTTCGGGGTGCGCAGCACGATCATGGGCCAGTGCACGCGCTCGGTGACACCGTCCTCGCGGGCGGTGCGCTGCATGACGGCGATGCGGTCGAGTGCGTCGTCCATCGCCGCGGCCATGGCCCGGTGGACCTTGGCGGGGTCGTCGCCGGTGACGTGGATCGGGTCGTGGCCGTAGCCGCGCAGCAGCTCGTCGAGTTCGGCCTCCGGGATGCGGGAGAGCACGGTCGGGTTGGCGATCTTGTAGCCGTTGAGGTGCAGGATGGGCAGGACCGCTCCGTCGTGGACGGGGTCGAGGAACTTGTTGGAGTGCCAGGCGGCGGCCAGCGGCCCGGTCTCCGCCTCGCCGTCGCCGATCACGCAGGCGACGAGGAGGTCCGGGTTGTCGAAGGCTGCGCCGTAGGCGTGGGCCAGCGAGTAGCCGAGCTCGCCGCCCTCGTGGATCGAACCGGGGGTCTCCGGGGCGACATGGCTGGGCACGCCACCAGGGAACGAGAACTGGCGGAACAGCCGGGCCATGCCGTCCTCGTCGCGCGTCACGTCCGGGTAGGTCTCGGTGTAGCTGCCCTCCAGCCAGGAGTTGGCGAGGATCGAGGGACCGCCGTGGCCCGGACCCCATACGCACAGCGCGTCGAGCCCTCGGGCCTTGATCACCCGGTTGAGGTGTGTGTGGACGAGGTTGAGACCGGGCGAGGTGCCCCAGTGCCCGAGCAGCCGCGGCTTGATGTGCTCGGGTCGCAGCGGCTCCCGCAGCAGCGGGTTCGCCATCAGGTAGATCTGTCCGGCGGCCAGGTAGTTGGCGGCGCGCCAGTGTGCGTCCAGAGTGCGCAGCTCTTCGTCGGTGGGTGCGGTGGCGTCCTGGTGCCGGACGGTGGACATGGTGACTCCGAAGGCGTCGAGTGGTCGGTCGGGTCGCTGGGCGCTCACGCCTGCTCGGGCACGATCGCGACAGGGCAGGCGGCGTGGTGCAGGACTCCGTGGGCGACACGCCCGAGCTGGAGCCCGAGGTGCCCGGGGTTGCGCCGGGCACCGACCACCAGCAGGCCGGCGTCGCGCGAGGCGTCGAGCAGGACTCTGCGGGCGGGTCCCTCGACGGTGCGTCGGTGCAGTTCGACGTCCGTCGGGGCGTCCTTCAGGGCCTCTTCCAGAGCTTCGGCGGCGTGTTCCTCGTGCAGTCGCGCCGGCTCGCCGGCGAGGAGAGGATGGTCCACGCTCTCGTGTGCGGGGCACCGCCACGCGCGCACGGCGTCCAGGGGTGCGGCGCGCAGCCTCGCCTCCTGAAAGGCGAAGCCCGTCGCTGCGGAGTCCTTCCCCGTCTCCCCCACGCCGAGCACCACGCGCCCTCGCGACTCCGCCCCCACCCGGTTGTCGTGGCTGCCGCGCAGCACGATCACCGGGCAGTCCGCGTGTGCGGCCACGGTGAGGCTGACGGACCCGAGCAGCATCTCGACGAGGCCGCTGCGGCCCCGGGTGCCGAGCACCAGCGCGGAGGCGGTGCGCCCTTCCCGCACCAGCGCGTATTCCGGCTCCTCGGGCAGCACGTCCGCTGAGACCTTCAGGTCCGGTCGACGGCGGAGGGCACGCCGCGCGGCGGCCCCCACGATGTCGTCCGCCCTCACCTCCTCCGACGGCTTGCCGACGTCCGAAGCGAGTGCGCTGCCCTCATAACGCTCCCAGAGGGAGGCGTACACCACCTTCAGCGCCACTGCGCGCAGAGCTGCCTCGTCGGCCGCCCAGTCGACGGCGCGCAGGCTCGGCTCGGAGCCGTCCACACCGACGACCAGGGGCAGTCCCACCGTGTTCACCCCTGCGCTCCGAGGTCGAAGACGATGCGCGCCTTGACCTGGCCGCGCAGTACCTCGTCGATGGACTCGTTCACCGAGGCCAGAGGTCGGGTCTCGTAGATGACCTTCGTGCGGCCGGCCGCGTGCAGTTGGAAGACCTCGGCGAGGTCCTGCCGGGTGCCGACGATCGAGCCGATCACCGAGGTGCCGTTGAGAACGGTGTCGAAGATGGGCACGCGGACCGTGCCGTGCGCGGGCAGGGCCACCATGACGAGCTTGCCGCCGCGCCGCAGCCCGGAGTTGACGGCTTCGAAGGCCGCTTCGTTCACCGCGAGCGCGATGGCGGTGTGGGCGCCGCCGTGCCGCTTGAGCACCTCGCCGACGTTCTCCTTGCGGGCGTCGATGACGATGTCCGCGCCGAGTTCCGCGGCCAGCCGGAGTTTCTCGTCGGTGACGTCGATCGCGGCGACCGTGGCACCGGCGATCTTCGCGTACTGCACGGCCAGGTGGCCGAGCCCGCCGATCCCGGAGATCGCGACGAGCTGGGCGGGCCTGACGTCGGCGACCTTCAGCGCCTTGTACGTCGTCACGCCCGCGCAGGTCAGCGGGGCGGCTTCCAGGGCGCTGATACCGTCGGGTACGGGCTGGGCGAAGTCGGCCCAGGCGAGCATCTTCTCGGCGTAGCCGCCGTCGCAGCCGTAGCCGGTGTTGATCTGCTGCTCGCACAGGGTCTCCCAGCCGGACAGGCAGTGCTCGCACCGCCCGCAGGCCCTGCCGAGCCAGGGCACGGCGACGCGCTGCCCGACGGCGAGATGGGTGACGCCTTCGCCGAGCGCCTCCACCAGGCCGACACCCTCGTGCCCGGGAACGAACGGCGGGTTCGGCTTGACCGGCCAGTCGCCGTGGGCCGCGTGGATGTCGGTGTGGCACAGCCCGGACGCCTCCACCCGGACGCGGACCTGGCCGGGGCCGGGCTCCGGGTCGGGGCGCTCCTCGATGACCAGTGGCTCGCCGAACGCGCGTACGACCGCTGCCTTCATGGGTCTCTTCTCCTCAGGGTGAATCAGCTGTGCGGGACGACGGCGACGGGGGCGGTGGAGTGGTGCAGGACCGCGTGGGTGACGTGCCCGACGTGGGCGCCGAAGGAGCTGCGGCGGATGCGCCGGCCCACGACGACCAGGGATGCGTGACGGGAGGCCTCCACGACGTGGATCGCGGGGCTGCCGTAGCGGGACTGCTCGACGACCTCCACGTCCGGGAACTTCTTCCGCCAGGGGGCCACGGCCTCGGCCAGCGCCTCGGCATCACTCAGGGCCAGTGCCTCGTGCAGTGCGGGGTTGGCTGGTGTGCCGTACGCGTAGTAGGGCGGCGGGTTCCAGCCGTGGACGACCCTCAGGGACGTCGCGCGGCGCCTGGCGGCGTCGAAGGCGAACTCGATCAGCGTCTCGTCCGGGTGCTCGACGTCGAGTCCGAGCACCACCGGCCGGAACGGGGTCGCGGCGGAGGGAACGCCTGCCGGGTCCGGCTCGTGCTCGTCGGCGGCCTGCTCCAGCGCCCGTACCAGCACCACGGGGCGGTCCGTGTGGGCGACGACGGACAAGCCGACCGAGCCGACCATGAACCCGCCGATCCCGCCGAAACCACGAGAGCCCAGGACAAGCAGTTCGGCACTCTTCGCCACCTCGGCCAGCGCATGGCCCGGGTGTCCGGAGAGCTGCTCCCTGATCACCTCGACGCCCGGGTGCCGCAGACCGATGCCCTCGGCGGCCTCGCGGGGAATCCGCTCGGTCCAGTGCTGCTGGGTCTCCGCCCCGAGGAGCGGGGCCTCGGCCATGGGCTCCGGCACCGGCTCCCAGACGTGGACGATCTTCAGGGGCAGGTCGCGCAGCTTTGCTTCGCGAGCCGCCCATTCGGCGGCTGCCCGGCTCTCCTGCGAGCCGTCGAGACCTACGGTGATGGTGCGGAGCATGATCTCCACCTCCTGAGGCGAGGGATCCGATTCCAGCGTCGTGTTCGGGGGGTTCGTTGTGCAGGGGCCACTGGTCCCGGATCGGGACCGGACGGCCCTAGGCAGGGCTCGGCGCGGCGGGCCGGGGCCGGGTGACGGGCCCACCGCGCCGCCTGCGTTCAGCGCAGCCAGCCGTGGTCACGCACGCTCGGCAGCCGGGCCCAGAGCCGACCCGCGCCGAGGGTGTCGCCGGCCGCGGTGGCGGCCAGGACGATCAGGGCGACGGCGTAGACGACGTGATAGTCGGCGAACGGGTTCGTCGACATGCTCAGCGAGCCGTCCGAGATGTGCCGCGCGGGCGGCCACTCGGCGATCCACATCAGAGTCATCATCGCGGTCCCCGCGGCGGCGGCGAACCGCAGCGCGACCCCGAGGACAAGGGCGAGGCCGATCCCGAGCAGACCGAGCATGAACAGCCAGTTCGCCCACGGGTCGCCGGCCCAGGCGTGGAAGGTGGACTCCATCGGCCCGACGGCGACGGAGCCGAGAAAGCCCTTCGTCGGCGATCCGCCGTCGATCCAGCCCTTGCCGGACGGGGTCGCGTAGCCGAGGCCGAAGGTCTTGTCGAGGAAGGCCCACAGGAAGACGAACCCGGTGAGCAGGCGCAGGGAGGCGAGGGCATAGGCCCGCACGGTGTGCGTGCCGGTGTCTGGCGACACAGCCGACTCGGATGCGGTGGCGGCCCGGTTCCCGCGCAGTGACGGCAGGTGGAAGCCGGTGCTCCGGTGCGGGTGCTCGTGCACGGACATGGTGGGTTTCCCTTCGAAGGCGGTCGGGACGCTGCCTGACGTGACTCACTCTGGTCCTGTGCACCGGACAGCGCCGGATGCCGAAGGTCCGCGACCATGGAGCTGAACGGCCCTGTCTTGAGGGGCTGTTGGGCATCGACACGACACGCCCGACACGCGAAGTGCGCCGGGACCTCGGGCACCTCTCCTCGCCGAACCGTGCCGCGAACTCGCCCGGCACGAAGTCGTGTTCGCCCTCACCCGTGTGAAGCAGCGCCTGCGGGACGACTTGGCCGCCTACGGCCTGACGGAGTCAGCGGGCGGGGACTGATCTTCCCTACCCCGCCCACTGCCGTGGACGGGTACCGGAGGTGGTGCGGCGAGCGGTGGACACCCGGCCCCGCGGTCAGTCGTGCGGCACCACCGCGACCGGTGCGGAGGCGTGTTGCAGCACGGCGTGTGTCACCGGGCCGACGTGGCCGCCGACCGCCGCGCGGCGGTTCTTGCGGCCGACGACGACGAGCGCCGCGTCCCGCGAAGCGTGCACGAGATGACGGCCGGCGCCACCGATCACGGCCTGCTCATGCACTTTGACCCCGGGGAACCTGTCCTTCCACGGTCGCAGGACGTCGCTCAGCCCGTTCCGCGTCTCCTCGGCCAGCTCTTCGTTGAGTCCCGCGTCCACGGCGGCGGCGTAGCCATAGACGGCAGCCGGGTTCCAGCCATGGACCACGCGCAGGCCGGCCGCGCGCCGCTGAGCGGCCCTGAAGGCGAACTCGACGACGGCATCGCTCGGCTGCTCCAGGTCCAGACCCAGCACCACGTCACGGTACGGAGTGGTGGTCGCCCCGGCGCCCGCGGCGTCCGGCAGGTGCTCGTCCGCTGCGTGCTCGGTGGCCCGAACGAGGACGACGGGTCGTACGGTACGCGCCACGACGGCCTGTGCCACGGAGCCGACCAGGAACCCGGCGACGGTACCCAGGCCCCGGGACCCCAGGACCAGCAGATCGCTGTCCTCGGCGGCGGCCAGCAGTGCGGGGACGGCCTGGTCTCCGGTGAGCCGGCTGGTGATCAGCAGACCGGGGTGGCGCCGCGCGAGCCGGGACTCGGCCTTGCGCAGCAGATCCGCGGCCCACTCGTGCTGCCCGTCGATCGCGCCGAGCGACGGAACGCCACCGAACGGCGCGTAGGGAGGGGGCGGGTCCTCGGCATGAACGAGGTGCAGGAGCGCCTCTCGTTGTGCCGCTTCCCGAGCCGCCCAGTCTGCGGCGGCGAGACTTGCGGGCGAGCCGTCGAGACCGACGGTGATGGTGGGCATGTGCGGACCTCCTTGGGGGATGCACCGTAAGTCTCCGAGCCCCGTGATCCGAGGAAGAAGAGGCCGGAGGGTCCCTCCTGAGGGCCAACCGGCCCACGAGAGGGGCGGGCTCCCCGCCGGACCTCCTTGGGGGATGCCGTCTGAGGGCGAAGGCTGTCGGATCCTCCACCGTGCCCAGGCTCATGCCCCGTCAATGACCCGGTGTCGGGCGGCGGACGGGTACGCCTCGGCCACCCGGCCGGTCCCGGTGCGGTCCACAGGTGACGGCGGGGTCACGCGGAGAGGCGGGTGCCGGCTCACACCGCCCGCACCCCGTGCTCGCGGAACTGTTCACGGACCCGCTGGACGAGGTCCCGGTCGGGCGTCGGGGTGTCCTTGAGCGGGAAGGGGATCCCGAGGGCCTCGTACTTGTGGCTGCCGAGATTGTGGAAGGGCAGGACGTCGACCCGGTCGACGTTGCCCAGCCCGGCCAGGAACGCGCCCAGGCCGTCGACGGCGGTCTCGTCGTCGGTCCACCCGGGGACCAGGACGTAACGGATCCACACGGGGACGCCGAGCCGGTCCAGGCGGGTGGCGAAGTTGAGGGTGGGGGCCAGCTCACCGCCGGTCAGCTTGCGATACGTGCCGATGTCGAAGGACTTGATGTCCAGGAGCACCAGGTCGGTGTCGGCGAGGAGCGTGTCGTCGGCACGGACGCCGAGAAAGCCGGAGGTGTCGAGGGCGGTGTGCAGCCCGAGTTCCTTGCAGCGATGGAGCACGGCAGCGGTGAAGGCGGACTGGAGAAGGGGCTCGCCACCGGTGAGAGTGACTCCGCCGCCTGCCGTCGTGACGAAGGCCCGGTACTTCTCGATCTCGGCCATCACCTCCTCCACCGTGGTCTCCCGGCCGTCGCGCATGTGCCAGGTGTCGGGGTTGGCGCAGTACAGGCAGCGCAACGAGCAGCCGCTGACGAAGAGCACGAACCGGGTCCCGGGACCGTCCACGCCGGTGGAGAGGTCCCAGGAGTGGATCCGGCCCTTGATCATCGTGCTCACAGCGAACCGTGGAAGGTGCGGCTGATCACGTCGAGCTGCTGTTCACGGGTCAGCCGGACGAAGTTGACGGCGTATCCGGAGACCCGGACCGTCAGCTCCGGATACTTCTCCGGGTGCTCCATTGCGTCCTCCAGGGTCGCCCGGTCCAGGACGTTGACGTTCATGTGGAAGCCGCCAGAGGACATGTACGCGTCCAGGATCCCGGCCAGGTGATCCGCGCGCTCGTCCGGGTCGTGACCCAGGCCTTCCGGAGTGATCGTCGTGGTCAGCGAGATCCCGTCCCGCGCCTGTTCGTACGGCAGCTTGGCGACGGAGAGGGCGGAGGCGGCCACGCCGTGGCGGTCGCGCCCGTTCATCGGGTTGGCGCCGGGCGCGAAGGGCGCGCCGGCCCTCCGGCCGTCGGGGGTGTTGCCGGTGTGCTTGCCGTAGACGACGTTCGAGGTGATGGTCAGTACCGACTGGGTGTGTTCGGCGTCCCGGTAGGTGGGGTGCTTGCGGACCTTGGCCATGAAGGACTCCACGAGGCCGACGGCGATGCTGTCGGCGCGGTCGTCGTTGTTGCCGTAGGCCGGGAACTCCCCCTCGGTGCGGAAATCGACGGCGAGACCGGTGGCGTCGCGGAACACCTTCACCCGCGCGTGTTTGACGGCGGACAGGCTGTCGGCGGTGACCGAGAGTCCGGCGATCCCGCAGGCCATGAACCGGTGCACCGGATGATCGTGCAGGGCCATCTCGATGCGCTCGTAGGCGTACTTGTCGTGCATGAAGTGGATGACGTTGAGGGTGTTGACGTATGTCTCCGCCAGCCAGTCCAGGACGCGGTCGTACGCCGCCGACAGCTCGGCGAAGTCCAGGTACTCACCCGTCAGCGCAGTTGCCTCGGGGGCGACCTGTTCGCCGGTCATCTCGTCCCGGCCGCCGTTGACGGCGTACAGCAGTGCCTTGGCCAGGTTGACCCGCGCCCCGAAGAACTGCATCTGCTTGCCGACAGCCATCGCGGAGACGCAGCAGGCGATCGCGGTGTCGTCGCCGGTCCGCGGACGCATGAGGTCGTCGGACTCGTACTGGATGGCGCTGGTGCCGATGGAGACCTGGGCGCAGAACTTCTTGAAGCCGTCGGGCAGTCGCGGCGACCACAGCACGGTCAGGTTGGGCTCGGGGGCAGGTCCGAGGTTGTACAGGGTCTGGAGGAAGCGGAAGGAGGTGCGGGTGACCAGGGTGCGGCCGTCGTCGCCGATGCCGCCGATGGACTCCGTCACCCAGGTGGGGTCGCCGGAGAACAGGGCGTCATACTCGGGGGTGCGCAGGAACCGCACGATCCGCAGCTTGATCACGAAGTCGTCGATCAGTTCCTGCGCGCGGGTCTCGTCGACGAGCCCCGCGTCCAGGTCCCGCTGGAGGTAGACGTCCAGGAAGGTGGAGGTGCGGCCCAGCGACATCGCGGCGCCGTTCTGCTCCTTCACCGCGGCCAGGAAGCCGAAGTAGAGCCATTGCACGGCCTCGTGGGCGGTGGCGGCGGGGCGGGAGACGTCACAGCCGTAGGTGGCCGCCATCTCAGCCAGTTCCCTCAACGCCCTCATCTGCTCGGTGAGTTCCTCGCGATCACGGATGACGTCCGAGGTGGAGGGCTGCGTGTCCAGCAGGGCCTTTTCGGCCTGCTTGGCCTCGATCAGCCGGTCGGTGCCGTACAGCGCGACCCGCCGGTAGTCGCCGATGATCCGGCCGCGACCGTAGGCGTCCGGCAGCCCGGTGATGATGCCCACCTTGCGGGCGGTGCGCATTTCGGGGGTGTAGGCGTCGAAGACACCGTCGTTGTGGGTCTTGCGGTAGGTGCCGAAGACGCGGGTGACAAAGGGATCTGCCTGGTAGCCGTACGCCTTCAGCCCGTTCTCGACCATCCTCAGGCCGCCGTTGGGCATGATGGCCCGCCGCAGCGGGGCATCGGTCTGGAGGCCGACGATCAGTTCGCGGTCGCGGTCGATGAAGCCCGGCCGGTGCGAGGTGATCGTGGACGGATTGCCCGGGTCGACATCGAGGATGCCCCGGCGTCGCTCCTCGGGAAACAGGGAGCTCACCTTCTCCCACACCGCGCGCGTGCGCTCGGTGGGCCCGGCCAGGAAGACCGCGTCCCCCTCGTACGGCGTGTAGTTCGCCTGGATGAAGTCGCGGACGTCGATCCGCTCCCGCCAGCCTGCGCCGGCGAAGCCCCGCCACGCCTGCGGCGTCCGGGGTACAGCCGTCACCGTTACCGTCATCGCCGGTCTCTCCTCGGTCCGCACGGTTGCTCCTTCTGTACTGCCGATCCTTCTCGTCGGCCCCGGCCGCCGGGAGGGTCCGTCGGCACACCTGCGGGCGGCCACCGGTCCCTCCCACCCGGGCCGATCGGCCCTTCGCCTCAGCCCGCTGCCATCTCGGGGCGGACGAGCGTGCCCGATTGGCCGTGGACGATCTCGTACGCCGCATCGAGGGCGCCGATCGCGGCCAGACCCCCCGTGCGTTCCACGAATCGGGCGCACGCCTCGGCCTTGGGGCCCATCGAGCCGTCGGGGAAGCCCCTTCGCCGCAGCTCGGCGGGGGTCGCGTCGAGCACGGGCTGCTGGTTCGGGGTGCCGTAGTCCTCGTATAGGCAGGGGACGTCGGTGAGGACGAGCAGGAAGTCGGCCTTGAGGTCCTCGGCGAGCAGCGCGGCCGTGAGGTCCTTGTCTATGACGGCCTCGACCCCGGTCAGCGCCCCGGTGACCTTGTCGGCGGTGACGGGCACGCCTCCCCCGCCGGCGCAGATCACCAGAGCGCCGCCGTTCAGCAGTTCGTGGACCGTGTCGGTCTCCAGGATCCGTTCCGGTACCGGGGAGGGCACCACGCGGCGCCAGCCGCCGGTGTCCCGGGCGATGTGCCAGCCCCGCCTGCGCGCCAGGGACCGAGCCGACTCCCGGGAGTAGGTCTGTCCCACGAATTTCGTGGGTCGTGCGAAGGCTGGATCGTCGGCCCGTACGAGGGTGTGGGTGACGAGCGTGGCGATCCGGCGGCCGGGCAGGGCGTCATGCAGGGTGCAGGCCAGCAGGGAACCGATCATCCCCTGGGTCTGGGCGCCGAGCAGGTGCAGCGGATAGGGGGCGCTGAGGGCGGGGTCGGACGCGCTTTCCATGGCGAGCAGGCCGATCTGGGGGCCGTTGCCGTGAGTGAGGACGACCTCGTGCTCGTGCGCCAGAGCCGCCAGGGCGGTGGCCACCCGGTCGATGTTCTCCTGCTGGACGGCGGCGTCGGGGCGCTCGCCGCGGTGGAGCAGGGCGTTGCCGCCGAGGGCGACGACGATGCGCATGGCTTCAGCCCTCCAGGGTGGCCACAAGCACGGCCTTGATGGTGTGCAGCCGGTTCTCGGCCTGGTCGAAGACGATCGACGCGGGCGAGGAGATGGCCGAGCCCCGGTACCCGATGGCATCGAACATACGACCGAACACACGGGCGGTGTCGGCGATGGACTCCTTGACGCCGACATGGGTGTCGCCGGGGCCCAGGTAGGTGGTGGCGACGCCCTGATCAGCGGCGGCGACCTCGAAGGCACAGCGGGTGCGGGAGGAGGTCTTCTCGAAGATCAGCGCAAGGTGCCTGCCGGTGAGCCGGGGCTGCTCGGTACCGGCACGCTTGGCCGCCTTGAGGTCGGCTGCGAGGTCGAGGAGATGGTGGATCTCGCGGGCGGTGAAGTCGAGTTCGCTCAGACAGGAGCGGCCTCGGAGGTCGACGGTCATGGTGGAATCCCTCCCTGGGACGGTCGGTCGCGGGTCAGGCGACCGGGTCGCGCTCGATGGGGCAGCTCATGCAGCGCGGGCCACCGCGTCCGCGGCCGAGTTCGGCGCCGGCGATCGTGACGATCTCGATGCCCTGCTTGCGCAGATAGGTGTTGGTGGTGACGTTGCGCTCGTAGCCGACGATCACGCCGGGAGCGAGGGCGAGGAAGTTGCTGCCGTCGTCCCACTGCTCGCGCTCGGCGTTGCGGATGTCCTGCGGGGCGGAGAACATCCGGACCTTGTCGAGGTCGAGTGCCTCGGCGAGTGCGGTGGCGAGGTCCGAGTTCGGCGCGACCTCGAAGCCGCACTCCCGAGTGTCGCTCGGGGTGAGCGTCCAGGAGCGCAGCGAGTCGGCGAGGCCCGGATAGACGACGAAGGTGTCGCGGTCGACCATCGTCAGCACGGTGTCGAGGTGCATGTACGCCCGTGTGACGGGGAGTTGGACGGCGACCAGCCGGTTTGCCGTGCCGTCGGCGAAAAGCCGGGCGGCGAGGTTCTCCACGGCCTGGGCGGTGGTCCGCTCTCCCATGCCGACCATGACCGCCCCGCCCCCGAGGACGTGGACGTCACCGCCCTCCAACGTGCCCACGGGGCCGTCGAGAAGCGGTACGGGCGCTGCGTCGGCGAACATCGGGTGGAACCGGTAGATGGTTTCGGCGTGCAGGCTCTCGCGACGGCGGGCGGGCTTGGCCATGGGGTTGACCGAGAGCCGGTCGTAGACCCAGCAGGAGTTGTCGCGCGGGAAGAGGTGGTTGGGCAGCGGGGCGAGCGCGAAGTCCTCGGCGTCGAGCGCGTTCCAGACCAGGCTGTGCGGGCTGGCCAGCGGCAGATCGCTCTTGAGCAGCCCACCGATGAGGTGTCCGGCGAACGTGTCGCCGTCGAGTTCGGCGCACAACTCGCGGACCGGGTCGATCAGGGCCGGTCCGACGGTGGCGGGGGTGATCACTCGGTCGAGCAGCCAGTCGCGGGCCTCGGGAAGGTCGAGGGTCCGGGCGAGCAGGTCAGCGAAGTAGTGGACCTTCGTTCCGTGGTCGCGCAGCACCTGGGCGAAGGCGTCGTGCTCCTCGCGGGCTCGCTTGGCCCACAGGATGTCGTCGAAGAGGAGAGCGTCGACATTGCGCGGGGTCAGTCGGGAGAGTTCGATGCCGGGGCGGTGCAGGATCACCTGGCGCAGCGGGCCGGCCTCGGAGTCGACGTGGAACGTGTTCATGGCGTGGGTTCCTCTGTCGGGAGGTGGGGTGGTCATTCCTGGTGAGGGTGATCACTCGTGGTGAGGCTGGACGTTGCGCTTGCGCAGGGAACCGGTGCCGCTGCCGCGCGGGCGCGCCCGGGGCGGTGTCGGCGTCTCCGGCGCCCGCTCCTCCCGGGGAACGCGGGCGGCGGGAATCGGCAGGCCGGTACCGCCGTGGACGCCCTCGCCCCGCTTCAGCCAGACGTAGACCGGAACTCCGAGCAGCAGCACGAACAGCCCGTAGTAGACGGTCTGGTAGCCGCTGCCCTGGATCGACCAGTAGGAGAAGACGAGTGCCAGGCCGGCGACGGTGACATCGCGGGCCAGGCGCCGGGGGGCGAGGCTCTCCCGGCCGCGCACCAGGAGCCAGTACAGCTGGGCGGCGGCGGAGAACAGGTACGGGATCAGCGCGGTCAGCACGCTCAGCAGCACGATCTTCGTGAAGACGTCCTCGAAGCGCGAGTAGCTGAACACCGTGATCAACGAGGCCAGCACGGTCGAGGCGACGATACCCGAACGCCGGGACGCCGCTCTGCCCGCGAAGCCTGGCGAAGGAGCCGGGAAAGAGACCGTCGCGGGCGGCGGCGTACGGCATCTCGGCGCACAGCATCGTCCAGCCGTTCAGGGCGCCGATGCCGGAGATGACGGCGGCGACAGCCACGACGTCCCCGGCCCAGGTAGCGCCGAAGATGTTGTTCGCGGAGTCGGTGAACGGCGCGGTGGTGGCGCCGAGCTCGCCGTGCGAGACGGTGCCGAACACGGCGAGGGTGCCGAGGATGTAGAGGACGGCACACAGGAGGGTGCCGTACACGGTGGCACGGGGCACGTTCCGCTCCGGATCGCGCACCCGGCCGGCGACCACGGAGGCGGCCTCCAGGCCGAGGTAGCTGAACAGGGCGATGGCGGCCGCTGCCGAGATCGCGCCGACGGCGGACCGACCACTGGCGTTGAAGGTGCCGAAGTTGTCCGGGTCGATGAACAGCAGCCCGACGGTGGCCATGAAGACGAGCGGGACGAACTTCAGCACGGTCGTGACCACCTGGAACGCGCCCATGTTGCGGACGCCGGTGAGGTTGATCGCGGCCGCGGTCCAGAGTCCGCCGAGGGCGAGCCCCATGGAGATCCACGTCTTGTGGCCCGTGTTGACGAACACCTCGACGTAACCGACCCATGCCACGGCGATGGCCGCGTTCCCGGCCCAGGCGGTGATCCAGTACGACCACGCGTTGAGGAATCCGGCGAACTCCCCGAACGCCTCGCGGGCGTAGACGTACGGCCCGCCGCTCGCCGGCGCCCTCTTCGACAGGGCTCCGAAGGTCAGTGCAAGCGCCAGCGCGCCCAGCGTCACGACGACGAACGCCACCAGGGAGATCGGTCCGTACGGTGCCAGGGCGGAAGGCAGGGCGAAGATCCCCGTGCCGATGATGGTGCCGATCACGAGCGAGGACGCGGCGGGCAGACCGAGTGATGGTCCCGGCGCAGCTCGCTCCCCTGTCCTGGTGGTCCTGGGCATGGCTGTGCTCCTTGTGCGGTTCGGTGCAGATGGGTCGAATCCGTGAACGATCTTTCTGCGCCGTGCCGGGCGCAGGCAGCGGCCACACGGCCCGAGGCGGTGCCGAGGGGTGCCGGGCCGCGAGGGCCGACCGGCCCGGGGTGCCCCGAAGGTCCCGGCCAAGGGACCGGGTGGCCCCTGCCCTGCTCAGGGGCTCATGGCACACGCTGGTCGTGGAACGTCGTACAGCCCTCGCGGAGGCACGCCATGAGCCCTTCCCCCACCCCCACCATGCTTCGCTCCCTGACCGCAGAACACCGCGAGCGGTTGATGCGGTTCGCCCGGGAGGTGTCCATTCCTCAGGGAACCCGCCTGTTCGAGGAGGGATCGCGCGCCGATCGGTTCTGGATCATCCGCACCGGCAGGATCGACCTCGACATGCGCGTCCCCGGCCGTCGGCCCGCCGTGATCGAGAACCTCGGCCACAACGAACTGGTCGGCTGGTCCTGGCTCTTCCCGCCGCACGCGTGGCACCTGGGCGCCGAGGCGACGACACCGGTCAGGGCCTACGAGTTCGACGGCGCGGCGATCCGTTCCCTGTGCCAGGACGACGCCGGCCTGGGCCGGGACGTCTCCCAGTGGGTGGGGCAGGTCCTTGCCCACCGGCTCCGTTCGGCCAGGACGCATCTGCTGGACCTGTACGCCCCGTACGGCGCCGGCAGCTCCGTCTGACCCCGCCGGCTCCCGGACGAAGAACGAAGGAGTGGCCATGCACGGCACCCCGCACATCGTCAGCGATGTCATGACCCACACGGTCGCCGCGGTCGGCCGCGGGGCGGCCTTCAAGGAGATCGTCCAGCTGATGCAGGAGTGGAAGATCAGCGCCCTGCCCGTGATCGAGGGCGAGGGCCGGGTCGTCGGCGTGGTCTCCGAGGCGGATCTGCTGCCCAAGGAGGAGTTCCGCGACGGCGATCCCGACCGCTATACGCAGCTGCGGCGTCTCAAGGACCTGGAGAAGGCGGGTGCGCTCACCGCTGAGCAGCTGATGACATCCCCTGCCCTCACCGTCCACGCGGACGCCACCCTCGCACAGGCGGCTCGCACCATGGCGCGCGCGAAGGTCAAGCGGCTGCCCGTGGTCGACGCCCTGGGCATGCTCGAGGGCGTCGTCAGCCGCGCCGACCTGCTCAAGGTCTTCCTGCGCGACGACGAGGAGATCGCCGAGGAGGTACGGCGCGAGGTCGTGTCCTACCTCTTCCCCCTACCGAAGTCGGCCGTGCTGGTGAGCGTGCGGGACGGGGTCGTACAGCTCACCGGCCGCGTCCGGGACACCGCATTGGTGCCGGTGGCAGCACGTCTGGCCCGTGCCGTCGAGGGCGTGGTGGACGTGGAATTCGACCTCGCTCCCCACGGAGGGCCGCCCGAACCGGAGGAAGCCGCCGCGCCGCGGTGACGCTCACCGGCGGAGTCCACTGCCCTCGCCCAGCTGGGCGCGAACGGGGTGCCCGCGACCCGCAAGGAACGGGCTGCCGTCGGCGCAGGCTTCGCTCGCCACCAGACGCGGGGGACCGCGCCACGCCCCGCCGGGGAATCCGTCGTGCCGAGGTCACGCGATGTCGAGGACCTCCCCCACCGCGCGCCGAGGCGTGACCGGCCCGCGCGGGCCGTAGCCGAGTCGCAGCACCATCTGTACCTGGCCTGTGCCCTCCCCGGGGTCGCGGGCCAGCAGGCGCAGGTCGCGGGTCTCCAGCGCGTGCGAGGTCAGGGAGGTGGCCAGGTCGGCCAGGGTGGCCTCCAGCAGGACGCGTTCCAGTGCCTGCCCTGCACGCAGCCAGTCGTCGGAGCCGTCGCCGGGGGTGCTGAGCAGGGCTAGATGCGGGGTGTGTTCGAAGGTGGTGGTGCCACGGTCGGCCACGCGCCGACGGCCGGCGAAGTCCCGTACGGGAGCCTTGCCGTCCCGCTTGCGGGGACCGAAGGCGTACTCCGGGACGCCGTCGACGGCGATGTCCGCTTCCGGCCCGAGCCGCGTCCAGTGCACCAGGTCCTCGTCGGAGCCGGGGTCCATGACGTCGCGGCTCTCGGCGTCGCGGACGAGGTCGAGAACGGTCTCGGTGTGCCAGGGGCCGGGGAACAACAGCTCGGCGCCTTCGCGTGCCGCGGCCTCGCACAGGGTGGCCTGCACGTCTTCGGGGACGGCCTTGTCCGCGAACGGGTGGCGGCTCGTGTGCCGTTGCTGGATCCCCGGGTGCAGCCGCACCAGGTCGTCGTCCCGAAGACGCCCGACAGCGCCGAACAGACGTACGGCCGCAAGCAGCGTCGGGTCCTGCGGATCGGGCGACAGCGCTGTCTCCGCGACGAGGTCCGCATGCGCGGCGGCGACGCGGAGATTGAACAGCGCCGCCCCGCAACCGATGTGCAACGCCCGGTTGCCGGGGTCCGAGCGGGGCATGGCCCGCTCGAGATCCGCGTACAACAGCATCAGGCGTTCACCGGTCACGAAGCGGAACCGCCACGGCTGCGCGTTGTGCATGGACGGCGCCGCCGTGGCCTCGGCCACCAGCTTCGCCACCGTCTTCTCGTCGAGTCGGGACGCCATGGCATCCTCCTCACACGCTCGGGATACGCGGCGAGTCCCACCCGTCGGTCGTGACGGGCGGGGCGCCGCACATGCGGGCTTCTTCGAAGCGGTGTGCGTTCCCGCCGACCTGCGCCCGGCGGGAACGCGCGGCTCTGTGCAGGTGTGCCCTACCTCCATTCACCACGTCCGAACACAGGACGCAAGGCCAGTCGCCCCTGGCCCCCTCATGTCCGCAGAGGTCATCGCGTGCGACCAGGCTCGTCAGCTCTGCGAAAGCCGCGCCGCGACGTACTCCGTGAGGTCCAGCAGCCGGTTGGTGTAACCCCACTCGTTGTCGTACCAGCCGAAGATCTTGACCAGGTCGCCGTGTGCCTGGGTCAGCGGGGCGTCCAGGACGCACGAGGCGGGATCGCCTACGACGTCCCGGGAGACGATCGGTGCGTCGGACACCCGCAGGATGCCCTTGAGCGGTCCGTCGGCGGCCTCACGGAAGGCGGCATTGACCTCGTCCGCGGTCACGGGCCGCTCCAGGACCACACTCAGGTCGGTCAGCGAGCCGTCCTCGACCGGCACTCGCACGGCGATGCCGTCGAGGGTCCCGGCCAGCTCCGGCAGCACCAGACCGACGGCACGCGCGGCCCCGGTGCTGGTGGGGATGATGTTGACTGCGGCACTGCGGCCACGGCGCAGGTCCTTGTGCGGGCCGTCCAGGACCACCTGGTCGTTGGTGTAGCCGTGGATGGTGGTCATCAGGCCCTTGACCAGGCCGAAGTGCTCGTCGATGACCTTCACCATGGGCGCCACGCAGTTGGTGGTGCAGGAGGCGTTGGAGACCACGTGGTGGAGCTCCAGGTCGTACGTGCCTTCGTTGACGCCCATCACCACGGTGGCGTCGACGTCCTTGCCCGGCACCGACAGCAGTACCTTGCGGGCGCCGGCCTTCAGGTGCAGTCCCGCCTGCTCGCGGGTGCGGAACCGGCCGGTGGACTCGATGACGACATCGACTTCGGCGTCACCCCAGGCCAGAGCTGCCGGGTCGCGCTCGGCGGTCACGACGATCCGGTGCCCGTCGACCGTGAGCGAGGTGTCGTCGTGCTCGACCACGCGGTGCAGCCGGCCGTACGTGGAGTCGAACTCCAGCAGATGGGCCAGCGCCGCCGGCGAGGTGAGGTCGTTGACCGCGACGACCTCGACCGGTGTGCCGGCCGAGGTCTCCGCACGCTCCAGCACACAGCGCAGATAGTTGCGTCCGATGCGGCCGAAGCCGTTGATGCCGACGCGCACGCTCATGTCCGTCATCCTCCCGATGAGTGCCGTCCGGTGATGTCCGGGTGCGCTGCCAGCCTGACGGCCCGGAAAGGGATCCGGCTTGGGCCGCACGGGGCTGGGAGGAGGGCCGTTCGGCCCGGTGGGCCTGGCGTGCGGGCGGGCTCAACGGCCTTGCTGCCTGAGCCGGTCCTGGGCCTGGGTGGCGATGACGGCCGCCTGGATGCGGCGCTCCACGCCGAGTTTGGCCAGCAGCCGTGAGATGTGGTTCTTGACCGTCTTCTCCGCGAGGTAGAGCCGCTGACCGATCTGCCGGTTGGTCAGTCCCTCACCGATGAGGGCCAGGATCTCCCGCTCCCGGTCCGTCAGGCCCGGGATGGCGTCGGGCTCCGGCTCCGGCTCCGGGCCCTGGCGCAGGCGGGCCATCAGCCTGGCGGTGGCGCTGGGGTCGAGCAGGGACTGGCCGGCGGCCACGGTACGGACGGCCGAGACCAGGTCCGATCCCTTGATCTGCTTCAGGACGTATCCGGAGGCGCCGGCCATGATGGAGTCGAGCAGTGCCTCCTCGTCGTCGAACGAGGTCAGCATCAGACAGGCCAGCTCCGGCATGCGCGACCGCAGCTCCCGGCAGACGGTCACACCGTCGCCGTCCGGCAGGCGGACGTCGAGCACCGCCACCTGCGGGCGCAGCGCGGGGACACGCACCAGTGCCTGTTCCGCGGTGCCCGCCTCACCGACCACGTCGATGTCCGGCTCGTCGTTCAGCAGGTCGCGCACCCCGCGGCGTACCACCTCGTGGTCGTCCAGCAGGAAGACCTGGATCGGATCGTCGGGTCCGGGCCGCTTGCCGTCCGCCATCGAATGCTCCTCGTTCTGCGCCGTCTCGTACCTGCGCCGGAAGACGCCCACCGCGTGCCCCGGTCCCTGCCTACCGTAGATCGTGCGCGTTCCAGGGCCGAAGGGCCAGGGCCGGTCGGCCCTACACTGCTGCGGACCATCGAACTCCGGTGTCGAGCAAGGCCCTCGCCGCGTTCCTCGGACCACCCGTGGGCGGCGGGAGATCGTCGACGATCCCTCTCCTGCGCGCCCCCTGCGCCCAATCGCGCGCATCCCGAAGCGGCGGATTGCGTAGGTGACAGGGCCGATTCCTGGAGTCGGGGCATTCGGTCCCGGCTTCGGGACGGTTGGCCCCTGCCCCGGCGGCTCGTCGTGCCGGACGCTGGATTCGTACCGGGGGCCGGTTCCCCGGGACGGTCCGTAGGGACATCGACGGCCGGCGGCCGACATTGCCCGTGCGCTCCGGCTCCGGTGCGTTCACGGACGACCTGCCGCACAGGGTTTCCGGCCTGTGGGCGTCCGGGCACAACACCGTCCGCCGCGCTTCTCTCGCGGATGGTCGAGGGAAGGAGTGGTGTGATGACCCGCATCGTCGGCGAGGTGATGACCAGCGAGGTCGTCGAAGCGCGCCGGGAGACACCCTTCAAGGACGTGGCACGCCTGCTGGACCGGCACCGCATCAGCGGCGTGCCCGTGGTGGACGACGACGACAACGTCCTCGGGGTCGTCTCCGAAACCGACCTGATCCGCCATCAGGCGGCTCGGCCCCCTCACGGCCGCGTCCGGCGTGGCCGCAAGTCCGCGCGCGGCTCCACCCCTGACGCGGCGGCCGCGGCCCGAGCCACGACCGCCGGCGAGCTGATGTCGACGCCCGCTGTCACCGTGCACCCCGAACAGCGCGTCGCGGACGCCGCACGCATCATGGAACGCCGCCACGTGGACCGGCTTCCCGTGGTGGACGAGGAAGACCGGCTGATCGGCATCGCCACCCGACGGGACCTGCTGCGCGTCTTCCTGCGCACGGACGAGGAGATCGGCCGGGAAGTGCTCGAGGACGTGCTGACGCGGGCCATGTGCGTGCCGCCCCACACGGTGAACGTCTCGGTCCGGGACGGCATGGTCACCTTGCAGGGTCGGCTGGAGCAGCGCAGCGGCATCCCCCTGGCCATCCAGCTGACGTGGCGGGTGGATGGAGTGGTGGGCGTCGTGAACAACCTCACGTCCCGCGTCGACGACACCCGTCCGCCCGAGCGGCACACGGGCGGGATCGCGCACCCCTGGCCGCTCTGACAAGCGCTCGCACCGCGCAGCGTTCAACAGGCGTAAGGGCCACTCGGCCCGCGCATTCGGGGCCGGTCAGGAACCCGCTGGGAACCGGGAGGACCTGCTCGGGGCAGCGCTGCCGACGAGACGCTGCTGACGGAGCGGCACCGGTCATCCACGGCGCCGCTCTCGTACGGCCGCCGGAAAGTGCGGCCTCACCTCTCGACGACGGAGGCACACCCATGACCCGCCACGACGACCGCACCGCGACCAGGGCCACCGCCGAGGCGCCGTCGGACACCGTCATCGCCGTTGACCAGCTCGTCACGAACGGACTCAAGGCCTTGGCCGACTACGAGGCCCTGGACCAGGAGCAGGTCGACCACATCGTCAAGAAGGCGTCGGTCGCCGCTCTGGACCAGCACACCGCGCTGGCCCGCCTCGCGGTGGAGGAGACCGGACGGGGCGTCTTCGAGGACAAGGCGGCCAAGAACATGTTCGCCTGCGAGCACGTCACCCACAGCATGGCTCCCCTGAAGACCGTGGGCGTCATCGCCCGCGACGACATCGAGGACATGGTCGAGGTGGCGGAACCGGTCGGCGTGGTGTGCGCGGTCACTCCCGTCACCAACCCGACCTCCACGACGATCTTCAAGGCGCTGATGGCGCTGAAGACCCGCAACCCCGTCGTGTTCGCCTTCCATCCCTCCGCCCAGCGCTGCAGCGCGCAGGCGGCCCGCGTCGTGCGCGACGCCGCCCTCGCCGCGGGAGCTCCCGAGCACTGCATCCAGTGGATCGAGGCTCCGTCCGTCGAGGCGACCGGCACTCTGATGCGCCACCCGGGCGTCCCGCTGATACTCGCCACGGGCGGCAACGCCATGGTCAGGGCGGCCTACTCGGCGGGCAAGCCCGCCCTGGGGGTCGGCGCCGGCAACGTCCCCGCGTACGTCCACAAGAGCGCCAGGCTGCGCCGCGCCGTCAACGACCTGGTGCTGTCCAAGTCCTTCGACAACGGCATGATCTGCGCCTCCGAGCAGGCCGTCATCCTGGACGACGAGATCTACGAACCGGCGCTCGCCGAGTTCCGCACGCTGCACGCCCACCTGGCGACCGCCGAGGAGAAGGCGAAGCTGGAGACCTTCTTGTTCCCTGCGGGCACCGCCGGTGCGGGCTGTGAGCCCAAGGTCAACGCCACCGCCGTGGGCCGGAGTCCCGAGTGGATCGCGGAGCGCGCGGGTTTCCGGGTGCCCGCCGGCACCTCGCTCATCCTGGCCGAGACGGACCGGGTCGGCCCGCAGGAGCCGCTGACCCGGGAGAAGCTCTGCCCGGTCCTCGCCGTGCTGCGCGCCCGTTCGGAACAACAGGGCTTCGACCTGGCCGCGGACATGGTCGCCTTCCACGGCCAGGGCCACAGCGCCGTCATCCACACCGAGGACCGCGCGCTGGCGGAGGCGTACGGGAAGCGGATGAAGACCGTGCGGATCATCGTGAACGCGCCGTCCTCGCAGGGCGCGATCGGCGGCATCTACAACGGCCTGCTGCCGTCGCTGACCCTGGGCTGCGGCTCCTGGGGCAGCACGTCGGTGTCCAACAACGTATCCGCCGCCCAGCTGCTGAACGTCAAGCGGGTCGGCACCCGCCGCAACAACCTGCAGTGGTTCAAGGTGCCGCCGAAGATCTACTTCGAGCCGCAGGCGATCCGGTACCTGGCGTCCATGCCGGACGTGCACCGGGTCACGGTCGTCACCGACGCGACGATGACCCGCCTCGGCTTCGTCGACCGCGTCACGCGCGTGCTGCAGCGGCGCCACGAGCCGGTGACCGTCCAGGTCATCGACAACGTCGAGCCCGAGCCGAGCATCGACTCCGTGCAGCGCGGCGCCCGGCTGATGCGTGACTTCCGGCCGGACACGATCATCGCGCTGGGCGGCGGCTCGCCGATGGACGCGGCCAAGGTGATGTGGTTGCTGTACGAGCAGCCGGACATCGATTTCGCGGACATGCGGCAGAAGTTCTCCGACATCCGCAAGCGGGCCTTCCGCTTCCCCGTCCTCGGTCGTCTGGCCCGTCTCGTGTGCGTGCCCACCACTTCCGGCACCGGCGCCGAGGTCACCCCCTTCGCTGTCATCTCCGACCCGGCGACCGGCAAGAAGTACCCGCTCGCCGATTACGCGCTCACGCCGAGCGTGGCCATCGTCGACCCGCTGCTCACCACCGGGCTGCCCCCGGCGCTGGCGGCGGACAGCGGCTTCGACGCCCTCACCCACGCCATCGAGGCGTACGTGTCCGTCTACGCCAACGACTTCACCGACGGCCTCGCCCTGCACGCGATTCGGCTGATCTTCGGCCACATCGAGGCCGCCGTGAACGACCGGACGGACAGCCCGCAGGCGCGCGAGAAGATGCACAACGCCGGCACCCTCGCGGGTATGGCCTTCGGAAACGCCTTCCTCGGCATCGTCCACGCCATGTCCCACACCCTCGGCGCCACGTTCCACATCGCGCACGGCAGGACCAACGCCGTCCTGCTCCCCCTCGTCATCCGCTACAACGGCACCGTTCCGACCAAGCTCACGGGTTGGCCCAAGTACGAGAGCTACCGTGCTCCCGAACGCGTCCAGGACATCGCCCGCACCCTGGGCCTGCCGGCCGGCACCCCGGCCGAGGGCGTCGAATCCCTTGCCCGCGCCGTGGAGCGTCTGCGCGACGCCGTGGGCATCGAACCGTCGTTCCAGTCTCTCGGCATCGACGAGAGGACCTTCCTCGACGCATTGCCCCAACAGGCCATGAACGCCTACGAAGACCAGTGCGCGCCCGCCAACCCGCGGATGCCCATGCTCGACGACATGCAGGGGATCATGCGAGCCGCCTTCTACGGGCCGACAGGCACACCCGACCAGTAGGGTCCGGCGGTGCCTGCCACGCGAGGTGCCGTGCCGTTCTGCCGTGCCGTACCGGGAGCCCGGGGACAAGTCCATTCGGCCATGCCCAACTCCCGGCACGGCACCCTCGCAGCTCGTCCGCCGGTCCCCCGCCTCCGCCTCGCAGTCCCTGCGGATGCAGACAGGGGCCGACACGATGATCCCGGTCAGTCCCGGCATCTCGGGAGGGCGTCCGCCATGGCCGCCGCGCCCCTCGTCTCGCGCATGACCGCACTCCGGAGGACAGCGCCCCTCTTGACCGCCCCTCCCGGGAACCGGCCCTGAGGAAGCGGTCGAGCACGGCGGGGCAGCCGAACCACACAGAGCCGCCCCTTCCGCCGAACCCCGCGATCACGCCCCGCCGCGCCGCCTCCTCCACGAGCAGTTCGGTCTGCGTCCATCCCATGCGGGGAGTCTGCGGGACCGGACGGAGTGGAGCCTGAGTAGCCGTACCCAGATCTGCCACTCTCTGTGGGTATCAAGGGCCTGTGGACCAGCTGGCCCACCAACGGTCGCCGTGAATACACAACCATCGTTGCAAGAGGTCAGGAAGAGCCGCCTCGGGACTGTTCGTTGATCCACCGTGGCCGACCCACCACACATCGTGTACAACGGAAACGCCGATTCGGTGCTGAAAGCGCTGGATGAATCCGCGTAGACGCTATCCACCGCCGCGCGCGCGACACACCTTGCTCTCCCTGATATCTGGCTCAAGCGACGGCGCTTTGTCGGCTACATCAGCGCCGCCAACACCAGCCGCAACAGGCCCTGTTGACCCTTCAATAATGGCGACCTAAAGGTGCCCCATCCGAGCGAATGTGGCTCCTGGAAGGAGGGATGTCCCAGTAGCGACACCACACCGCTGATCATTCACTGCAAGGGCGGTGACCTCGTCTCCTACGACCTTCCGGCGAAGTCCGCCCGCTACACCTTCGAGACACAGACCGACGACGTCACCACGGTGTGGCAGTACAGCTCAGCTACGGCGGCCAAGAACGACACCTCGACGCTGAGCCCGTGCATCGGCGAGACGGTGGGCAGCAACCAGGCGGCCTGCCGCCCCGAGCCGCTGATCTTCCTGCGCTACGACTTCGGTCTGGCCCTGGACAACACCGCCGAGGCGGGGCAGGTCCACGAGATCACCGTCGTCGCCTACTACCAGGAACGCCTCTCCGACGGTCCGAAGGTGACCTCTCTGAAGGCGGAGACCACCTTCGACGCGGGCAGCACCTGGCACCCCGCGACCACGAAGGCGACCGGGAAGAACACCTTCACCACGACGGTCAGGAACCCGCGGCGGGACCAGGCCGCCAAGGGAGTCGGCCTACGGATCAGCCCGACCGACAGCCAGGGCAACACCGTCCGGCAGACCCTCCCCACGGCGTACACACTGCGTTGACGCCATCGGTGATCCGCAGACCGGTGGAGCGGGGCGAGAGCGGGACCCGCCCCGCTCCACCGGGCCGCACTGACGCCGAACCGGGGGCATGCAGGGCAGACTCTGCGGCATCGCAGGATGCGGGAGGCGGCCCGGACGAAAACGTCCCACTCAGGCACCCGACCGCCGCCTCGGCGAGAAGACTGCCGACGCTCGCACCGGGAACAAGGTAGGGGTGGCGTGATCAGCGACGGCCGTCTCCGTGCAGCCGAAGACGAGGGAGACCGAACGTGAAAGGCAACGCTGCGTAAAAGACGACCCCAAAAACGCCACACGAACCGCGGCAAGAGCATGTACGGAAGGGAAGTCCGCATGACCGAGAAGGAAGACCGCAAGCCGACCCCGCCCTCCGAAGCCCCCGGCGAGAGTGGCGACCGCGCCGCCCGCCGAGAGGCACAGGACGCGATCGTGCCCGGAACGCATGACAGCGAGGCCGGAGACGCGCTGAGCCACGACACCGACGCCCAGCGCCGCCCGGTCGAGCAGAGGAAGCGCGACGACGAACACACCAGGAAACCGGCCCGGTAGGGAAAGCGTGACCGCCCGCGGGCGTCGGCCGTCGATCATGTCCCGCGCCCGGCAGTCCGCGCGGCAGGCGATCAGAGCGCAGTCCTGGTTCGATCCTCCGGTCAGGTCGAGCCGGCGCCTCCCGGCATCGTCCACCGGCCGAGCCAGGACCTCGACTTCGCCACCGAGCACCCCGCCTCCATGCGGGAGATCATCGACCAGCTGGACCAGGCTCTCAGCGGCCGAGGGTGGGA